>NZ_PSWD01000007.1:0-111552 GCF_002931705.1 Rathayibacter sp. AY1C5
CTCCCCCCCTGCTCGAAAGGCACTCCTGCGATGACCGAGACGTCGACCGCCCGATCGACCGGCGCCCCTCCCGCCCCCGACAAGCGCGCCTGGCGCTCGCTGATCGTCCTGCTCGCGGGCATGTTCATCGCGCTGCTCGACACGACGATCGTGAACGTGGCGCTGCCCACCATCCGCACCACGCTCGACGCCTCCGAGTCGACGCTCTCCTGGATCATCTCCGGCTACGCCCTCGCGTTCGGCCTCGCCCTCATCCCCGCCGGCCGCCTCGGCGACCGCTTCGGGCACAAGTGGGTCTTCGTCAGCGGCATCGCCCTCTTCACCGTCGCCAGCTTCGCGTGCGGACTGGCCGCGGACGACACCCAGCTCGTCATCGCCCGCATCGTGCAGGGCCTGGCGGGCGGCGTCTTCGTCCCGGCGGTCAACGCCTACATCCAGCTCCTCTTCCGCGGCCCCTCGCGCGGCAAGGCCTTCGCGGTGATGGGCGCGGTCCTCGGCGTCTCGTCGGCGCTCGGCCCGATCATCGGCGGCCTGATCATCCAGGCCTTCGGCGACGAGAACGGCTGGCGCCTGGTCTTCTGGGTGAACCTGCCCATCGGCGTCGCGACCCTGATCGCCGCCGCGGTCCTCCTCCCCGCCCGCCGCGACCTCGAGGCCGGCGACCGCGCCCCGAGCGGAGGCGTCGACTGGCTCGGCCTCGTGCTCGTCTCCGGCGGCCTGGTCGCCCTGCTCGTCCCGCTCATCCAGGGCGAGGACGAGGGCTGGCCGCTGTGGACCTTCCTCTCGATCGCCGGCGGAGTCCTGCTCCTCGCCGCGTTCGGCGCCTGGGAGGTCCTCCACGTCCGCCGCGGCCGCGCTCCCCTGGTGCCGCCGTCGCTGTTCCGCCACCCGGCCTTCACCGGAGGCGTGATCCTCGCGCTGGTCTACTTCGCGGCCTTCACGAGCATCTTCTTCACCATCTCGCTGCTCTGGCAGTCGGGCCTCGGCCACACCGCGCTCGAGTCGGGCCTGGTCTCGATCCCCTTCGCGATCGGCAGCATCATCAGCTCCTCGCAGAGCAACCGGATGACCGCGCGCCTGGGGCGCAACGTCCTGGTGATGGGCAGCGGGCTCCTCGCCATCGGGCTCGGCTGGGTCTGGCTGGTGCTGCTGACCGCGACCCCGGACTCGATCAGCAACTGGCAGCTCCTGCCGCCGCTGCTGATCGCAGGCCTCGGCAACGGCTTCTTCATCGCCCCGAACGTGCAGTTCATCGTCTCGACCGTCGACCCGCAGGACGCGGGCGCGGCGAGCGGCGTGATCTCGGCGATCCAGCGCATCGGCTCGGCCGTGGGCATCGCGGTCATCGGCAGCGTGCTGTTCGGGAGCCTCGTCATCACGGGTCCGGACACGGTCGCCTCGGGCTTCCTCGACGCCGCGGCTCCCGCGATGCTCCTCAGCACCCTGATGGCGGTCGCCGCCTTCGCGCTGGTGTTCGTGCTGCCGAAGTCGGTCTCGCGCCGGGGCTGAGGGCCCCTGCCCGGTCGCCGCACGCCGGCGGCCGGGCGCGCGGGACGTCCGCCGCTTCAGCGCGGCGGGCCCCCGCCTGATCCGCGGGTGGCCCCGGAGCCTACGCCCGAGCGGCCGCCGCGGCCTTCGCCGCCGCCGGCAGCGCGTCCACGATGCGCCCGATCGCCGCGTCGTCGTGCGCGGCCGAGACGAACCAGGCCTCGTACACCGACGGCGGCAGCGAGACGCCCGCATCGAGCATCGCGTGGAAGAACGCCGGGTAGCGGAACGACTCCTGCGCCTGGACCTCGGCGTAGTCGCGCACCGGCCGGCCCAGGTCCGTGAACATGAAGCTGAAGAGGCTCCCGGCCGTCTGCACCGTGTGCGCGACGCCCTCGGCCGTCAGCGCCGCCGACACCTCGCGCTGGAGAGTCAGCGCCGTGGCGTCCAGCGAGGCGTAGACCGCGTCGTCGGCCAGCTGCAGCGTCCGGATGCCCGCGGCCACCGCGACCGGGTTCCCGGAGAGGGTGCCCGCCTGGTACACCGGCCCGAGCGGCGCCAGGTGATCCATGACGTCCGCACGGCCGCCGAGAGCCGCGACCGGCATCCCTCCGCCGATGACCTTGCCGAAGGTGTAGAGGTCGGCCCGGTACGGAGCCTCGGCGCCGCGGTTCTCGAGCCCCCACCAGCCGCCGGCGCTCACGCGGAAGCCGGTCAGCACCTCGTCCATGATCAGCAGCGATCCGTTCGCGTGCACGAGCTCGGCGAGGGCCGCGTTGAAGCCCGGGTCCGGAGCGACCACGCCCATGTTGGCGGCCGCGGCCTCGGTGATGACCGCCGCGATGTCGGCGCCACGCTCGGCCAGGACCGCGCGCACCGCCTCGAGGTCGTTGTACGGCAGCACGATCGTCTGGGCCGCGGTCGCGGCCGTGACGCCGGCGGAGGCGGGCAGCGAGAGGGTCGCGAGACCGGAGCCGGCATCGGCGAGCAGCCCGTCGGAGTGGCCGTGGTAGTGGCCGGAGAACTTGATCAGCAGGTCGCGGCCGGTGACGCCGCGGGCGAGGCGGATCGCCGTCATCGTCGCCTCGGTGCCGGTGGAGACCAGGCGGAGCTTCTCGATCGGCGAGACTCCCCCGGCCGTGATCCGCGCCTCGACCAGCTCGGCGAGGTCGGTCTCGGCGGGAGTGGACGCGCCGAACGAGAGACCGCGGGCGGCCGCCTCCTGCACCGCCGCGACGACCTCGGGGTGCGCGTGCCCGAGGACGGCGGGGCCCCAGGAGCAGACGAGGTCGACGTACTCGCGCCCGTCCGCGTCCGTGATGTACGGGCCGGCGGCCGAGACCATGAAGCGCGGGGTCCCGCCGACCGAGCGGAACGCTCTGACGGGCGAGTTGACGCCTCCGGGGATCGCGTGCCGGGCACGCTCGTACAGGGTGTCGTTCGCCGAGGTGGTCACCCCTCCAGGGTACGCGCGCCGCCCGGCGCCCTCGCGCCGGAGGAGCGCTTTCGGACGAGATGCCGAGGCTCGCTCCCGGGAGGAGGAGGCGGTTATCTCAGCAGGTCGCGAGCGATCTCGACGGCCCAGTAGGTGAGAACCGCGTCGGCCCCCGCGCGGAGGATCCCCGTGACCGACTCGAGGATCGCCGGCTCGCGCGAGATCCAGCCGTTCGCGGCGGCGGCCTCGATCATCGCGTACTCCCCCGACACCTGGTACGCCCAGACCGGCACGTCCGAGACGGAGGCGACGTCCGAGAGCACGTCGAGATAGCTCATGGCGGGCTTCACCATCACCACGTCGGCACCCTCGGCGAGGTCGAGGGTCGCCTCGCGCAGGCCCTCGCGGCGGTTCGCCGGGTCCTGCTGGTAGGTGCGGCGATCGCCCTCGAGCGTGGATTGCACGGCCTCGCGGAACGGACCGTAGAAGCTGGAGGCGTACTTCGCCGAGTACGCGAGGATCGCGGTGTCGAGGTGCCCGGCGCCGTCGAGAGCGGCGCGGATCGCTCCGACCTGGCCGTCCATCATCCCCGAGAGCCCGAGCAGGTGGGAGCCGGCCTCGGCCTGGGCGAGCGCCATCTCCTCGTAGCGGAGGAGCGTGGCGTCGTTGTCGACGCGCCCGCGGTCGTCGAGCACGCCGCAGTGGCCGTGGTCGGTGAACTCGTCCAGGCACAGGTCGGTCTGCACGACCAGCGCGTCGTCGACCTCCTCCACGACGACCCGCGTCGCGGCGTTGAGCACGCCGTCGGGGTCGGTCGCACCGGAGCCGACCGCGTCGCGCGTGGTGGGCACGCCGAACAGCATCACGCCGCCGATCCCCGCCTCGGCCGCCTCCGTCACCGCTCCGCGGACGCTGTCCAGCGAGTGGTGCATCACCCCCGGCATCGACCCGATCGGCCGGGCCTCGGTGGTCCCCTCGGCCACGAAGAGGGGCAGGATCAGCTGCGCCGGGTGTATGCGCGTCTCCTGGACGAGACGGCGGAGTGCGGGGGTCGTGCGGAGGCGGCGCGGGCGGATGGCAGTCATGTCCTCCAGCGTAATCCCGCCCCGCCGAGCACCTCCCGGGAGCGCGGACGCCTCACCCCGTGGAGGTGCTCCGGACGCACGACATCAGCCGAGAGGCGGATCCCTGGCCTGCGGGGCGAGGCCCGCCCCTCCCGGCCGACGTCGCGCCGGGGAGGCGGCTCAGCGGGGAGCGCGCTCCGTGGCGACGGCGGCGACCGCGTCGATGAGGGAGGAGGCCGAGCGCTCGTCGGCGACGACGTCGACGCGCAGGCCGAAGGCGCGGGCGTCCTTCGCGGTCTGCGGGCCGATCGCGGCGACGAGGATCGACTCGGGCACCGGGCCGAGCTGCTTCTGGACCTGCTCCGCCACGCTGCCCGAGGTGACGAGGATCGCGTGCACGGCTCCGCCGGCGACATCCGCCACGACGCGCTCCTCCACCGGGACGCCGACCGTACGGTAGGCGACCACGGAGCGCACGTCGTGCCCGATGCGGGTGAGGCCCTCGGTGAGCAGCGGCTTGGCGATCTCGGACCGCAGCGTCAGCACGCGCAGGGGGTGCCGGCCGCCGGTGGCCTCCTCCCACTCGGCCAGGAGGCCGCGGGCGGAGTTGTCCTCGGAGGGGACGAGGTCGACGGAGTAGCCGGCGGCGACGAGCGCGGCCGCCGTGGTCTCGCCGACCGCCGCCACCTTGGTGCTCGCGGGCACGGTGGTGCGCAGGAGGGAGAGGACGTCGACCGTGGTGGCGCTCGTGACGGTCATCCAGTCGAAGGCGCCGGCCTCGAGGTCGGCGAGGGCCTGCTCGAGCGCGGGGAAGTCGTCGGTCGGCGCGAAGTTGATCATCGGAGCGACGACGGGCGAGGCTCCCTTGGCACGGAGAGCGGCGGCGACACCGTCCCCCCACGGGCCTCCGCGGGGGACGAGGATGCGCCACCCCTGCAACGGCTTCTCCCACTGGGAGTAGGCGGCGGGGACGATCACGAAGGGGCTCCCAGGGGTGCGAGTTCGGCGGCACCCGCACCGAGAAGCGCGTCAGCGAGCAGAGAGCCGCAACGGAACGCGGCTTCGACGACGGGCAGTTCGCGACCACCATACTGCGGATCCGCCCGGTGTCGACCACCGCCGACCGAACCGTTATCGACCGGCTCCGCGACCTCCCGTGCGAGGGACGCCGCGCCGTCGACGGCGAAGACCACGCCGTGCAGGACGACGCGGTCCTCCTCGACGACCGCGGAGGCCCCGATCGGAGCGGCGCACCCGGCCTCGAGGGAGGCGAGGAGCGACCGCTCGGCCGTGATCGCCGCGCGGGTCGGCACGTGCTCGACCGCTGCGAGAGCGGCGCGAAGCTCCTCCGACGGCTCCTCGTCGCGCACCTCGATGGCCAGCGCTCCCTGACCGGGGGCGTGCGGGGAGACGTCGAAGCCGAGCACCTCGGTGATCGAGTCGACCCGGCCGAGGCGGCGCAGGCCGGACAGGGCGAGCACGATCGCGTCCAGCGGCGAGTCGCTGCCGGGCAGCACCCTCCGGAGCCGGGTGTCGATGTTGCCGCGGATGTCCACGATCTCGAGGTCCGGACGGGCGGCCAGCAGCGCCGCGCGCCGGCGGGGCGAGCCCGTGCCCACGCGGGCTCCGACCGGCAGGGTCGCCAGGGTGAGCCCGTCGCGGGCGCAGAGCGCGTCGCGCGGGTCCTCCCGCTCGGGGACCGCTCCGAGCAGCAGGCCCTCCACCGGAGCGGTGGGCAGGTCCTTCAGCGAGTGCACGATCGCATCGCAGCGCCCGGCGAGCAGCGCGTCGCGCAGGGCGCTGACGAACACGCCGGTGCCGCCGAGGGAGGCGAGCGAGCCGCGCATGCGGTCGCCGTCCGACTCGATGCGCACCAGCTCCACGGGGACCCCCGCGGCGGCCGACATCAGATCGGCCGTCATCCGGGTCTGCGCCACCGCGAGCGCGCTCGCGCGGGTGCCGACTCTGATGCTCACGACAGACGACTCCTCATCACGGTGCGACTCCCGCCAGGGCGGGCTTGAACCCCGCTCGCACGTTCTCGCAGCAACCGGGGCGGCAGACGTCGTACCAGGGGCCGAGCGCTGTCATCGAGGCCCGGTCCTCGGTCGGCACGCCGTTGACGCGCTCGAGGACCAGGTCGATCAGGCCGGAGACGTAGACCGGGTCCGTGCCGGGGGTCGCGACGCGGAGCGCGACGAGTCCGTGCTCCTCCGAGGTCTCGAGGGCCTCGTTGTCGAGGTCCCACATGACCTCCATGTGGTCGGACACGAAGCCGAGCGGGACGATCAGCAGCGCGCGGCGGCCGCGGGCCGGCAGCTCCGCGATGGCGTCGTTGATGTCCGGCTCGAGCCAGGGCTGGGTGGGCGGGCCGGAGCGCGACTGGTAGACCAGCTGCCAGGGCACGTCCTCGTCCGTGGCGGCGGCCATGACGACCTCGGCGACGGCGAGGTGCTGCGCCTCGTAGGCACCGCCCGGTCCGAACTCGTGCACGTCGACGACGGTGCCGTCGTCGTGGCGCTCGTGAGGTCCGCTGCGCTCGGCGTCGGCCATGGGGATCGAGTGCGTCGAGAACAGCACCTCCACCTCGGACGTGACATCGAGGTCGGGCATCCGCTCGCGCAGCTCGTCGAGCCCGTCGTGGACGGCCTTGACGAACGGCATGACGAAGCCGGGGTGGTCGAAGAACTGGCGCACCTTGTCGATCCGCAGCTCGCCCTCGAGGCCGGTCGCGTCGAGCGCCGCCGCGTAGTCCTCGCGGTACTGCCTGCAGGACGAGAAGGAGGAGTACGCGCTGGTGGCGATGGCGAGCAGGTTGGTGAACCCGCGCTCCTTCGCCTCGGCGACGGCCTCGCTCATGTAGGGCGCCCAGTTGCGGTTGCCCCAGAGCACGGGGAGGTCGATGCCGCGGTTCGCGAGCTCGGCCTCGAGCGCCTTCTTCAACGCGCGGTTCTGCGCGTTGATCGGGCTGACGCCGCCGAAGTGGCGGTAGTGGTGGGCGACCTCCTCGAGGCGCTCCTCCGGGATGCCGCGGCCGCGGGTGACGTTGCGGAGGAACGGGATGACGTCGTCCTGCCCCTCGGGCCCGCCGAAGCCGGCGAGGAGGATCGCGTCGTAGGCCACGGGGACCTCGACGTGCTCGGGGCCGGACGCCGCCGCAGGGGTGGCCCCGCGGACGAGGATCGGCTCGCTGGTCGTGTCGCTCATCGGAGCACCTCGGCGATCTGGTCGGCGTCGATGCGCCGGCCTGTGTAGAAGGGGACTTCCTCGCGCACGTGGCGGCGGGCCTCGGTGGCGCGCAGGTCGCGCATGAGGTCGACGAGGTTGACGAGCTCCTCGTCCTCGAGGGCGAGGATCCACTCGTAGTCGCCGAGCGAGAACGAGGCGACCGTGTTGGTCAGGACGGAGCGGAACCGCGAGCCCTGGCGCCCGTGCTGGGCGAGCATCGCGCGGCGCTCCTCCTCGGGGAGGATGTACCACTCGTAGGAGCGGACGAAGGGGTAGACCGTGAGCCAGCGGGCCGGCGCCTTCCCGCGCATGTAGGCGGGGAGGTGGTTCGAGCTGAACTCGGCGTCGCGGTGCACGCCCATCGCGTTCCACGTCGGCAGGAGGCCGACCAGCAGCTCCGTGCGCCGCAGCTCGCGGTAGGCCCGCTGCAGCTCCTCGGGCGCCGGGCCCGTGAGCCACAGCATGATGTCGGCGTCGGCGCGCAGGGCCGAGACGTCGTAGGTGCCGCGGACGGTCACGCCCTCGCCCTCGAGCTGGGCGACGAGGTGCTCGTACTGCTTCACCGCGGGATCCACGGCGTCGCTGGAGAGGGTGAACGGACGTGCGGGATCCCTGCGGAGAACCGCCCAGAGCGTGTATCCCAGGGCCTGATCGGAGTGATCCTGATCGGCGGGGGGCTGCGGCGCCGGAGCGGCGGCGCTCGTGTCGGGGGCGGACTGAACGGGACCCGCCGTGCCGGCGGTCTGATCGGTCATTGATCCATCATCCCTCCGCTCGTGCCGATGCACAAAAGCGGCGGGGGCTCTGGCGCCGGAGGGCCCGGGACGCTAGCGCCCCGGGCCCTCCGGCACTCAGTCCTCGATGATCTGCTTCGCGACGCCCCAAACGACGAGGCCCACGGCGGCGGCGGCGCCGACCGCTCCGGCGATCAGCGCGGAGGGGTTCTGGCGGCGCACCACCTGGAGCTTGCGCTCGATCGTCCGCTGGGCGGTACGCACCTTGCGCGGCACGTTGACCTTGTACTCGATCGCGTCGAGGGTCGCGGCGAGCTCGGAGCGAGCGCGCTCGATGTCGGCCTTCAGCTGGCCGGGCTTCAGCTCCGCCGGGTCGACGAAGCGGGGCGTGGTGCTGCTGACGGATCGCTCAGTTGTCATAGCTGCCCACTCCCTTGAACGCCTGGACGTCCTTCTTGATGCTGTCGATCGAGTCCTGCGGCACCGGCGGCACGGCCTTCTTGATGGTGCGCACGCCGACGAGGGCGAGGATCACGGCCACCAGGAGGAAGAAGACCGTCACGATCAGCGCCGACAGCCAGGCCGGAAGCCAGGAGGCGATGCCGATGATCGCGAAGGCGACCAGCGTCGCCCACGCGGTCAGGAGGAGGAAGGCCGCGACCGCGAACAGGCCGACGGCCAGACCCGCGCTCTTCGCCTTGCCCGCCAGCTCGTTCTTCAGCGAGGCGACCTCGGCCTTGACGAGCTCGATCACGAGGCCGGGCAGGTCGCTGACCAGCTCTCCCAGTGATCGGGCGTTCTTGGGATTGCGTTCGTTCACCACGGGAGCTCCTCGAGGGTGGGACGTGCCGGCCGGCGCGCGCCTGGCACGGCCGGAGGGATGAGCACTAGGCCCTGCTGGTGGAGGTGGACGTCGTCGACCCGCCGGAGCCGGCCGACGCCGCGGCCTCGTCGACCTTCGAGGCCGCCTTGCGGGCGGCGGCCGACGCCTCCGCGTCGCTCGCTCCCTGGGCCTTCCTGCCGCCGGACACGGCCTTGACGACCACCGAGCGCACGACCTCGTACGCCTTGTCCGAGACGCTGCTCAGCTGGGTCTTCGCGGCACCGCCGACGGCGCCCGCGACGTCCTGCACCGGCTGGGTCCGCCAGAAGCGGCCTGCCGCCGAGGCGATCTGCTCGTACCGCTTGCGGCCGGCGCGTGCTCCCAGCACGTACCCGGCTGCGGCTCCTGCCACGAAAAGAATCTTGCCCTTCACGCCTACTCCTCGTCCTGGGTCGCTCTCGCGATCGTCCACGCGGTCGGTGACCACTCGTGCCGGGGCACGCCGCGCGCTCGCGCGGATGCCTGGGCCTAAGAGTAGCCGTCGGCGTCGCGGGCGTCGCTCGGCAGCCCGACTCCTTGACGCACCAGTCGGCGCCGGATAAGGGCGGCCGTCTCGGCGGCGTGCGGGAGCACCGAGGCGAGGCCCGTGCCCGCGATCCAGGTGCCGGTCACGGCGACTCCCTCGATCGGGAGGAGCGCCTCGCGGAACGCCTCCAGGTGCGCGCGGCGGCCCAGCGCCGCGGCGGGCCGGACGTTGGCCCAGCGCACCCGGGCGGAGTCGACGAGCGACGCCGGATCGAGGGCGAGTCCGAGCAGCGTCGAGGCGTCGAGCAGGGCGATCGCGGCCGCCTCGGCATCGGTGCGCCCCTCGAGCGGCGGGCGCTCGCCCGGGCGCCCGTAGGAGAGGCGCAGCACGTGGCGGCCGGGAGGGAGGGAGGCGGCCAGCCAGTCCCACTTCGCGGTCGCGTGCGTGATCGCCTTGGCCGTGACGTCGGTGGCGGTGGGCGCCACGAGCACGCCGGAGCCGCGGGGGGCTGCGTCCAGGCGGGCGTCGTCGAGGACCAGGGTCACCAGCTCGACGGAGTCGTGGGGCGCCTCGTCGGCGCGCTCCGCGACGGCGGGAGCGAGGCCGGCGAGCAGCGCCCGGGCGTCGCGCTCCGGCGTCGAGACGATCACCGCTCGGGCGCTCAGAGTGCCGTCGGCGAGGGTCAGGACGAAGTCCCCGTCGGAGCCCTCGAGCCGCTGCACGGAGGTGCCGGTGCGGATCTCGCCGGAGAGGTAGTCGATCCGCTGGACCAGCGCGGCGACCAGGCGGTGCATCCCGCCCTCGAGCCCGCGGACCGCGACTCCGGCCGGGAGGTTCGCGCGGAGGGCGGCCACGGCCCGGGCGAGGGAGCCCGCGCGGGTGAGCGCGCCGTTCAGTCCGGGTGCGGCCAGGTCGACGTCGATGTCGTCCGGCCGGCTCGAGTAGACGCCGGAGACGACCGGCGCGACCAGGTCCTCGAGCACGCGCTCGCCCATCCGGGTGCGCACCAGCTCGGCGAGCGAGTGCGCGCGGCCGATGCGCAGCACCGGCATCAGGGTGTCGAGCCAGGCGCGCCAGGCGCCGCGGCGGCCGATCGCCCGCACGACGTCGGGGGCGAGCGGCGTGCCGGGGATGCCGAGGATGCCGGCCCGGGGCGACGGCACGGAGCGGCCGCCCGAGAGGTGCAGCCACGAGCCGTGCGTCCGGGGCTCGACGATCGACTCGGCGAGCGGGACGCCGTCGAGGGTCAGCGCGGCGAGCGCCCGCTCGACGTGGCCGCCGCGGGTGGCGAAGCTCTCGGCGCCCGCGTCGAGCGCGGCTCCGGCCAGGGCGAGCGGAGAGACGGAGCCGCCGACCCGCTCCCCCGCCTCGAGCACCACGACGCGCAGGCCGATGCGCAGGCACTCCGCGGCGGCGGCGAGCCCCGCCACTCCGCCGCCGACGACCGCGACGTCGTACGACGCCGCGTCGCGGGGGCGCTCCTCGCTCACGGCCGCCAGGCGTGCACGAACGCGACGAGGCGCGTGAGCACGTCGGGGTCGGTCTCGGGCGGCACGCCGTGGCCGAGGTTGAGCACGTGCGCGGGGGCGCTCAGGCCCCGGCGGAGCACGTCGTCGACGTGGGACTCGAGGACCTCCCACGGCGCGGTCAGCAGCGCCGGGTCGACGTTGCCCTGCACCGGCACGAAGCCGCCGAGGCGGTGGTTGGCCTCGTCGAGCGGGATCCGGTAGTCGACGCCCACCACGTCGGCGCCGATGCCGTGCATCGCTCCGAGCAGCTCGCCGGTGCCGACGCCGAAGTGCACGATCGGGACGTTGCGGCGCGTCTCCCCGTGGTCGAACGCCAGGTCGCGCACGTGGACGAGGGCGCGCGCGGATGCGGGAGCGACGTGGGTCGTGTAGTCCGAGAGCGAGAGCGCCCCGGCCCAGGAGTCGAAGAGCTGCGCGGCGCTGGCCCCGGCGAGCACCTGCGCGCGGAGGAAGCGGCCGGTGACCTCGGCGGTCCACTCCATCAGCTGGGCCCAGGCGGCGGGGTCGGCGTGCATCATCGTCCGAGCGCGCAGGTGGTCCTTGGACGGGCCGCCCTCCACCAGGTAGGCGGCCAGGGTGAAGGGAGCGCCGGCGAAGCCGATGAGCGGGGTGTCGCCGAGGCCCGCGACGGTGCGGCGCACGCCCTCGCGGATGGGCTCGAGCGTCTCGTCGAGCACGGACGGGTCGATCGAGGCGAGCTCGGCGACGTCGGCGGCCGTGCGCACCGGCTTCTCGAGCACCGGACCGCGCCCGGGGACGATGTCGACGCCGACGCCCGCGAGCCGCAGCGGGATCACGATGTCGCTGAAGAAGATGGCCGCGTCCACTCCGTGGCGCCGCACCGGCTGCAGGGTGATCTCGCTCGCCAGCGCCGGGTCGAGGCAGGCGTCGAGCATCTTCGTGTCGGTGCGCAGGGCCCGGTACTCCGGAAGGCTGCGGCCGGCCTGGCGCATGAACCAGACGGGCGTCCTCTCGCCCCGCTCGGAGCGGTAGGCGCGCAGGAGCAGCGAGTCGGCCGTGCGGCCGGCGGAGAGGGGGTGCAGCGGATCGAGCAGGCCGTCGGTGGGGGAGGTCACCGCGGCATTATTCCAGGCGCATCCGTGCATTCCTCCCCAGTCCGGGGACCCCGCCCCGCAGAGCGCGCGTAGACTGACGTGGTGCTTCTGTGTCTGACGGCGTCGCACAAGAACGCCAGCTTCGATCTCCTCGAGAAGCTCTCCGTCGACTCCTCCGCCGTGACCGCGGCCCTCTCCGAGGGGATCGACTTCGTCTCCGGAGCCGTCGTCGTCGCGACCTGCAACCGCTTCGAGGCCTACCTCGACATCGAGGAGCCGCTGACCGCCGCGCAGGCCGTCGCCGTCGAGGCCGCCACTGCAGCCGTCAGCGCCGCGACCGGCGTCGAGCAGGACGAGCTGCGCGGGAGCGTCGACGTCGTCTCGGGCGACCGGGTGGCCGAGCACCTCTTCGCCGTCTCCAGCGGGCTCGAGTCCGTCGTGGTCGGCGAGGGCGAGATCGCGGGCCAGGTCCGCCGCTCCCTCGAGGAGGCGCGCCGCCTCGGCACCACCTCCTCCGAGCTCGAGCGCCTGTTCCAGCGCGCCTCGCAGACCTCGCGCGGCATCAAGAACCGCACCGGCCTCGGCAGCGCCGGCCGCTCGATCGTGCGCCTCGCGCTCGACCTGGCCGCGAGCCGCGTCACCGACTGGCGGGCCGCCCGCGTCCTCCTCGTCGGCACCGGCAGCTACGCGCGGGCGACCGTCGCGGCCCTGCGCGACCGCGGAGTGGTGGACATCGCCGTGCACTCCCCCTCCGGCCGCGCCGAGGGCTTCGCCGCCCGCCGCTCGCTCCGGCCCATCGCCGCCTCCGATCTCCCGCTCGAGGCGGTCTCGGCCGACATCGTCATCACCTGCACCACGACCCAGGAGCCCGTGCTCGACGCCGCCCTGCTCGCCGCCGGGCGCCTCCAGGGCTTCTCCCGCGAGCGCCAGCTCGTGATCGACCTGGGCCTGCCGCGCAACGTCGCCTCCGACGTCACCTCGGTCGCCGGCGTCGAGCTCCTCGACCTCGAGACGATCAGCCTGCACGCGCCTCTCGATGTGCTCGACGCGTCGCAGCAGGCGCGCGCGCTCGTCGACAAGGCGGCCCGGAAGTTCTCGGACGTCGCCGACGAGAAGAGCCTCACTCCGGCCGTCGTCGCCCTGCGCGCCCACGTGTTCGACGCGCTCGACGCCGAGATCGAGCGGGCCCGCTCGCGCGGCGACGAGGACGGCCGCACCGAGCAGGCGCTCCGCCACCTCGCCGGCGTCCTGCTGCACACCCCGAGCGTCCGCGCCCGCGACTACGCGCGCGCCGGAGCCCAGGAGGCCTACCTCACCGGGCTCGAGGCGCTCTTCGGCATCGAGGTCCCGGCCGAGCCCGCCGCCGCCGCGCGCCCCGACGCGGACGCCGCCACCGCGTGAGCCTCCGGCTCCCCTTCGATGCGGAGCCGCTGCGCTCCGCGCCGCTGCTCACCGAGCGCCTGCTCCTGCGTCCCCTCGGACCGGAGGACGCCGAGGACCACGCGCGCTAACAGGGCGACGCCGACGCCGTCCGGTTCCTCCGCTGGCCGGTGCGCACCCCCGAGGAGTCGCGGGCGCACCTGCAGCGCCGCCTCCCCTCGACACGGCTCGCCGCCGACGGCGACGTGGCCGTGCTGGCGATCGTCCCCCGGGAGGGCGTCCTCGCCGGGCGGATGATCGGCGACCTCACGCTCATCGCGACGTCCGTCGAGCAGGAGGCGGTCGAGATCGGCTGGGTGCTGCACCCGGAGGCGCAGGGGCGCGGCTACGCGACCGAGGCCGCCCGGGCGCTGCTCGACCTCGCGTTCGACACCCTCGGCGCGCACCGCGTGATCGCGCAGCTCGACGCTCGGAACACCGCGTCCGCCCGCCTCTGCGAGCGCCTCGGGATGCGCCTCGAGGCGCACCACCGGGAGGACGAGTTCTGCAAGGGCGAGTGGACCTCGACCCTCGTCTTCGCCCTGCTCGCCCGCGAGCGCTGACCGCAAGGCCGGCTGGTCCGCGCCCGGCGGGACGCCGCCGGCCCGTCCGGTCGGCGGCGTCCCGGGAGGAGTGTCAGGCCCCGCGGAGCCCGGTGAAGAGGTACGACTCGAGCTGCTCGAGCGGGATGCGCTCCTGCTTCATCGTGTCGCGGTCGCGAACGGTCACGGCGTCGTCCTCGAGCGAGTCGAAGTCGACGGTCACGCAGTACGGGGTGCCGATCTCGTCCTGGCGGCGGTAGCGGCGGCCGATCGCTCCGGAGTCGTCGAAGTCGACGTTCCAGAGCTGGCGCAGCTGGTCGGCGACGCGGCGCGCGAGCGGCGAGAGGGCCTCGTTGCGCGAGAGCGGCAGCACGGCCACCTTCACCGGCGCCAGGCGCGGGTCGAGGTGCAGCACGGTCCGCGTCTCGACCTTGCCCTTGGCGTTCGGCGGCAGCTCCTGCTCCTCGTAGGCGTCGACGAGGAACGCCATGAGCGCGCGGGTGAGACCGAACGACGGCTCGATCACGAACGGCACGTAGCGCTCGTTCTTGTTCTGGTCGAAGAACGAGAGGTCCTTGCCCGAGTGCTCGATGTGCGTCTTGAGGTCGTAGTCGGTGCGGTTCGCGACTCCCATCAGCTCGCCCCACTCGCCCGAGGCGAAGCTGAAGCGGTACTCGATGTCGACGGTGCGCTTGGAGTAGTGGGAGAGCTTGTCCTTCGGGTGCTCGTACTGCCGGATGTTCTCGGGGTTCATCCCGAGCCCGACGAACCAGTCCCAGGCGAGCTGCATCCAGGTCTCCTGCCACTCCTCGTCCGTGCCGGGCTCGACGAAGAACTCGAGCTCCATCTGCTCGAACTCGCGGGTGCGGAAGATGAAGTTGCCGGGGGTGATCTCGTTGCGGAACGCCTTGCCGATCTGGCCGATGCCGAAGGGCGGCTTGCGACGGGCGCTCTGCAGCACGTTCGCGAAGTTGGTGAAGATGCCCTGGGCGGTCTCGGGACGCAGGTAGTGCAGACCCGACTCGTCGTCGACGACGCCGAGGTAGGTCTTCATCAGGCCCGAGAACTGCTTGATCTCGGTCCACTGGCCGACCTTGTCGGGGTGCTCCGGGTCGGGGATGTCGGCGAGGCCGTTCACGGGCGGGTGGCCGTTGACCTCCTCGTACTTCTCGAAGAGGTGGTCGGCGCGGTAGCGCTTGTGGGTGATCAGCGACTCGGTCAGCGGGTCCGAGAAGACGCCGACGTGTCCCGAGGCGTGCCAGATCGCCGTGGGCAGGATGACCGCGGAGTCCAGGCCGACGACGTCGCCTCGGCCCTGCACGAAGGTCTTCCACCACTGGCGCTTGATGTTCTCCTTGAACTCCACGCCGAGCGGCCCGTAGTCCCACGCGGAGCGGGTGCCCCCGTAGATCTCACCCGAGGGGAAGACGAATCCCCTGTGCTGCGCGAGGGTGATGACTTTGTCGAGGGTGGTGGGTTCTGCCACGGGTTGCTCCTCAGCTGTTCGGGCGCACGGGGCCCCGGCGCGCGCCGGCTGCGCGCGTCCTTCTGGTGTGCCCCCATGGTAGCCGCGGGGGCGCCGAGCCGGTCCGCCCGCGGCGGGCATGATGAGCGGATGAGCACCCTCCCGCCGATCGTCGTGTCCGCCGTCGCCGTCCTCCGCGACCGGCGCGTCCTGATGGTCACGGCGCGGGGCCGCGACGTCCTCTACCTCCCCGGCGGCAAGGTCGACGAGGGCGAGAGCGGGATCGAGGCGGCGGCCCGCGAGACCCGCGAGGAGCTCGGTGCCGTCGCGCTCGGCCTCGAGCCCCTGTTCACCGTCCGCACCCAGGCGCACGGCGAGCCGGAGGGGCGGGAGGTCCACATGAGCGTCTTCGCCGCCGAGCTCGACCGGGAGGCGCGCCCGAGCGGCGAGATCGACTCGCTGCACTGGGTCGACGGCTCCGATGCGGGCCGCTGCCCGCCCGCCGGGGTCGAGACCCTCCGGCTGCTGCGCGGTCTCGGTCTCGTCGACTGACCCTCCGGCGCCGGGCCGACCGCGGGGCGGCTAGCCTCGTGGCGTGGAGACGAGACGGCGTGCACGGGACCGGTCGAGCGCGGAGGAGCCGGACCGGCTCGAGCCGGTGCGACTGGAGGCGGCCGTGCCGATCCTGCGGATCTTCTCGGTCGCCAAGGCGGGCGAGTTCTACGTCGACTACCTCGGCTTCGAGGTGGACTGGGAGCACCGCGCCGCGCTCGACGCCCCCCTCTACCTGCAGGTGTCGCGCTCGGGGCTCCGCCTGCACCTCAGCGAGCACCACCGCGACGGCAGTCCCGGCGCCGCGGTGCACGTCGCCCTCCGCGGTGTCCGCGAGCTGCACGCCGAGCTCGACGCGAAGGCGTACCCCTACCTCAACCCGCGGATCACCCGCACGCCGTTCGGCTTCGCGCTCGACGTGATCGATCCGTTCGGCAACCAGCTGCGCTTCGCGGAGCCGGCCCCGGTGCCGCGCCTGCCCTGATCGGTGCGCGTGCGGGTGCTTGTACAACCTGAGCGCCGACTGATCAACCGTTCACCGGCCGTCCATGCACTTCGGAGTCCCATCCTTTAGCGTGGCTCCGATGGCTTCACGGGGGACGATCGAGCGGCCGGTCACGGCCCGGGCAACGGGACGGCAGCGCCGACCGCGGCTCCGCTTCATGGAGGCTGCACCGCTGGCGACGGGCCTGCTGGGCTCGATCGCGATCCTCCTCGGCTCGCTCGGCGTGGGCTACCTGCCCGCCGGCTCGCCCATCCGCGACTGGCCTGTCGTCGCCTCGATCCGCGCCACGGGCTGGCTCACCGAGTCCAGCGGCGCCCTCGTCGTGGGCGGCGGGATGCTGCTGCTGATCGCGTGGCTCCGCCTGCGCACGGTCGCGCTCGCGGCGGGCCCCGGCTCCGTCCGCACCATCGTGGTGGCGGCCCTCGCCTGGACCGCTCCGCTCCTCGTGACGGTGCCGCTGTTCAGCCACGACATGTTCTCCTACGTGGCGCAGGGTCGCCTGATGACCCAGGGCATCGACCCCTACACCCACGGCGTCGCGACGCTCCCGGGCTGGTTCGACCTCGGCGTCGACCCGCTCTGGGCCGACACGCCCACGCCCTACGGGCCCCTCTACCTCCTGATCGAGCGCACCGCCGTGCAGTTCGCGGGCTACGGCGCACCGGAGCTCTCGATCGCGATGCTCCGCGCCGTGTCGGTCGCGGGCGTGGCCGTCATGGCCGTCTACGCGCTCCGCCTGGCGCGCCTGCGCGGCCTCTCGGTCCCGCTCACCGCCTGGACGATCGTCGCCAACCCGCTGACCCTCGTGCTCTTCGTCGTCGCCGGCCACAACGACTCCGTGATGCTGGCGCTCATCCTCGCGTCGCTCTACTACGCCCAGACCGACCGGCGCATCGCCGCCGTCGTGCTGATGGCCGGAGCGATCGCGATCAAGCCGATCGCCGTGATCGCGCTCCCCGTGCTCGCGCTCCTGTGGCTGCGCCACGACGCGACGTGGCGCGAGCGCACCCGCGGCTGGCTCTGGACGGGCGCCGGAGCGCTCGGCCTCGTGGTCGCCGTCGGGCTGCTCGCGGGCGTCGGGGTCGGCTGGGTCGCGGCGATGGTCGTGCCCGGCTCGATCCTGCACTGGTACGCGCCGATGTCGTTCGTCACGGTCTCGGTCTCCCGCGCCGTCGAGTTCACCGGTCACGACCCCGCCGCGGCGATCGCCGTGGTCAAGATCCTCGCGCTCGGGCTCGCCGGCCTGATCGCTGCGCGCCTCATGCTGTCGCGGCGCTCCATCGATCCGCTCGCCCGCCTGTCCGGCGCGCTGCTCGCGTTCGTGACGGCGTCGACCGCCATCCACCCTTGGTACGCCCTCTGGATCCTGCCGATCGCCGCGCTCGCGCGCCCGTGGAGCCGCTCCCACGTGCACCTGGCGGTCTACGCGTCGATCTTCCTCATGTGCGTCACGCTCGCCGAGCCGATCGACGGCGGAGGCGGCACGATGGACCAGATCCCGGCGCGGGTCGCGACGATCGCCGCGATCGCCGTGGTCGGCATGTACGTCCTCCTCGGCTACACGGACGAGGAGCGGGTCGAGGGTCTGCCCCTGGTGCGCGCGCTGCCGTTCGGCTCCGTGATCCTCGCCCGCCTCAGCGGCGGCCGCCTGGTCGACGCCCGGATGGCCGCCACTCGCCTGCGCGACTAGCCGGGGCCGCGGCTCAGGAGTCGGACTCGTCGCTCCGACGGCGCGTGCGGCGGTCGAGCGCGGCCTGCGCCGTCTCGGCGGCCGAGTCCGGGGAGCCGACCGGCCCGGTGGGACCGGCGAGGGTACTCGAGAGCGACGACAGCCAGCCGGAGTCGTCGCGGCCGGCGTTCAGCGCATCCGAGAAGAGGGGGAGGTCGCTGCGGGCGGCGTGGATCGCGTAGGACTCGCGGGAGAACCCGTTGTCGGGGACGACGGGCGTCCTGCGGGACGCGCGCGTGGAGTCCGGGGCCTGCTCCTGTCGAGCAGCGTTCGACACCTGCTCCGGGGTGGACTGCTCCTGGGCGGCCTGCTCCCGGCGGGCGTCGCGCTCGTCGCGCGGGGTGCTGCTGTCGTGGTCCACGGCGGTCCTCCTGCTCTCCGCCCCGAGCGGAGGGGCAGGCGCCGCGATGACGGGGCGGCGCCCGGTCAGGCTACCCCTCGTTCAGGGTGTGGCGTCGTCGGCGGCCCCTGATCGTGGCGCGGGGCGCCAGACGACCAGCTCGGTCCGGCGCTGCGCGCGCGTGCCGTGGCGCAGAGTGACCACGTCCCCCTCGAGTCCGGCGGCGAACACGCGGCGGCCCGGCCGGTTCAGGAGCTCGTCGGCGAGGGCCGACTCCAGCTCGCGCACCCGCTGCGAGAGCGACTGCACCTGGTTCTCGAGCTGCAGGATGCGCGCGATGCCCTCGAGCGAGACGCCCTCGGAGGAGAGCCGGGCGACCTCGCGCAGCTGCACCACGTCGCGCATCGAGTAGCGGCGCGACTTGCCCGCGGTGCGGGTCGGGCTCACGAGCCCGAGCCGGTCGTACTGCCGGAGCGTCTGCGGGTGCATCCCCGCCAGCTCGGCGGCGACGGCGATCGCGAAGACGGGCGTGTTCTCGTCCATGTCTCCTCCTCCGACCGGTCGCGCCGATCCGGTGCTAGTAGCGGGCCTTCTCCAGGATGTCCTCGCGCGGGTCCTCGTCCGGCTCGGCGGCGGCGTAGGCCTCGAGGGCCTCACGGGCGGCGGCGGACAGGTGGCTCGGGACGGCGACCTGCAGGACGGCGAGCAGGTCGCCCGTGCCCTTGGGGGTCGTGACGCCGCGGCCCTTGACGCGCAGGACGCGGCCGCTCGGGGTGCCTGCGGCGACCCGGAGCTTGACGGGCTCGCCGCCGAGGGTCGGCACCTCGATCGTCGCGCCGAAGACGGCCTCGACGAAGGTCACGGGGACCGTCACGCGCAGGTTCAGCCCGTCGCGCTCGAACACCGGATGCTTGCGCACCGAGACGGTGAGCACCAGGTCGCCGGGATCGCCGCCGTCCGGGCTGGGGCGGCCCTTGCCGCGGACGCGGATCTTCTGGTCGTCGGCCACGCCGGCGGGGATGCGCACCGAGAGGGTGCGCCCGTCGCCGGTCTGCAGCTGGACGGTGTCGCCCCGGGTCGCGGTGCGGAAGTCGATGGTGGTGCTGGCGGTGACGTCGGCGCCCTTCTGCGGGCCGCCGAAGCCGCGGTAGCCGCCGCTGGGCTGGCCGAAGCGGCTGCCTCCGCCGCCGAACATGCCGCCGAGGATGTCCTCGAAGCCCGGCGGCGGGCCCTGCTGGGTGCTGTAGGAGGTGCGCCCGCCCTGGCCGAACATGCCGCCGAAGACGTCGTCGAACCCTCCGGGCTGGCCTCCCGCGGTGAAGCGCGCTCCGCCGCCCATGGCGCGGATCTGGTCGTACTCCTTGCGCTGCTCGGCGTCCGAGAGCACGGTGTACGCCTCGCTGATCTCCTTGAAGCGCGCCTCGGCCTTCGCGTCCCCCGGGTTGGAGTCGGGGTGGAACTGGCGGGCGAGCTTGCGGTAGGTCTTCTTCAGGTCCGCGGCGGAGACGTCCTTGGACACGCCGAGGACCTTGTAGAAGTCCTTGTCGAACCAATCCTGGCTGGCCATGTGCCTCTTCCTGTGTCGAATGCGGCGAGGGACCCCGCCCCGGTCCGGCAGCGTGCTGCCGAGCGGGGCGGGGTCCTCCGCGGTGGTGGTGCCGGTGGCGGGGTCAGTCGGCGGGGACTGCCACGACCACCTTGGCGGCCCGGAGCAGCGAGCCTCCGAGGTAGTAGCCCGCCTCGACGACGTCCGCGACCGTGGAGGTCTCGGCGCCGGGGGTGGGCTGCTGGAAGATCGCCTCGTGGATGTTCGGGTCGAACAGGTCGCCCACGGCGCCGGTCTTCACCAGGCCGAGCTTCTCCACTCCGCCGCGCAGCTTCTGCGCGATGGCCGTGAAGGGCCCGCCCTCGGCGAGGTCGCCGTGCTTCTCGGCGCGGTCGAGGTCGTCGAGCACGGGGAGGATGACCTTCACCGCGTCGCCGATCGCCCGCTCCTTGTCGACCTGGCGGTTGGCCTCGGTTCGCTTGCGGTAGTTCGCGTACTCGGCGGTCACCCGCTGGAGGTCGGCGAGGTGCTCGGCCGCGAGCGTCTCGGCGCTGGACTGTCCCGAGAGGAACGAGAGGTCGGCGTCCGAGAGGCTGGTCTCGACGTCGGGCCCCTCGGCCTCGATGAGGCCCTCCTGGTCCTGGGCGTCCTGCGCCGCCTCGGCTCCCGCCTCGCCGCCGGTGACCGGCTGCTCCTCGGGGAGGTCCTGGGGCTCGTTCTCGGCTGCCATGGCTACTTCGTGTCCTTCGGCTCGTCCTCGTCGATGACCTCGGCGTCGACGATGTCCTCGTCGTCCTTCTTGTCACCGTCGGCCGGAGCGTCCGCGGGGGCGCTCTGCGCGGCCTGGTCCTGGGAGTAGATCGCCTGGCCGATCTTGGTCTGCGAGGCGTTGAGGGCGTCGAACGCGGTCTTGACGGCCGCGTCGTCGTCGCCGGCGAGCGCGGTCTTCAGCGCGTCGACGTCTCCCTGCACCTCGGACTTGACGTCCTCGGGCAGCTTGTCCTCGTTGTCCTTGATCAGCTTGTCGATCGAGTACGCCAGGGTCTCGGCGTTGTTGCGGATCTCGGCGGCCTCGCGGCGGGCCTTGTCCTCGGCGGCGTGCTCCTCGGCCTCGCGGACCATGCGGTCGATGTCGTCCTTGGGCAGCGACGAGCCGCCCGTGATCGTCATCGACTGCTCCTTGCCGGTGCCCTTGTCCTTCGCGGACACGTGGACGATGCCGTTGGCGTCGATGTCGAAGGTGACCTCGACCTGCGGGATGCCGCGCGGGGCCGGCGCGATGCCGGTCAGCTCGAACGTGCCCAGGTTCTTGTTGTCGCGGGTGAACTCGCGCTCGCCCTGGAAGACCTGGATCGCGACGGACGGCTGGTTGTCGTCGGCCGTGGTGAAGGTCTCGGACCTCTTGGTCGGGATCGCGGTGTTGCGCTCGATGAGTTTCGTCATGATCCCGCCCTTGGTCTCGATGCCCAGCGAGAGCGGGGTCACGTCGATCAGGAGGACGTCCTTGCGCTCGCCCTTGAGGACGCCGGCCTGCAGCGCGGCGCCGACGGCGACGACCTCGTCCGGGTTGACGCCCTTGTTGGGCTCCTTGCCGCCGGTGAGCTTCTTGACGAGCTCGGCCACGGCCGGCATGCGGGTCGAGCCGCCGACGAGGACCACGTGCGCGATGTCCTCGACCTTGACGCCCGCCTCGGCGATGACGTCGGTGAAGGGCTTGCGGGTGCGCTCGATCAGGTCGCTGGTGAGCTCCTCGAACTTGGCGCGGGTGAGCGTCTCGTCGAGATTCGCCGGGCCGTTCTCGGTGAGCGAGAGGTAGGGCAGCTGGATGCTGGTCGAGGTGCTCGAGGAGAGCTCCTTCTTCGCCTGCTCCGCGGCCTCCTTGAGGCGCTGACGCGCGATCTTGTCCTTCGAGACGTCGACGCCGGTCGAGTCCTTGAAGCGCTTGACCAGGTGGTCGACGACGCGCTGGTCCCAGTCGTCGCCGCCGAGGCGGTTGTCGCCCGAGGTCGCACGGACCTGGATGGTCGAGAAGTCGTCGTCCTTGCCCACCTCGAGGAGGGAGACGTCGAACGTTCCGCCGCCGAGGTCGAAGACGAGGATGAGCTCGTCCTCCTTGCCCTTGTCGAGGCCGTAGGCCAGCGCGGCCGCGGTGGGCTCGTTGATGATGCGCAGGACGTTGAGTCCGGCGATCTCGCCGGCGTCCTTGGTCGCCTGGCGCTCGGCGTCGTTGAAGTAGGCCGGGACGGTGATGACCGCGTCGGTCACCTTGTCGCCCAGGTACTGCTCCGCGTCGCGCTTGAGCTTGCCCAGGATGCGGGCCGAGATCTCCTGCGGGGTGTACTTCTTGTCCTCCACGCCGAAGGTCCAGTCGGTGCCCATGTGGCGCTTGACCGACGCGATGGTGCGGTCGACGTTGGTGACGGCCTGGCGCTTCGCGGTCTCGCCGACGAGCACCTCCCCGTCCTTGGTGAACGCCACGACGGACGGCGTGGTGCGGAAGCCCTCGGCGTTGGCGATGACGGTGGGCTCGCCTCCCTCGAGGACGGCCACGACAGAGTTGGTGGTTCCCAGGTCGATGCCTACGGCACGGGACATATGCGTTGTTCTCCTTCGCGATCGGCGTCGCGCGGGCGGCTGCCGGTCAGTTGACGGGTGGTGCGGAATCCTCTGCGGGAGTTGAGCCCCGCACGCTCAAGTTTACGCATCCGTCGTCTCGCGTCAAGTCCGGAGGCGAGAAGTTGAGTCGCATCGGCTCAACTCTCAGACTCGCGGGTCCCGCCGCTTCCGGCCGTTCACCTCCTCCCCCTACGGTGGGCCCATGACGACGCGCACCGGCCGCTGGCCCGTCCTCGCCTGGGGCCTGTGGGACTGGGGCGGATCGGCCTTCAACGCGGTGGTGACCACCTTCGTCTTCACCGTCTACCTGACCACCGACGGGCTCTTCGGCACCTCGAGCGGAGTCTCGGCCGCACTCGGCTGGTCCCTCGCCGCCGCCGGCGTGGTCGTCGCCGTCATCGCGCCGATCACCGGCCGCCGGGCCGACCTCGGCGGGCGCCGCCGGCTCTGGCTGGGGATCCACTCCTCCGTCGTCGTCCTCTGCATCCTGCTGATGTTCCTCGTGCGCCCCGACCCGGCCCTCCTCTGGCTGGGACTCGGACTGCTCGCGGTCGGCACGGTCTTCTTCGAGTTCGCGAGCGTCAACTACAACGCGATGCTCCTCCAGGTCTCGACCCGGGCGACCATCGGCCGCGTCTCCGGTTTCGGCTGGGGCATGGGCTACGTGGGCGGGATCGTCCTGCTGCTGATCGTGTACTTCGGCTTCATCTCGCCCGAGGTCGGGCTCTTCGGAGTGACGGGGGACGACGGCCTCGACGTGCGCGTCTCGATCCTGGTCGCCGGCGTGTGGTTCGCCGTCTTCGCCCTCCCGGTGCTGGTCGCGGTGCCGGAGACGCCGGCGCGCGCGAGCCGGGCGGAGCGCGTCGGGGTGATCGCCTCCTACCGCGCGCTCTTCGCGCAGGTCGCCGGCCTCTGGCGCGAGAGCCGCAGCACCGTGGCCTTCCTCATCGCCAGCGCGGTGTTCCGCGACGGGCTCACCGGGGTCTTCACCTTCGGCGGCGTGCTGGCGCAGGGCACCTTCGGCTTCGACGCCGGCGAGGTGATCCTCTTCGCCATCGCCGCGAACGTCGTGGCCGGAGTGGCGACCATCTCGGTCGGCGCGCTCGACGACCGCATCGGCCCCAAGGCCGTGATCGTCGCCTCGCTCATCGGCCTGGTCGTCTGCGGCACCGCCGTCTTCGTCCTGCACGACGGGGGGAGCACGGTGTTCTGGATCTTCGGCCTGCTGCTGTGCCTGTTCGTCGGCCCGGCGCAGTCGGCGAGCCGCAGCTACCTCGCCCGCCTCATCCCGGAGGGACGCGAGGGCGAGATCTTCGGCCTCTACGCGACCACCGGGCGGGCGGCCTCGTTCCTCGCGCCCGCCGCCTTCGCAGCCGCCGTCTCGATCGCCGCGGCCGTCTCGGGCAGCGGCGAGGCGAACGTGCAGTACTGGGGCATCCTCGGGCTCGTCCTCGTCCTCGCCGTCGGGCTGGTGCTGCTCCTGCCGGTGCGCCGCCCGCCGGCCACCGCCCCCGTCGTGCCGGAGCCGCGGCTCGCTCCGCCCGCCCGCCGGGACTGACGGGGCCCGGACCGCGGAGTCGCTGGCGACGCCCCTCCCCGCGCGCCGCCGGCCGCGGATCAGACCGTGGCGATCCAGAACACGATCAGCAGGAGCGTGACGAGGAAGCCGGTCAGGAAGTTCAGCGCGAGGAAGCGCTTCCAGCCCGCGTTCGCCCGCTCCGCCTCGGCGTCCTCGAGCGATCGGTACGGCCAGATGCTCACCGCGTACGGCACCGCGAGGATCGCCGCGAGAGTCCCCGGCCAGGGCAGCAGGAGCAGGAGCAGGCCGCTCGCGACGTAGGCGGCGATGGCGAAGCGCGTGGTCGCCTTCGCTCCGATCACGGTCGCGATCGAGCCGATGCCGCCCGCGCGGTCGGCCAGGATGTCCTGCACCGCGCCGAAGGCGTGGCTCGCGATCCCCCAGAGGAAGAACGCCACGAGCAGCGCCACCAGAGGTCCGGTGACCACGGTGCCCGCGAGGGCGATCCCGTAGACGGCCGGGCTGACGAAGTGGGTCGCCGAGGTCAGCGAGTCGACGAACGGGCGCTCCTTGAAGCGGAGCCCCGGCGCACTGTAGGCGATCACGGCGAAGACGCTGATCGCGAGGACCAGCCACGAGACCGGTGACCCGAGCAGCACGAGCGCCACCAGGAACGGCACGTTCGTGGCCACCGCCGCGATCAGCGTCGCGCGGTGCTCGCTCCGGTCGAGCACGGCGCCCTCGACGCCGCCCTTGCGGGGGTTCCGCAGGTCGGACTCGTAGTCGAAGACGTCGTTGATCCCGTACATCGCGAGGTTGTAGGGGATGAGGAAGTAGATCGTGCCGAGCACGAAGGCGAGGTCGATCTCGCGGGTGGTCAGCAGGTACGCCGCCGCGAACGGGTAGGCGGTGTTGACCCAGCTCAGCGGGCGGCTCGAGACGAACAGCGCGCGCAGCCGGTTCACGGCTCGCTCCGACGACGCGAGGGCAGGAGCACCCAGAGCGCCGGGAGGGCGAGGGCCGCGGCGATCGCGTAGGCGAAGTCCTCGATCGGAGCGACGCCGATCCGGATGCCCGAGATCAGGTCGTCGTCGTAGGCGACCAGCAGGCCCACTCCGATCATGATGTTGTCGAAGACGGCGGTCATCACCAGCAGCACGGCGAGCGTGCCGAGGACGGCGGGCAGGCGCAGGACGCGTCGGCGCAGCGCGAGCAGCAGCAGCACCAGCACCACCGCGAGGAACACGGCGTTGAGGAGGAGGTAGGTCACGCGCGCGCCTCCGCCCGCCGGGAGACGCGCTGCGAGAGGAAGCCGTGCACATCCATCGTCAGGTAGCAGAGCAGGGTGAGGAAGAGGACCTCCTCGACCGGGAGCTCCGGCGCGATCTGGAGGCCGGTCATGTAGGAGGTCTCTCCGCGGAAGAAGACGCCCAGGCCGATCCCCACGAGGTCCCAGACCAGGAAGAACGCGACTCCCACGGGCAGCACGATCGCCGCGCGTAGCGCGTCCGCCCAGAAGAACAGCCGGAAGCGGCGGTCGAGCACGATCATCCCGGTGATCGAGACGAGGAGCGCGAGCAGGTAGAGGATCCCCACGCCTACTCCCCCACGGCGACGGGCGCGACCGGAGCGGACGGCGCCACCCGCACGGGCAGCGGCTCGGTCGACACGTCGCCGCGCACGCGCTTGAGCATGACCTCGGCGCTGATGATGCACATCGGCAGGCCGATGCCGGGGATCGTGGAGCTGCCGGCGAAGAGCAGGCCGTCGACGTGCCTGCTGACGTTCCCGGCGCGGAAGAAGGCGCTCTGCGAGAGGACGTGGGCCGGTCCGAGCATCGAGCCGCGCCAGGCGCCGAGGTCGCTCTCGAAGTCGGCCGGGCCGATGGTGCGGCGGACGACGATCCGCTCGGCCAGGTCGGCCGCGCCGGTCCAGGACGCGATCTGCGCGATGGCCTGGTCGGCGATGGCCTCGACGCGCGCGTCGCCCGCGCCGTCGACTCCGCCGTGGCCGATCGAGGTGTCGGCCGGGATCGGCACGAGCACGAACAGGTTCTCGTGCCCCTCCGGAGCCGTGCTCGCGTCGGTCGCGCTCGGGCGGCAGACGTAGATCGACGCGGGATCGGGGACGGTCGGGTGCTCGCCGAAGATCTTGTCGAAGTTGTCGCGCCAGTCCTTCGTGAAGAGCAGGGTGTGGTGCTCGAGCTCGGGCAGCTCCCCGCGCACGCCCAGGAGGACGAGGACGGCGCTCGGGCCGGGCTCGCGCTTCTCCCAGTAGGCGGGCGGGTAGGTCCGCAGCTCCTCGGGGAGGAGCGACTGCTCGGTGGTGAAGAGGTCGGAGGCGTTGACGACCAGGTCGGCGGGGATCCGCTCCGTGCCGTCGGGGCCCGTGAACTCGACTCCGACGACCTCGGCGCCGCGGCGTCGGCCGCGGGGCGAGCGGGCGGTGAGGATCCGCGTCGCGGGCGAGGACGTGCGGACGGTGACGCCGGCCTCCTCGGCGACGTCGGCGACCGCCTCGATCAGCTTCGTGAATCCGCCCATCGGATAGAGCACGCCGTCGGCGAGGTCGAGGTGGCTCATCAGGTGGTACATGCTCGGCGCGGCGAACGGCGAGGAGCCGAGGAAGACGGCCGGGTAGCCGAGGATCTGGCGCAGCCGGTTGTCGGTGACCGCCGTCGCCGCGAACGTGTCGAGCGGAGTGAGCAGCAGGCGGCCGAGCCTCCCGGTCCGGCTGAGCACGTCGCGGCGCAGCAGCGGGAGGAAGGACGAGAAGCTCGTGTAGAGGAAGCGGCGCTTGGCCATCTCGTAGGTGTCGCGCGCGGAGTCGAGGTAGGCGCGCATCCGCTCGCCCGCTCCGGGCTCGATGCTCTCGAAGAGCGCGAGGTTCGACTCGAGGTCGGCGAGCACGTCGATCGGCTCGTCGACGCCCTCGCTGTAGACCCGGTAGCCGGGGTCGAGCGTGACGAGGTCGAGGCGCTCCTCGGCGCTGGTGCCCATGAGGCGGAAGAAGTGGTCGAACACCTCGGGCATCAGGTACCAGGAGGGACCGGTGTCGAAGCGGAAGCCCTCGTGCTCCCACGAGCCGGCGCGGCCGCCGACGGCCTCGCGCGCCTCCAGGAGGGTCACGTCGTAGCCGTCGCGCGCGAGCAGCGCGGCGGAGGCGAGTCCGCCGATCCCCCCGCCGATGACGACGGCGCGGTGCGGGCCGGTCCTCGAGCGGGTCGCGCGGACGGGGCCGGGGCCCAGGCGCGGGCCGAGCGTCGACACGGCCGCCTTGGCCGCGAGCGCCGCCTTGGCGGCCGTGGGCACGCTGACGCGGGCGCGGAGGAGCTCCTCGGCGGGCGTCGCGCGGATCCGGTCGGCCAGGGCGGCGAAGAGGGAGTGGGCCAGCAGGACCGCGCGCCGGCTGGAGCGCGGGAGCTCGGGCACGATGGCGGCGGCTTCGGCGAGATCGTCGTCGAGGTCGGCGAGCAGCGAGGCCTTGTCGCGCTCGGAGAACGCCCGCGGGTCGACTCCGGGGAAGTAGCTGCGGCCGAGACCGTCGACGTCGGCGGCGAGATCGCGGAGGAAGTTGACCTTCTGGAACGCGGCGCCCAGGCGGCGCGCTCCGGCCACGAGCCGCGCGCGGGCGGCCTCGGAGACGAGCCCCGCGTCCGGCGCCGCGAGGAACACGTGCAGGCACATCAGCCCGACGACCTCGGCGGAGCCGTAGACGTAGGCCTCGAAGGACTCGGGGGTGTGCTCGGTCTCGCGGAGGTCGGCGCGCATCGACGCGAAGAACGGCCGGGTGAGCTCGGTGCCGAATCCGGTCGCCCGCGCGGTCCGCGCGAAGGCGTGGATCACGAGGTTGGAGCTGTAGCCGGAGGCGAGCGCGCGCTCGGTCTCTGCCTCGAAGGCGTCGAGGGACTCCTCCACCGCGGCCCGGTCGAGACGGGCCTCCTCGGCGACGCCGTCGACGATCTCGTCGGCGACGCGCACGAGGGCGTAGACGTCCTCCACCCGCTCGCGGACGCCCGGGGCGAGCAGGCGCGTGGCCAGCCCGAAGGAGGTGGAGTAGCGGCGGATCACCTGCGCGGACGACTCGTGCGCGACGCGGTCGTACAGTTCGCTCTGGCGGCTCATCGTGCCACCGTACGGGGGCTCGGCCGGGCGGAGCGCATCGTCGCGCGCATCCGCGCGTGGCGGACAGCGCTCATCGGGTGCGCCCGACCACGCTGGCCACGAGCGGGCGGACCTCGTTGCGGAAGGCCTCCGACACCGCGGGCGTCTCCAGAGCCGCCCAGGCGCGATCGGCGAACTGGTTCGCGAGCCCCTCGGCGTAGCTGCGGGCGCCGCACTCCTCGAGGATGCCGCGCACCTTCTCCGCGGTCTCGGGCGCGAGGTGCTCGTCGCCGATCAGCGCCTCGATGTCGGGCCAGCAGTCCGTGCCGGCCGCGTGGGCGATGAGGACGGTGCGCTTGCCCTCGCGGAGGTCGCCCAGCGTGGTCTTGCCGGTCTGCCCCTCCGAGCCGAAGACCCCGAGCAGGTCGTCGACGATCTGATAGGCGATGCCGATCCAGCGGCCGAACTCGCCGAGGGCGTCCACCGCGGCGTCCGAGGCCCCGGCGAGGATCGCTCCGGCCTGCAGCGGCGCCTCGAACGAGTAGACGGCCGTCTTGAGGCGCTCCATCTCGAGCACCTCGTCGACCGAGGGCATGCCCGGCATGAGGGAGAAGTCCACATCGGCCAGCTCACCCGCGGCGGAGGCGAAGACGGCCTCGTCGAGCAGGGTGAGCAGGCGGGCCCGCACGCCGTCGGAGGCGCCGACGCCCTCGACGAGGCGGTGGGCGCCGGTGAGGGCGAGGTCCCCGGCGATCACGGCCACCGAGGTCCCGCGGTGCTCGGCGATCGGGATGGAGAGGCCCGCGGTCGTCGCCTCGTCGCGGTAGCTGCCCGAGACGTTCGGGCCGCCGCGGCGCACGAAGTCGCGGTCGATCACGTCGTCGTGCACGATCAGCGCGGTGTGCAGCAGCTCGAACGCCGCGCCGAGATGGGCAGCGGCCTCCGGATCCTGGCCGCCGTGGGCCTCGTACGCGGAGATCACCATCAGCGGGCGGAAGCGCTTGCCGCCGCGGGTGTTGGCCTCCAGCGTCTGCCACAGGGTCAGGTAGCGGGGTCCGAGACGCACCGCCCGGGACCTCGCCAACGAGAAGAACCTGTCCAGGACGGCATCGACGTGCTCCTGCCTCAACCGGGACAGAACCACGGGGTCGCGCGTATCCACGTGGGAAGGCTAACAAAGGGGAGAACCAGGACGATAAGCCGGCTGATGTGTTGCGGCGTGCTTGACTTGCGGGTATGACTTCGCCAGCCGCCACTGTGCAGACGGACCGGATCGAGCAGGTGGTCCTCCTCGACGAGGCCGGGAACGCCGTGGGGGTCGCCGACAAGGCGACCGTGCACGACACGGCCACTCCCCTGCACCTCGCGTTCTCCTGCCACGTCTTCTCCCCGGACGGCGCGCTTCTGGTGACCCGCCGCGCCCTCGAGAAGCGCACCTGGCCGGGCGTCTGGACCAACTCCTTCTGCGGGCACCCCGCCCCGGGCGAGCGGATCGAGGACGCCGTCGTCCGCCGGGCCGAGCGCGAGCTCGGCGCCCGGCTGGCCACGCTGGAGGTCGCCCTGCCGGACTTCCGCTACCGCGCGGTCGACGCGTCCGGCGTCGTCGAGAACGAGATCTGCCCCGTCTACACGGCGACGCTGTCGAGCCGCGACGCCCTCGATCCGCGCCTCGACGAGGTCATGGACTACGAGTGGGTCGACGCCGAGGCGACGCTCGCCGCCGTCCGCTCGACCCCCTGGGCGTTCTCCCCCTGGCTCGTGCTGCAGCTCCCCCGCCTGCTGGGCTGACCCCCGCGCCCTGATCCCTGCGCCGGCGTCAGTCGGTGTAGACGTCCGTGCGGTGGAAGCCGAGCGCCGAGCGCGACGCGGTCGGACCGCGCTGGCCCTGGTAACGCGAGCTGTACTCCGCCGAGCCGTAGGGCTTCTCGGCGGGCGAGCTGAGGCGGAAGAAGCACATCTGGCCGATCTTCATCCCCGGCCAGAGCGTGATGGGGAGCGTCGCGACGTTGCTGAGCTCGAGGGTGACGTGGCCGGTGAAGCCCGGATCGATGAACCCGGCGGTCGAGTGGGTCAGCAGCCCGAGCCGTCCGAGAGAGCTCTTGCCCTCGAGGCGCGCCGCGATGTCGTCCGGCAGCGACACCTCCTCGTAGGTCGAGCCGAGCACGAACTCTCCCGGGTGGAGGATGAACGGCTCGCCCTGCGGCGTCTCGACCAGGCGGGTCAGCTCGGGCTGGTCCTCGGCCGGATCGATGTACGGGTAGCGGTGGTTGTCGAACAGCCGGAAGAAGCGGTCGAGGCGCACATCGACGGACGACGGCTGCAGCATCGACGGATCGTGCGGGGCGAGCCCCACGCGGCCGGAGGCGAGTTCGAGCGAGATGTCGCGGTCGGAGAGGAGCACGCTGCGATCCTAGGGCGTGGCGCGACCCGGGGCATGGGCCGGCTCCGGGCCTTGCTACGATGTCCTGGTGCGCCCGAGCGGCGCCGCGCGAGTGTAGTTCAATGGTAGAACTTCTGCTTCCCAAGCAGATGGCGCGGGTTCGATTCCCGTCACTCGCTCTCCTCCCCCCCCTCGTCTGCGGCCGGTCCTCCGGCCCGACGCGAGCGGCTCCTCCTCCGGCCCGACGCGAGCGGCTCCTCCTCCGGCGCTGCAGCGGCGTCCGTCAGCGCAGCGGCGTCCGGCAGCCCCGCGGTGTCCGTCAGCCCAGCAGCGGCAGCCGCCCGACGATCCTGTCGATCCGGTTCCTCGGCCCCACCAGGCTGACCGCGAGGTACTGCAGCTCGTCGGAGCCGCTCGCCGCCACCGCCTCCCGGTACTCGTCGTACACCCGGGTGGCCTGCGCCGACGCGGGCATGTCGGCGACGAACGTTCCGTCGTGCGCCTCGGCCTTCGCGCGGATCGCGAGCAGGGTCGCCGCGTCGGCGGCGAGGACCGTGCAGCCGGCCCACGGCAGACCGGGATGCAGCGATCCGGACGCGTCGGCGGGGCTCGGTCCGAGCAGTCCCGCGACGTGCGCGGCCGTCGCGGCGCCCACGCAGATCGCGGCGTTCACGGCGCGGCCGGCGGGGAGGGACTCGTCGACGACGACCACCCACTTGAGGCGGGCCGAGCGGGTGGGCGCGGCGGTGTCGATCTCGTCGGGGTGGAAGCCGACGGCGTCGGGGGCGGGGATGGTCATGATGCTCCTCGGTTCGTGCACAGCGACGTCACGAACAGTAGGCAGGAGGGCTCCCCTTCGGCAGGATCTCCGTATGAACGACCAGCAGAACGGCCCAGGAGCGGCACTCGACGAACTCGACGTCCGGATCCTGCAGGTCCTGCAGTCGGATGCACGGATCACGAACCGTGACCTCGCAGCCGCCGTGCACGTCTCGCCGACCACCGCCCTCGACCGCACGAGGAGCCTCCGGCGCCGCGGCGTGATCACCGGCGCGACGCTCACTCTCGACTTCGCGGCCCTCGGGCGCGGCGTGCAGGCGCTGATCGCGGTCCGCATCCGTCCGCCGTCGCGCGAGATCATCGAGGCCTTCCGCGACTGGGTCGCCGGCCTCGACGAGACGGTCGGCGTGTTCGTCACCTCCGGCTCGGAGGACTTCTTCATCCACGTCGCCGTCCGCGACAACCAGGACCTCTACGCCTTCGTCATCGACGAGCTGACGCAGCGCCGCGAGGTCGCCGACGTGCGCACCTCGGTCGTCTACGAGCACCTGCGCGAGCAGGTCGTCCTGCCGCTGAAGCCGCACGGTCGCGCGGAGCGGTGAGGCGCCCGCGCGGCGTTTCGACGCGACACGCCGGGCGGATCCGCGGCAGCGCGCGGGATCGCGGGACGCAGAGGGCAGGGTGGAGGGGTGACAGAGCTCGTCCAGATCCCGTCGCCGGGCGTCGCCCTCGAGTACGGGCACCCCGGCCGGCCCGTGGTGGTCGTACTGCACGACGTGTTCGGGCGCCTGCCGTGGCTGGAGCCGTTCGCCGAGGCCGTGGCGAAGCACGGCTACCACGTGCTCGTGCCCGACCTCTACGACGGCTGGGCCACGCTCGCCCCGGAGGACGCGCGCGACCTCGCCGCGATGGCCGCGCAGGACCGCACCCTCGCCGCCGTCGCCGAGGCGGTCGGCACCGGAGTCGCGGCCGGGGCGCCGCGCAGCGCCGTCATCGGCTTCGGCTTCGGCGGCCGCCTCGGGCTGCTCGCCGCGGGCACCGGGCTCGTGGACGCGGTGGTCGCGTACTACGCCACCCTCGGTGGGGAGGAGCACGTGCTGGTCCCGTGCCCCACCCTCCTGCACTACGCGCAGAGCGACGAGTGGCCCGCGGGCGACGACCCGGAGTCGTTCGTCGGGCGGCTGAAGGAGTCGGGGACGCCGGTCACGGCGCACACCTACCCGGACACGCAGCGGCACTTCGCGAACGGCAACCTGCGCGACGCGGTCAGCCCCGCCTCCGCGGCGCTCGCCTACGCGCGGACGCTCTCGTTCCTCAATCCCCAGCTCATCGACACCTGAGCTCAGCCCTGCACGTCGTGCAGGTGGTGCTGGACGTCGTGCAGGTAGTAGCGGGCGATCGTGTCGACCGTGAACGCCGCGCCGTCGCTGCGGCGGCCTCGGCGCTGCCACTGGGCACCGGCGACGGAGTCGAACACCTCGGCGTTGCGCTCAGCCGCCTCGACCAGCTCGCGGCCGACCGTCGCGGGGTCCTGCTGGTCGTAGCGCTCCTCCACGGCGGTGACGTCCTGGTCCCAGTTGGGGTAGAGCGGGTCGTCGCCGGCGAGCATCAGCTGCACACGGGTGCGGTAGATGCGGTGCACGTCGCGCACGTGCGCGGCGTACTCGAGCGGCGACCAGGTCTCGTCGTCGGGCCGGCCCGCCGCGTCGTCGCGGTCGAGCACGTAGGGCCAGGCGGCGGCGTTCTCGCGGATGAGCTCGGCGACCTCGTCGGCGTCGACGAGCGAGGCGTCGAAACCGCACTCGAGGCACGGGCGCTCGAGGACCCAGGTCCAGTCCTTGGTGTCGGGAGTGATCGGCATGGCACCAGAGTAGGGCGCCGCCGGATCAGCAGCGCGTCGGGGTCCCCTGCACGGCGCCGCGCTCGCCGTCGGCCGTCCACGGGAGCCGGGGCAGGCCCTCGGCTCCCGCCGCGGCTCCCTGCTCGACCGCGATGGCGGCCAGGGTGCGGGCGACCGTTGCGGCGAAGTCGCCGCCGGGCGTCGAGCTGTTGATCGAGACGGCCACGGTCAGGCCCGAGACCGGGTCGGAGTAGGCCGCGGTGACGAAGCCGGGCGCGAGGCCCGAGAAGCCGCGGAGGGGTCCCGCCTCGTGCCCGCCGAGCCCGGCGCGGAGGTAGTCGGCGCGGCCCTGGCCCTGGACGACCGGGTCCTGCCACATGGCGTCGCCCGCGGGATCGGCCGCGAGACCAATCGCCAGCCGCCGGAGGTCCTCCAGATCGGTCAGCGCTCCGCCCGCGGCGCCGAGCGCGGACGGGGACGCGGCGGTGACGTCGAGTCGCACGTCGCAGCGCTTCTCCCCGGTCGCCGGGTCCAGCGCGACCGCGTAGCCGCGGGGGGACGGAGCGGGCAGGTCGACCTCGGAGGCGTCTGGCAGCTCCGTGCTGCGCAGCCCGTACCGCGGCACCACGTACTGGTCGTAGAGCTCCCCGATGCTCCGACCGGTCACCTGCGCGGCGACGATGCCGGCGAGCAGCGGACCGGTGGCGGAGTCGGACCACGCCGCTCCGGGCTCGGCCGAGGCGCCGCGCACCTGGGCCGCGGCGAGCAGCTCGAGCGTCGGCCACTGCCGCGGGGGGTTCTGGAGCACGGTCGGCCAGAGCGCCGAGCGGAAGTCGGCCAGGCCGGAGGTGTGCGCGCAGAGCTCGCGCAGCGTGAGGCCGTCGATGCCGGGCAGGGAGCGCAGCGTCTCGCCGACGTCGGCGTCGAGGTCGACCCGGCCGGAGTCGGCGAGGGCGAGGACCACGTCGCAGGTCATCGCCTCGGTGCCGCCGGTGCCGAGCCGCAGGTGCGCGTCGGTGGTGAGGGCGGTGGTGCGCTCGTCCGATTCCCAGCCGACCGCGCCCTCCCAGCTGCCGCCCCACGGCGACCAGACCCCGGCGACCGCTCCGGTCGCGCCGGCGACGCCGACCGTCTCGTCGAGGAACCCCGACAGGGCGGAGGCGAGCTCCTCCGACGCCGCCTGCGCGGGAGCCTCCGCCACGCGCGAGGCGGCGGCGGGCGTGCAGCCGGCCAGTGCGAGCACGAGGACCGGGACGACGAGCAGCCCCGTCCGCGTCCGTCTGCGAGATCCCATGCCGTGCGACTCCCCCGTCGTCTGCGAACGGCACCACTGTACGGGGGCTCCGTCGGGCCGGAGAGGGCCGCTGAGCGCCCGATCGCGATTCGTGTCCTGACCGTGACCGGCGGAGTCCACCCCGTTCCCAAACCGGCAGGCGCCCGGTTACGAAGAGAGGGAGTACAGCGCAGAGGCGCTGCTCGAAGGAGGTAAGAGACCATGCGCAGATCCCCCAATCGACTGCTGGCGACTCTCTTCGGAGCCGTCTACGTCGTCGTCGGGCTCCTCGGCTTCGTCGTGACCGGAGGCGTGCAGTTCCTCTCGACCGAAGGCGGGCTCCTGCTCGGCATCTTCGAGGTGAACCCGCTGCACAACATCGCCCACCTGCTCATCGGAGGCGCGCTGCTGATCGCGGGCCTGTCGACCGTCGCCGCGGCGAAGACCGTCAACGTGACCGTCGGAGCGGTGTACCTGCTGCTCGGCATCGTCGGCTTCTTCCTGGTCGACACCGCCCTGAACGTGCTGGCGCTGAACACCGCCGACCACTTCCTGCACCTGGCCAGCGCGCTGGTGCTCCTGGGAGTCGGACTCGGCACCGAGAAGACGGCGAGGACGCGCACCGCCGCGACCGCCTGACCCGGGCGGCACCCGCCGCCCCCCTCTACTCCGTCCGCCGTGGGCCCGCCGTTTTCCGCGGCGGACGGACTGAACGGCCCCGGACGACACGATGCGGTGTGTCGATCCGGGGCCTCCTCTTCTTCCCCGATCCAGCGAAGGAGCCGCCATGACCACCGTGGCCCGCTGCAACGCCGCTTTCGCCGGACTCGGCGCCGGGCTCGTCCACCTCTCGCTCGCCGCCGGCGGCGAGGGCGTGCAGGCCCCGGTGATCGGAGTGCTCGGTGCCGTCGAGATCCTCTGGGCGGTCCTCGTCCTGGCGCGCGGCCGGATCGTCGTGCCGCGCTCCGCGCTGGTCGTCGCGGTCGCCTCCCTGGCGGCGTTCGCCCTCGCTCTGGCCCTCGGCGCACTCGCCGAGCCCCTCCCCGCGCTGGCCGCCGCGGCCCTCCAGCTGATCGCGGTCGCCGTGGTGGCCGTCTCGCTCCGCTCTCCGCGCGTCGAGGAGAAGGCCGTCTCGCCGTCGCGAGCTCTCGTCGGACTCCTGGCCGGCGCGCTCACCGTCTCCGCCCTCGCCACCCCCGCCATGGCCGCCTCCTCGGGCGGCTCGGGCGACATGGGCGGGATGATGCACTCCGTCGTCGACCGCGGACACGGGCACTGACGCCCTCTGGTCCCGGCGGCCCCGCTCGGCTAAGGTAAGGCAGACCTCAGTCGCCGAGGGAGGCCACCGTGTCGAACGTCATCCCGTTCTCCGAGGCCCTGCGCCTGCGCATCGGGCAGTCCGGCGCGGACGACGAGGGCGCCGCCTTCATGACCTCGCTGATGACCGGCTCCGGCAGCCGCGACGACTACATCGCGCTCATCTCGCAGCACTACTTCGTCTACGAGGCCCTCGAGGCCGTGGCGGAGGACATGGCCGGCGATCCGGTCGCGGAGCCCTTCCTCTCGGCCAAGCTCACCCGGCTCCCCGCGATCGCGGAGGACCTGCGCTTCCTCGTCGGTGAGGACTGGCGGGAGCGCATCCGCCCGCTGCCCTCGACCAGCGCCTACGTCGACCGGATCCGCACCGTGGCCGCGGGCTGGAGCGGCGGCTTCGTCGCCCACCACTACACGCGCTACCTCGGCGACCTCTCCGGCTGCGCGATCGTCCGCGGGCTGCTGCAGCGGCGGTTCGGCTTCGAGACCAACGGCGTCGGCTTCTTCCTCTTCGGCGAGATCGCCGCACCGTCGGCCTTCCGCGCCACCTACCGCGAGCAGCTCGACGCCGCGGGCTGGGACGAGGAGGAGCGCGAGCGGGTCATCGCGGAGGTCGCGGAGGCGTACCGGCTGACGACGGAGCTGTTCCGCGATCTCGCCCGGACCTGCGCGGCGGCCTGAGGCCCCTGCTCCCACGTCCTCCGCGGGGCGTCAGTCCGCGGACGCCTCCGCGACGGCGGCGGGCTCGGCTCGCCGTTCGGACATGAAGCGCAGCACGTCCTTGTCGACGATGATGTCGCTCGGCCGGAGCGGCCGCGTCAGGTAGAGCCCCTCGAGGCTCGTGATGCGGCTGAGCGCCACGTAGGTCTGCCCGGGGGCGAAGGCGCGCTGCCCGAGGTCGACCACGGCGGAGTCGTAGGTCTTGCCCTGCGACTTGTGGATCGTGACCGCCCACGCCAGGCGGAGCGGGAACTGTGCGAACTCGGCGACGATCTCGCGGGTGAGCTTCTTCGTCGCGGCGGAGTAGGAGTAGCGGTAGCGCTCCCAGGTCGCGGGCTCGACCTCGTGGACCTCGCCGTCCACCTCGACCCACACCGTTCCCGCGACCTTCGTCACACGGCCGATCGTGCCGTTCACCCAGCGCTGCTCGGAGTCGTTGCGCAGGAACATCACGTGCGCGCCGATCTTGAGCTCGAGGTTCTGGTCCGCTGGATAGGCACGCCCTCCGAAGTCGCCGCTGATCTCGGCCGACGCGGTCTTCAGCGGGCCCTTCAGCCGCGCGAGCGCCGCCTGGTTGATGCGGTTGACCGTGTCGTTGCGGGTCGCGAGCGTGATCGCGTCGTCGGCCGGAGGCGTCCGCGCGCCCGCCGCGTTCAGCACGTCGGCGATCTCCTTCGTCACCATGCCGAAGCGGACCGCGTTGAGCATCCACTTGAAGCGCTCGTCGCTCTGCCGGTGGATCCGGCCGAGCTCGACGATCCGCAGCGGCGCCTCCTGCCAGACGAGGGCGTCGAAGAACCACAGCGAGCGGTAGCGGTCGGCGAAGTAGGCGCGCTCCTCCGGATCGCCGGGAACGGGTGCGAGCTGGAACGGGTCGCCGAAGAGGACGACCTGCACGCCCCCGAACGGCTCGGAGCGCCGCTGCCGCGCCTGCCGGAGGCTGCGGTCGATCCCGTCGAGCAGGTCGGCGTTGACCATGGAGATCTCGTCGATGACGAGCGTGTCGATGGTGTTGAGGAGCTTGCGCAGCTCGGGCGGCTGGTCGAGGTCGGAGTCGGCGATGACGCCGATCGGCAGTCGGAAGAGCGAGTGGATGGTCTGGCCGCCGACATTCAGCGCCGCGACGCCGGTGGGGGCGCAGATGACGATCTGCTTGTCGGTGTTCCAGCTCAGGTGGTTGAGCAGGGTGGACTTGCCCGTGCCCGCGCGACCCGTGACGAACAGGTGCTCGCGCGTGTTCTCGATGAGGTCGAAGACCCGCTGCTGCTCGTCGGAGAGGGTCGGCTGAGTCACCGCTCCACTGTACCCGCGGGCCGCCGGGACCCCGGGGCCCGGGCGCGGATCAGCCGCGCTTCTGGAGGGCGGCCAGGCGGTCGTTGTAGGCCGTGAGCTCGGCCTCTCCGGTGCGGTCGGCCTGGCGGTCGCGGCGCTTGGTCTCGCGGGCGTCGGAGCGGCTCCACATCATCGCGACGACGATCGCGAGCGCGAGGGTGGGGATCTCGCCGATGCTCCACGCGATGCCGCCGGCCGCCTGCTGATCGGCGAGCGCGGAGGTGCCCCAGCCCATCGCTCCGTACCAGTCGGCCAGGAGCAGCCCCTCCCCCGTCATCAGTGCGAGGCCGAAGAAGGCGTGGAACGCCATGGTGCCCAGCAGCAGCAGGAGGCGCATCGCGTAGGGCACGCGGTGCACGCTCGGGTCCACTCCGATCAGGACGCTGACGAAGAGGTAGCCGGTGATCAGGAAGTGGACGATCATCCACTCGTGGCCGATGTGGTCCGTGGTGGCCCAGCGGAACAGCGGGGAGTAGTAGAAGCCCCAGAGCGACCCGACGAACAGCAGCGCGGCGACGATCGGGTGCGAGATCGCGGTGGCGAAGCGCGAGTGCACGGCGAGCAGCACCCACTCGCGGGCACCGCGGGAGCCGTCGGTGCGGCGGGCGGCGGCGCGGGCGATGAGCGTGACCGGTGCCGCCGGGACGAGCAGCAGCGGCACCGCCATGGTGAGGACCATGTGCGAGAGCATGTGGGCGCTGAACAGGTACTTCTCGTACGCGTTCACCCCGCCGTTCGTGATGTAGGCCAGGAGGAGCATGCCCGCGATCCAGAGGATCGTGCGGTGCAGGGGCCAGCGGTCGCCGCGGCGGTGCAGGCGCACCACTCCGGCGACGTAGAACGCGATGGCGAAGGAGCAGACCAGGAGCCAGACCAGGTCGATGTTCCAGAGCGTGAGGAAGTTCATCGCGCTCGCGGGCGGCGGCAGGGGCTCGCCCGTCAGCAGCTGGGCCGGGGTCGGATCCGTGAGCTGGCTGGCGGCGATCTGGTCGACCGGGGTCGCGGTGCGCGCGAGCGCCGCAGCGACTCCGGAGGCGATCCCCATGAAGGCGATCTCGGCGCCGACGAGCCACCAGAAGCTGCGGCCGCCGACACCGCCGGCCTTCCGCATCCGCTCGATGAGGTAGCGGCGCTGCAGCACGCCGAACAGGCCCAGCGCGACCAGCGCCGCGACCTTGACCAGCACGAGGATCCCGTAGCCGGTGAGCAGGTTGTCGAGGGTGGCGAGCCGGAGCTCGGCGCTGACGTAGCCGGACGCCGCGACCACGACGAAGCTCACGAGCGCGAGGCTGGAGTAGCGCTCGATCACGGGCAGCAGGCGGGAGCCGCCGAGCAGGGGCCGCAGGGCGATGACGGTGATGAGGCCGCCCAGCCAGATCGCCGCGAAGACGAGGTGCAGGCCCAGCGCCGTGACGGCGGCGTCGTGCCCGCTCGCTCCGGCCGCGTGCCCCTGCTGCGCCATCGGCAGCAGCGTGAGCAGGGCCAGGCCCGTGACGAAGACGAGCGCGGTCTGGTTGCGGACGGCGAAGCAGAGGACGGTGACGACGGCCGCGAGCAGCGTCGTGATGAGCCAGGCCTGGCCGACCTCGATGCTGCCGATGAAGTAGCTGAGCTTGGTGCCGAAGTCGCGGTCGAGGCTCAGGGGCGTCTGCGTGACGTTGAGGAAGGTGAGGAACCCGGTCACCGCGCTGGCCGCCGCGAAGAAGGCGGCGCTGGCGGCGGCGACGTCGAGGGCGATCGAGAACTCGGTGCGCGGCTCGGGCGCGGCCTCGCCGGGCGCAGGGCGCGCGGGGGCGACCGCGGTGCGCGTCGATCCGGCGCGGGAGGAGGACTGGCCGCCGCGCGAGGAGGACTGACCGGCGCGCGAGGAGGCGTGAGCGGTCGAGGCGCGGGACGAGGATCGGGCGTCGCGGGCGGCAGCGGCGCGGGGGCTCAGCGCGAACAGCGTCAGCACGAGCGAGCCGATCATGCCCGCGGCGCCGAGATTGACGGCCAGCTTGGCGATCGGGAGGCCGTAGCGGACCACGGGGCCGGGATCGTTGAGCAGCGGAGCCGCGGCTCCCCCGCCGAAGGCCAGGGCCGCGAGAAGGGCGACGAGCGCTGCGGCGACGAGCACGAGCGCAGGGCCGACGATCCGGACGGTTCGATTCACCGGTCCAGCCTACGTTCCGCGGCTGATCGGCAGCCGCGTCCGCGGACGACGACGGCCCCGGCGCAGTGCCGGGGCCGTGTCGGAGGGCGCGACTACTTCGCGGCGGCCTTGAGCTTGGTGCCCGCGGAGACCTTGACCGAGTGGCCGGCGGCGATCTGGATGGTCTCGCCGGTCTGCGGGTTGCGGCCGGTGCGTGCGGCGCGGGAGGTGCGCTCGACGGCGATCCAGCCGGGGATGGTGACCTTCACGTCGTTCGACACGGAGTCGGCGAGGGTGGTGAAGAGCGAGTCGAGGACGCCGTTGACGGCGGCCTGGCTCTGGCCGGAGTCGGCGGCGATCTTCGCGACGAGCTCGGTGCGGTTGAGCGACTTGTCAGCCATGGAGTGTCCTCCCAGGACGTTCTCGCTGTCGGAACAGCTGGTTTCGATGGATCGTCCTCGGCCGGGGACGGACGTCCTCAACCGGTCGGACCGTCGGTAACCTACCAGCCCCGCCCCGGATCTCCGGCGATTCCGGCCTCGAGACGCCCGGAACGACGCCGATCGCGCCGGTCGGTCCCTCCACAGGAGGCGCTCGGCGCCCCTCGTCCACCGATCCGCCGATCGCCTCTCCGCGCGGCCCGCGGCCTGACGAGGATCGGCTCATGACGACGACGGCACTCCTCCCTCCACCCGCTCCGGCCGACGCGGCCCTCCTCCGCCCTCCCCGGCGGCACCCTCCCGCCCGCAGGCCGTACGAGCCCGGTCTCGCCGCGCTCGCGCTGGGCCTGCTCGCGCTCGCGTCCTCCGTGCATCCGCTCTGGGCCCTCCCCGCCGTCGCCGTGGCGGTCGCCGCGGTGATCGCGTCCGTGCGGGCGCTGCGGTGGGCGGGCGAGCGGAGGAGCGCGGTGGCCGGGCTCGCCTGCGCGGCTCTCGCACTGCTCGTCTGCTCCGTCACGGCACCCGCCTCCGTGCGGGCGGGCCTGGCCGTGCTGGCTTGGATCACCGCCCTGCGGCCCGGCCCGTGAGCGGGCGCGGCTCCGGTCCAGCCCGCCTCGCTACAGTGACGGCGGCCCGCGCCCGAGCGGGCCGGGAGGACGGCCACGATGGCTCAGACGGACGGTTGGATCTCGACGGCGATCTGGTGGCACGTCTACCCGCTCGGCTTCACGGGCGCCGAGGCGAGCGCCTCGGAGGGTCCGGGTCCGGACGACGAGCCGCAGCACCGCCTCCGCGCCCTGCTCCCCTGGCTCGACGACCTGCTGGCGCTGGGCTGCAACGGGCTGCTGCTCGGGCCGGTCTTCGCCTCCTCCACCCACGGCTACGACACGGTCGACCACTTCCGGGTCGATCCCCGCCTCGGCGACGAGGCAGACCTCGACGCGCTGATCGCCGCGTGCCGCGAGCGCGGGATCCGGGTGCTGCTCGACGGGGTCTTCAACCACGTGGGACGGGAGCACCCCTGGTGGCGTGCCGCCGTCGCGGCCGGCGAGGGCTCCCCCGAGGCGGCGCGCTTCTCCCGCAGCGAGCGGTCGCAGGAGGTCGACGGCCTCCGCGTCGACGTGTTCGAGGGGCACGACGCCCTGGTCGAGCTCGACAACGGGAACCCCGAGGTCGCGGAGCACGTGTCCTCCGTGCTCGCGCACTGGCTCGAGCGGGGCATCGACGGCTGGCGGCTCGACGCGGCGTACGCGGTCGCGCCGGCGGCCTGGCACGCGGCGATCGACCCGGTGCGGCAGCGCTTCCCCGACGCGTGGTTCGTCGGCGAGGTCATCCACGGCGACTACACCGGCTACGTGCGGGAGTCGGGGCTCGACTCGGTCACGCAGTACGAGCTCTGGAAGGCCGTCCGCAACTCCCTCGAGGAGGCGAACCTCTTCGAGCTGGCCTGGTCCCTGAAGCGCCACGACGACTTCGTCCGCGAGTTCCTGCCCCTCACCTTCGTCGGCAACCACGACGTCACCCGGATCGCCAGCGCCGTCAGCGACGAGCGCCACCACGGCCACGCCGCGGCGATCCTCGGCTTCGTCGCCGGCGTGCCGAGCATCTACTCCGGCGACGAGCGGGGCCTGCGCGGCGTCAAGGAGGAGCGGATCGGCGGCGACGACGCGATCCGCCCGGAGTTCCCGGCCGAGCCCGCCGAGTGGCCGGGCGGGGAGGCCTACCGGGCCCACCAGGAGGTCGTCGCGTTCCGCCGACGGAACCCGTGGCTGGTCGGCGCGAGCACCCGCACGGTCGACCTCTCCAACACCGCCGTGATGCTCGTGGCCGAGGGCCCGGAGGGACGCACCGCGCGGCTCGCGCTGAACATCGGCGACGAGACGGCGACCGTCGGCGGCGTCCAGGTCGCTCCCCACTCCTGGTCGCTGCACGACTGACCCGGCGCGCGGGCGGCCCGGCAGTGCGCGACGGAGCGTCGACCTCCGGGGGCCCGTCCTCTACGCTCGGGCGCATGCCGAGACCTGCACGAGGACCCTTCGACGGGCGAGCCGACTCGATCGACGACGCCGGGATGCCGGCGTCCGGACTCGAGCAGGCGTTCGCCGCCCCCGTCGACCCGGAGAGCGACCCCGGACCGGGCGAGAGGAGCGGCCTGTCGAGCCGCATCGCCCAGGAGCTGCTCGAGGACGGCTTCGGCCTCGACGCGAGCGACGAGGAGCCCCCGTCCCGCGCCGTGGAGATCGACGATCCCGCCCGCGCCGTGGGTGACGATCCCGCCCACCCCGTGCACGGCTCGATGTCCGGCGAGTTCGAGCGCCGCTGAGCCCGGCCGCCGTCGGTCGGTCGTCGACAGCCCGGCGGCACCGCTCCGCCCGCCGGCCGTCGTCACCCCGCCGGTACCGCGCCGCCGGCCGCCGGAGCCGGGTCCGGGCCGGCCGCCTGCAGCTCGGCGAGGAATCCGGGCCGGAGCACGCGTGCCTCGATCGACGCGGCTCCCGAGGTCCAGCCGTCGCCGAGCGGACGCTCGGGCGTGAGCAGCACGTGGCCCGGCGTCCCCGCTCGGCCGAGGGCGGCGGCGACGCGGCCCTCCGGATCGTAGAGGGCGTGGTCGACGAGCGGCCCGTAGACGGCGTGCACCGCGAAGTCCTCGCGGCTGCCGAGGAGGACGGGCAGCAGCTCCTCGCCCGGGCGCAGGCCGTGGGGCCACCAGCGGAAGCGCTCGACGAGCGCGTGGCAGGCGGCGCACGAGGGCGAGAAGAAGACGAGGTGCGTCGCCGGGCGGGACAGCTCCTCGAGCGTCAGGAGCTCGCCGGCCACTGTGACGAACGCGAGGTCGGCGGCCGAGAGGTCACCCTTGGGCGCGCGCCCCGGCGCGGACTCCCTGTCGGCTGCGGACAGGCGGGCGGCCGCCCGGACGCGAGCGGCCGTCGACGCCGCAAGGCGGTCGCGCACCAGCACGAGCGAGACCGCGGCGAGAGCGGCGGCGAGCCCGGACGCCGCCGCCGAGGCACCGCCGCCGCCGAGCAGCGCGGCCGGAGCGAGCCCGCCGAGGGCCCCGGCGACCGCGAGCGCGAGCAGCACCGCGTTCCTCGCGACGGTGCGTCCGGTCATCCGTGCCGAGCCCAGCCCGCCGAAGCACTCGCAGTCGACGTCCTCCGTCGCGCGGACCGCGCGGACGGCGACGACGAGGAACACGGCGTCGAGGAGCGCCACCGGCACGAGGGCGGCACGGTGCGCCGGAGCGGGCGCCAGCACCACCGCGGCGCCCAGCGCGATCTCGACGACGGGGAAGGCGGCCGCGAACCAGCCGCGGCGCCGGAGGAGGAGGGGGACCCCGAGCGCCTCGAGGCTCGCCCGGAACCGCTCCGTGCGGCCGAGCTTCAGGGCGCCGCTGACGACGAGCACCGCGCCCGCGCACCACGCGGCGATCGCGAGAACCGCCTCCAGCATCCGTCGCCCTCCTCGCTCGGCATCGACCCGAGCAACGCTACCGGCGCGGACCGGCCTCCCGCGGCCGAGGCGGGGAACGGGGCGGAGACGGCGCGATCCGGCGCGTTCCGCCCTCCGGACGAGCCGCTGCCGGCGCATCCGGCGCCCCGATCCCTCCAGGCGGGGCGCCCCCGGGCTCCCTCCCGGTCCCGGACGGCCGCTCCGCCGTACACTGCGAGAGGATCGGAGGGGTCATGCGGGGACGGCGAGCGCGCGACGAGCGGCACGGCACGGCGGCGAGTCCGCCTGCGGCCGCCGCTCCCCCGGCTGCGGTCACGGCTCCGGCCCCCTCGGACTCGCCGGACGACGCCTCGGGCGACGTCTCGACCGGGATGCGGATCGCCGCCGCCTGGTCGTGGCGCTTCCTCGCCGTCGCCGGGCTCCTCTACCTCCTCGTGCGCCTCGTCTCGCTGCTGCCCGTGATCGTCGTGCCGGTGCTGATCGCGCTGCTGCTCACCGCGCTCCTCACCCCGCTGCGGAACCGGCTCGAGCGCCTGCGGCTCCCCCGCCCGCTCGCGGTCCTGGTCTCGATCGTCCTGATGCTCCTCCTGCTGACCGGCCTCGTCGGGCTGGTGATCGTGCAGTCGCGCTCCGGCTTCAGCGGAGTGGGGCAGCGCGCTCTCGACGCGGTCGACGGCGTCGAGGCGTGGCTGCGGAGCCCGCCGCTGTCGTTCTCGGACGTCCAGCTCTCGGACTGGGCGCAGCGCGCGGTCGACTGGGCCGACGCGCAGGCGTCGACGATCGCGTCCGGGGCCCTCGCCGTCGGCTCCCAGCTGGCCGAGGTCTTCGCCGGAACCCTCCTCACCCTGTTCTCGCTGATCTTCCTGCTCCTCGACGGCCGCCGGATCTGGCACTGGTTCCTCCGCCTCCTCCCCCGCCGCGCGCGCCCCGCGATGGAGCGCGGCGGCGCCGCCGGCTGGCGGACCCTCAGCCAGTTCGTGATCGCGCAGCTCGGCGTCGCCGGGATCAACGCCGTCGGCATCGGCATCGGCGCGCTCGCGCTGCAGCTGCCGCTCGTCGTGCCGATCGCGATCGTGGTGTTCCTCGGCTCGTTCGTCCCGATCCTCGGCGCGATCGTGACCGGTGCGCTCGCCGCGCTGGTCGCGCTGCTGTTCAGCGGGCCCGTCGCCGCGCTGGTGATGGTCGGCGTCGTGATCCTGGTGCACCTGCTCGAGGGGCACGTGCTGCAGCCGCTCATCCTCGGGACCGCCGTGAAGGTGCATCCGCTCGCCGTGGTGCTCGGAGTCGCGACCGGGCTCGAGGTGGCCGGGCTCGCCGGAGCGCTGTTCGCGGTGCCGACCATCGCGACGCTGAACGCGGCGGTCACCGCCATGCGGGCGCGCGCGCCCGGCGCGGAGTGAGCGCGTTCGATCCGGCCGCCCGACCCGGATCGACGGTGCTGCCCGCCCTCGCCTGCCCGGTCTGCGGCGGCGCGCTCGCCCCCGACGCGCTCCCCCGCCCCTCCTCGCTCCGCTGCCCCCTCGGGCACAGCGCCGACCTCGCGCGTCAGGGCTACGCCTCGCTGCTGCGCGGGAGGCACGCGACCTCGGGCGACACCGCGGCGATGGTGCAGGCCCGCGCCGACCTGCTCGGCTCCGGCCACTACCGGGTGATCCAGGACGCGGTCGCCGCGGCCGTCCCCGCCGGCGCGCGGCTCGTGGTCGACCTCGGCTGCGGCACCGGGGCGTACCTCGCGGCCGTGCTCGAGGCGCATCCGGCGGCGGACGGGCTGGGCCTGGACCTCTCGGCCCCGGCCGCCCGCCGCGCCGCCCGCGCGCACCCCCGGGCGGCGATCGCGACCGCCGACCTCTGGCAGCCCCTCCCGCTGGCCGACGCCTCTGCCGACGCTCTGCTCACCGTCTTCGCGCCGCGGAACGCCCCGGAGATGCGGCGGGTGCTCCGTCCGGGCGGCGTCGCCGTCGTCGTCACTCCGCGCGAGAGGCACCTGCACGAGATCCGCGAGCGGTTCGGGATGCTGGGCATCGACGCCGGCAAGGCGGAGCGGCTCGACGAGCAGCTGGCGGGGTTCGCGCTCGGGGAGCGCATCGAGCTGGACACGACGGTGCTCATGGGCGTCGACGAGCTGCGCGCCGAGGTGCTGATGGGGCCGAGTGCCCACCACGTGGATCCCGAGGCGCTGGACGCGCGGCTCGCGGCGGTGGAGGGGACGACCGCGGTGACGGTCGCGGTCACCGTGTCGCGCTTCGTGCGCGCGGAGTAGCGGCGGGCGCGCCGCCGGCCCCGCGTCAGTACGTCTCGCGCAGGCGCTCCTGGTCGACCACCGCTTCGCGGTCCGCGAGGCGGCGCAGGCCCGCGAGGGGCTGGGCCATCCGGTGGTTGCCGCGGAGGACCGGCTCGGCCCGGTCGAGGAAGGCCCAGTACCCGGCGGTCACCGGGCAGGCGTTCTCGCCCAGGCGCACCTTCGGGTCGAAGCGGCAGCCGCCGCAGTAGTCGGACATCCGGTTGATGTAGGCGCCGCCCGAGGCGTACGGCTTCGTCGCGACGACGCCGCCGTCGGCGTGCTGGGACATCCCGATCACGTTCGCCGGCATCACCCACTCCGTGCCGTCGACGAAGACGTCCACGAACCAGTCGTTGAGCTCCGCCGGATCCCACCCCCGCTGCAGTCCCCAGTTGCCGAGCACCATCAGGCGCTGGATGTGGTGCGCCCAGCCGTGCCGGTGCACGTCGTCGAGAGTCTCGTGCAGGCAGTTCGCCTCGATGCCGCTCGGGTCGAGCGCGAGCAGCTCGGCGGGCAGCGGCGTGGAGGCGCCGAGCGCGCGGCTGCGGTTCCGGTACTCCGGCCCGAGGTGCCAGAACAGGTTCCAGACGTAGTCGCGCCAGCCGAGGATCTGGCGGATGAACCCCTCCGTCGCCGCGATCGGCGCGCCCCCGGCGGCGTACTCCGCCTCGGCCGCCTCGACGACCGTCCGCGGATCGAGCACGCCGAGGTTCATCGGGGCGCTGAGCAGCGAGTGCGCCATCGTCCAGTCGCCCGAGAGCATCGCGTCCTCGTAGGTCCCGAAGTCGCCCAGCCGCGACGACACGAAGTCGGCGAGCGCCGCCTCTGCCTCGGCGGGCGTCGCGGCGAAGCGGCGCGGACCGTCGGCGCCGACCAGGCGGACCGCCCCCTCGGCCTCCCAGCGCGCGAGGTCGGCGCGCACCTCCTCGTCGATGTCGTCCTCCTCCGGCCACCACGGGTCCGGCAGGCCGAGCCGGGAGGCGCCCTTGGGCGGAGGCTGGCGGTTGTCGTGGTCGTAGTTCCAGCGGCCGCCCTCGGGCTGGTCGCCGCGCATCAGCACGCCGGTGCGCTCGCGGCTCCACCGGTAGAAGTCCTCCAGCAGCAGGCGCTTGCCCGAGCGGGAGAGCGCCCACTCGCGGAAGTCCTCCTCGGCCGTGATGAAGCCGCGGCTGGGCAGGACGCTCATGCCGAGCCTGCGGGCGAGGCGGCGGCCGCCGCGGGTCGGCGGGTCGATCACCTCGAGGTCGTCGCGCCCGGCGAGGGCCTCGCCGAAGGTCTCGGAGCGGACGTACTCGGCGCGGTCCCCGAGCTCGCGGGCGCGGTGGCGGAGCGCCGACAGCAGCAGCTGCGCCTTGGCGCGGTGCATCGGGCGGCGCCCGAACGCCGATCGGGCCTCGACCAGCAGCATCGGACCGCCGTCGTCGAAGGCCGGTCCGAGCTGGCCGATGACGCTCCAGCGGGTGCGAGGGGGTCTGCTCATCCTCGGAGGCTAGGCGGGCGGATCCGGCACCGGTAGGAGTTGCGCGGCACGGATGTGCAACCGCCACGTCTTGCACCCCCGCCCCCGATGCAGAAGTCTCGGAGCGAGCGCGGCCGATCCGACCGCGCACCGACGCGACGAAGCGAGGAGGCCGCCATGGCCCACCACGACCACGACAACGAGCACCACGAGGGTCACGAGCACCACGACCACCACGAGGGTCACGACGAGCACACCGCCGGCCACGGCCGTCACGTCGCCGAGGGCACGAGCACCGAGGACACCGAAGGCGGCGAGTACACCTCGACGGAGGGCGTCTCGCACACCGCCGGCGAGGCCGAGGGCAGCTACGTCGACACCTCGGTCAACGAGCAGAGCACCGCCGACAAGGGCAGCTACGTCGACACCAGCGCCGCGGGCACCTCCGCCGAGGGCGAGGGCGAGTACACCGACCGCGACGAGTGACCCGCGCCCGGGCGCCGCGCGTCCCGCCGGGACACCGCGCTCCGGCCGGTGTCCCGGCGGGGAGCCGGCGCCTCGGCGGGACGCGGTGGTCCGCCGGCCCTTCAGGCGGGCTTCAGCGGGGCCGCGGCTAGCCTGGGCTCGCGCGGGGCCCCGCGCGCCGAGCCCGGGGAGGCCGCCATCCGCATCCTGGTCGTCGACGACGAGATCAACCTGCTCCGCGCCCTCGAGACGGGCCTGGAGGCCGAGGGCTTCGCCGTGGACACCGCGACCACCGGCACCGACGCCCTCTGGTACGCGCAGGAGGCCGACTACGCCGCCATCGTCCTCGACCTGATGCTCCCGGACGTCAGTGGCTTCCGCGTCTGCGAGCGGCTGCGCGCCGCCGAGGACTGGACCCCGATCCTGATGCTCACCGCGAAGGACGGCGACCTCGACCAGGTCGAGGCCCTCGACACCGGCGCCGACGACTACCTCACCAAGCCGTTCTCGTTCCCGGTGCTCGTCGCGCGGCTGCGTGCCCTCATCCGCCGCGGAGCCGCCGAGCGGCCCACGGTGCGAGTCGTCGGCGATCTCGTGCTGGATCCGGCGTCCCGGAGCGTCGAGCGGGGCGGAGTCGCCGTGCCGCTGACCGCGCGCGAGTTCAGCGTCCTCGAGTACTTCGTCTCGCGGGCGGGCGAGGTCGTCTCCAAACGCGACGTCCTCGGAGCCGTCTGGGACTTCGACTACGACGGCGACCCGAACATCGTCGAGGTCTACGTCCGCACCCTGCGCAACAAGATCGACCGGCCCTTCGGCCGCGACACACTCCGCACCCGGCGCGGGGCGGGCTACACGCTGGTGGCCGGGTGAGCCGCCGGAGCCTGCGGACCCGCATCACCGCGGCCGCGACCGCCGTGGTGGCCGCCGCCGCGCTCCTCGGGAGCGTGCTCTTCGTCCTGGTCCTCTCCTCCGTGCTCGCCTCGAGCGCCGCCTCCGCCGCCGACGCCGAGGCGGAGCGGGTCGCGGCGCTGGTCGAGCAGGGCGGCCCGGAGGCCGTCCGCGGCTCGGAGGGACTGGTCCAGCTCGTGGTCGACGGGCGGGTGACCGCCGCGGGCGAGGACGCGGAGGACCTCCCTCCGCTCGCGCTGGCCGAGAGCGACGACCCGGTCACGGTCGACATGGACGACGAGGGGGCGGTGGTGGTCGCCGCCCGAGAGCTCGACGACGACTCCCTCGTCGTGGTCGGCGTGCCCGACGAGGGCCGCGAGGAGGCGGTGTCCACGACGATCGGGCTGCTCGCGGTCGCCGTCCCGCTGCTGATCGCGCTGGTGGCGGTGGTGTGCGCCGTCGTCGTCGGCCGGGCGCTGCGCCCCGTGGAGCGGATGCGCGCGGAGGCCGAGGCGGTCACCTCCTCCGCCCTGGACCGCCGGATCGCCGCTCCCGGCTCCGGCGACGAGGTCGACCGGCTGGCGCACACCCTCAACCGGATGCTCGATCGGCTGCAGAGCGGGCAGGAGCGGCAGCGGCGCTTCGTCTCGGACGCCTCGCACGAGCTGCGCTCCCCCGTCGCGGCGCTGCGCCAGACCGCGGAGGTGGCGCTCGCGCACCCGGACCGGCTCGACTCCGCCCGGCTGGCGAGGACGGTCGCGGAGGAGTCGGTGCGGCTCGGCGGGCTGATCGAGGGCCTGCTGCTGCTCGCCCGGTCGGACGAGGCGCGCCTGGCCCTGGCGGCGGCCCCGGTGGACCTCGACGACCTCGCCCTCGGCGAGGTGCGGCGCCTGCGCGACTCCGGAGCCCGGGTCGACGCGAGCGGGATCTCGCCCGTGCAGGCGGTGGCCGACGAGGCCCTGCTCTCGCGGGCGCTGCGGAACCTGGTCGACAACGCGGTGCGGCACCGCTCCTCGCAGCTGGCGCTCTCGACACGGGTCGACGGAGCGGAGGCGGTGCTCGCGGTGGACGACGACGGGCCGGGGATCCCGGCGGCGGAGCGCGAGCGGGTGCTCGAGCGCTTCGTCCGCCTCGACGAGGGCCGGGCGCGCGACGCCGGAGGGTCGGGCCTCGGCCTGGCGATCGTCGCCGGGATCGCGCGGGCCCACGGCGGACGGGTCGTCGTCGGCGACTCGGCGCTGGGCGGCGCCCGGGTCGAGGTGCGGGTGCCGCTCGTCCGCTGAGCGGGCGCTTCAGGCCTGCTTCAGCGCCCGACCGCGAGAGTGCTGGAGGCGTCGACGAGCGGCGCCGGGACGGAGCCATCGTGCAGAAGAAGACGAAGATCATCGCCGGGATCGCCGGAGCGGTCGTGCTGATCGGAGCCGGGACGGGCATCGCCTACGCCGCGACCGACGGCTTCGAGGGGTCCGACTCCCTCACCGGCAGCGACCTGGACCGCGCGAGCGAGGCCGCGCTCGCCGAGATCGGCGGCGGGACCGTCACCTCGGCCGAGCGCGACGACGACGGCGCCACCGGCTACGAGCTGGACCTGACCGACCGCGACGGCCTCGAGTACGAGGTGCGCCTCGACGACTCCTTCGCCGTCGTGTCCGTGGACCCCGACGACCGCGCCCTCCAGGCCGGCTCGGGCGACGACGGCGTGCCTGCCGGCGACCCGACCGCGGCCGCCGTGGACCCGGACGACCTCACCGGCGACGACCTGGCCCGCGCGAGCGAGGCGGCGCTGGGCGCCGTCGGCTCCGGGACCGTCACCGAGGCCGAGCGCAGCGACGACGCCGACCACGCCTTCGAGGTGGAGGTCACCCGCGAGGACGGCACGGACGTGGACGTCGAGCTCGACGCCGCGTTCGCCGTGCTCTCGACGCAGGAGTAGCGCTCTAGCGGCCGCCGGGGCCCTTCGCGGCCCCGGGCGCGGCACCGCTGCCCGCGGGGGCGCCGACCCCGGTCGCCGCACCGCGACCGCCGGGGCCGTTGCCGTTGCCGTTGCCGCCCGCGTTGCCGTTGCCGTTGCCGTTGCCGTTGCCGTTGCCGGGAGCGTTCCCGCTGTTGCCGGGTGCGTCGCCGCTGTTCCCCGGAGCGCCACCGCTGTTCCCCGGAGCGTCCTCGCCGGGAGCGGCCGGGGTCTCCTCCGCGGGCTCCTCCGGCTCGGTCGGCGTCTCCTCCGGCTCCGACTCCTCGGGCGAGGGGGCGGGGTCGTCCTCGGTCTCGACGGGGGCCGGCGTGTCCTCCGGCTCCTCCTCGACCGGGGTCGTCTCCTCGGGAGCCGGTTCGGTCGTCTCGGCCGGTGCCGGCTCCGGGGCTCCCGCGATCAGGGCCTCGAGGTCGCCGCGGACGACGTCGACCTGCGCCTGCACCGTCGCTGCGCGGTCGGAGCTGACGGATCCCTCGGCGAGCGCGGCGTCGAGCGCCGACTGCAGCGAGGCGAGCTCGGTGAGAGCGCCCTGGTAGTCGTCGGCCGAGGCCTTCTCGGCGACGGCCACCACCGCGTCGTCGAGGGTCTGGGCGGTGCCCTCGTCGATGCCCTGCGGCGCGGAGGAGCATCCGCTCAGCAGCAGGACCGAGGCGAGCACGGCGCCGGCGGCGCGCAGTCGGAGGCCCCTCACGAGCGGATGCTCTCGCGCAGCTGACGGAGGTGGTCGCCCAGCTCGCCGTCCACCTGCGGCAGAGGCGACTGGGGACCGTCGATCAGGATGATCGCGAGCCCGACGGCGACCGCGACCAGCGCGAGCACCAGCACGATCAGCCACGGGCTCGGGCCGCGGCGCTGCGGAGGGGCGGCCGCGGGGCGGAGCGGAGCCGTGCGCGGCGACGGAGCGGTCTGCGGCGCCGGAGCGGTCCGCGGTGCCGGTGCGATCCGCTCGGTCGCGGTGAAGCGCTGCGTCGGAGCGATCGCCTCCGTGGCCGGGTACGCGTCGGCCGCGAGCCGGCGGGTCGGGTCGAGCGCCTCCGTCCGCGTGATCGGCTCGGTCTCGGCGAGCGGCTCCGTCGACATCACCCGGGTGGCGGGGACGTCGGGGACGATGATGGCCGCCGGCGGGGAGTCGCGCCGCGGATCGATCAGGCGGCGTGCCGACTCCGCCACCTGGAGCGCGGCGGGACGCTCGCCGGGCTCGCGCCGCGTCATCGAGGTCAGGAGCGAGGTCCAGCCGCTGCCGAGCGACTCCGAGACCTCGGGGTCGCGGAGCAGGCGGGCGAGCGTGACCTCGATCGCCGAGCCCGTGAACGGGCGGCGGCCGGTCAGCGACTCCAGGAGCACCAGGCCGAGGGAGTAGATGTCGCTCGCCGAGGTGACCGGGTCGCCGTGCGCCTGCTCGGGGCTGAGGTAGGCGGCGGTGCCGATGAGGGTGCCCGGCGCGGTGATCCGCGTCGCGTCGATGAGGGAGGCGATGCCGAAGTCGGCCAGCTTCGGGCGGAACTCGCGGCTGGTCAGCGGGCTCGGGACGAGCAGCACGTTCGACGGCTTCACGTCGCGGTGCACGACTCCGGCCGCGTGGACCGTGTGCAGGGCCTCGCCGAGGTCGCCCGCCATCGAGGCGACGTCGTTCGGCGCGACCGGGCCCTCGGCGAGCCGCTCGGACAGGCTCGGGCCCTCGGCGAGCTCCATCACCATGTAGGCCTGGCCGTTGGTGTCGTCGCCGCCGTCGTGCGCGTCGTAGAGGGTGACGAGGGCGGGGTGGTTGAGGGCCGCGAGCAGCCGGATCTCGGACGCCTTGCGCTGCAGGTCCTGCGCGTCGTCGATGCCGGGGGCGAACATCTTCAGCGCGACGGAGCGGCCGAGGACGCCGTCTCGCGCCCGGTAGACCGTGGCCATGCCGCCGCGGCCGATGAGCTCCTCGATCGTGTACCGGCCGTCGACCGTCGTCCCGACGATGCGGGTGTCGCCTGTCCGGTGGGATGCCACGGGTCCTCCTCGCGGTCGGCGGCGGGTGTGCCGCGCCCCCCGGTGCGACCGTCGACCCAGGGTAGTACGTCGACCCTGCACGCCGCCCTCCCCCGGCCGGGCTGTCAAGCGGGTGCCCCCGCGCGCGCCCCGACGTAGCGTCGGAGGTCCCGACGAAAGGCGACGACATGGACCAGGACCGCACGGAGCAGGACGACCAGGGCTCGACCATCGGCAAGCCGGACGGGGCGGCTCCCGCCACCTCCTCCGAGAGCGAGACCATCGAGAAGGACATCTCGGAGTCGCCCGGCAGCGAGCGCGAGACCGAGGCCAAGCAGGACTCGGATCCGGCGGAGAGCCGCACCGAGGTCTCCGGCTCCGCCGAGGTGAAGGCCGTGCCCGGCACGGGCGGCCCGGACGACGTGGGCGACGTCGAGGTCGACCCCGACGAGGTCTCGCTGAACGGCAAGCCGTTCCCGGGTCACGCCGGCACGAAGTAGGACGCCCGGGAGGGGCGGGGCCGCGGCTCCGCCCCTCCCGTGCTCTCCGGTCCACCCACCACCCGTCGTCCGCCCTCGCCCGGGGGGTTCCGCAGATCGCGCGGATCGTCCCGCGCCTTCCGAGCGAACGGCCTCAGGCGACCGGCGTCAGCAGGCCCGGGTCGCGGCGGTCGACGGTGCGGGAGTTGTTCACGCGGCGGTCGACCGGGTGGGCCGTGACGGTCGAGGCCATCGCGACGGACGCCCGGTCGAGGGTGGCGAGCATCTCCTCGGCGGAGGCGAGCGGAGCCGGGTCGAGCCAGGCGTCGCGCACGTCGGGCGTGAGGAACACGGGCATCCGGTCGTGCACCTCGCCGGAGGCGTCGCGCGCCTCGCGGGTGATGATCGTGAAGGAGACGCGCCAGTCGTCGCCCTCCTTGCGGGCCGTGTAGAGGCCGGCCGCGGCGAGGATCGGCTCCTCGCCCTGCAGGAACCAGGGCTGCTTGCCGTCGGCGCGGGTCTCCCACTCGTAGTACCCGCGCATCGGGACGATCGCGCGCTGCTTGGCGAACGCCCCGCGGAACAGGCCGTTCGTCGCGACCGACTCGAGGCGCGCGTTGATCGGCGAGGGCCCCCTGCCCTTCGACCAGGACGGGGTGAAGCCCCAGGACGCGAGCTCCAGCTCGCGCTCCCGCTCGCCGTCGTGGAGCCGCTCGCGGACGATCGGCGCGACGTCGGTGGGAGCGACGCTGTAGTCGGGCGCCCAGTCCTCGGCGCGCCCGCCCGCGGCGACGAACTCGCGGATCAGCTCATCGGTCTCGGAGTCCATCGCGAAGCGGCCGCACATGCGGGACAGGCTACGCCGCACCTCCGACGCCGCGCGAGGCGCCCGGTCCGACCACCCGGGACTTCGCGGACCAGAAGCGCATCAGCGCGCCGGCGAGGATCGAGCCCAGCGCACCTGCGGCGAGGTCGCCGAGCGTGTCCTCGTAGCCGACGAAGATCGAGGAGTCGATGAAGCGGTGCCCCGCCCACTCGCCCCACTCCCACAGGACGCCCGCCGTCGTCCCGAAGCAGGCGCAGAGCACGACCGCCGGGAGCAGCGGCCCGCGATCGCCCGCGACCGCCGGCACGACTCCGGCCCGCGCGGCGATGATGTAGGCCACCGCGGCGATCAGCCCGTTGAGCACGCAGTGCACGACCAGGTCCCACTGCGGCCAGGCCTCGTAGAGGCCGAGGACGCTGCTCCAGGAGGCCACGAGCAGCGCGAGCCCGAAGAGGGCGTCGAGCGCCGGACGGATGCCGAGGAAGCGCGGCAGCACCAGCCCGATCGCCGCGAGCGCGAGCACCGCCACGTCGACCAGGTCCCAGCCGATCGCGGCCGCCACGATGCTCGCCGCCCCGATCGCGCGGATGCCGTCGGCCGTCCACTCCCCGCGGGTGCGCGGGGGCTCGAGGAAGGTCTCGACGAGGGCGGAGCCGCTCACGGCTTCGTGAAGCGCAGCACGGCCTGGACCGGCTCGTGGTCGGAGGGCGCCGCTCCCCCGTAGCGGACGGCGTTGATCCCCGCGGAGACGACCTCGAAGGCGCCCTCGCTGACGAGCAGCCAGTCGATCCGCTTGCCCGGCGCCGGCGCGCGGTAGTTCGAGAAGGTGCTCCACGAGTGGGTGAGGTGCTTCTCCGCCGTCTCCCACGCGTCCGCGAGGCGGCCCTCCTCGAGGATCGTCCGGTAGGGGACGGTGTCGACGTCGGTGTTGGTGTCGCCCATCACGATCGCGGGGCGTCCGAGCTCGAGGACGCGGCGGGCGATCAGCTCGGCGGAGCGCTGGCGCGAGCGCCGCGAGATGTGGTCGAAGTGGGTCGAGATCACGGTGAGCTCGCGGCTGGTCGCGTGATCGGTCAGCTCCGCGATCACCGCGGTGCGCGGGATGCGATTGCCCCAGCTGCGCGAGCCGGCGACGTCCGGGGTGTCCGAGAGGGCGATCTGGGTCCAGTGCCGGACGGCGTAGCGGCTGCGGTCGACGAAGAGCATCACGCGCTCGCCGCCGCGGTCCGCGTCCCGGCCGAAGCCCATCGCCTCGAAGGAGGAGCCCAGCGCCTCGTGCACGGCGGCCGACTGGTCCGGCAGCGCCTCCTGCACGGCGAGGATCGAGGGGCGCTCCTGCTCCAGCACCCGCTGGACGAGCGGGCGGCGCCGGTCCCACTGGTCGACGGCGCGGGAGGTGAGGCGCGGCATCCGCCGGCGGATGTTGTAGGTCATCACGTGCAGATCGGGCGCCTCGGTCGGGCCGATCAGAGGCGTCGCGTCGGTCATCACTCCACCCTACGGGGGCGGATCGAGGTGCCACGGAGGCTTGCGGTGACCGCTCCCGGCCGCTCTACTTCGGACATGCCCCTCTCCCAGGACCTCACCGCCCTCGCCGACGAGCGCTTCGTCTCGCTCACCACGTTCCGGAAGTCCGGGGACGCCGTCTCGACCCCGGTCTGGATCGCCCGCGACGGCCACGAGCTGATCGTCACCACTCCCCGCCGCAGCGGCAAGGTGAAGCGCCTCCGCAACGACGCGCGGGTGACCCTCGTCCCGTGCGACCGCCGCGGCCGCGTCTCCGACTACGCGGTGCCGGTCGAGGCCGCCGCGGAGATCGACGCCGACCCCGGCGAGGTCGAGCGCCTGGGCCGCGTGTTCCTGGCGAAGTACCGGCTCGAGTACCGCGTGTTCCTCCTGATCGAGGGCCTGGTCACCCGCGCCGACCGCACCCGCGTGATGCTCCGCGTCTCCGACCGCTGACCCGCACCGCCCTACACCCCCGGAGGCTCCCGCCGGAAGGCCTGGGGGCCGCCGGACCCGGGGTCTACCGTGGGGCGATCGCCGGTGCCCCTGCGCGCTTCCCGCGTGCGCTCCGGCGGCAGTCAGAAGGAGCACGCAATGAGCATCGGAGCAGGGATCTTCCTCCTCGTCGTCGGCGCGGTCCTCGCCTTCGCGGTGGACGTGCAGGTGTCCGGGATCGACCTGAAGCTGGTCGGCTACATCCTCATGGCGGCCGGAGCGGTCGGCCTGATCCTCGGGCTGGTCCTGCTGACGCGCCGCCGCCAGGCCGTCTCGACCACGCGCTCGGCCGTCGACCCGGCCAGCGGCGAGCAGGTCACCCGCCGCTCGAGCGAGAGCGACGGCCCGCTGATCTGATCGGCGGAACGACGAAGGGCGGGACCTCGCGGTCCCGCCCTTCGTCGTTCACGGCCCTACTCGGCGGGCTCGTCCGGCTCGCCGCCGGAGACGGTGTCGGTGTCGCCGCCACCGGAGGAGGTGTCCGTCCCGGTGCCGTCGGGGAGGTCCTCGGTCTTCTCGGTGTCCTCACCCGTGGTGCGGTCGGTGCTCATGGCGCTCTCCCTTCGCGTCGGCGACCTGCCGACCCTCCCACTCTGCTCCGCCCGCGCCTCGCGGGGCAGGGGGTAGCGGAGGCGGAGGGCGGCGTGGAAGGCGCCTACTCCTCGACGACGATGGTGGTGATGACCGGGTTCCGGCGGTGGCGGCGGGTCAGCCAGCGGCCGAGGGTGCGCGTGATCAGCGCCTCCATGGCCTCGAGCTCGACCGGCTTGCCCGCGGCCTGCAGGACGGCGTCGTCGATCGCCTTGCTCGCATTGGCCTTCCAGCCCGGCTCCTCGACGAAGCCGCGGGTGAAGAACTCGACGGGCTCGCCGAGCGTGCCGCGGTCGAGGTCGGCGATGGCGAGGACCGTGATGGCCCCCTCCTCGGCGAGGACGATGCGGTCGTTCATCGCGTCCTCGGTGGCGACGCCCATCGTGGTGCCGTCGACCAGGATCTGGTCGGCCGGGATGCGCCCGCTGATGCGCGAGCGGCCCTTCACCAGGTCGATCGAGACGCCGTCCTCGATGACGAAGACGTCCTTCTCGTCGATCCCGGTGCGCGTCGCGATCGCCGCATTCGCGGTGAGGTGGCGCCACTCGCCGTGCACGGGGAGCACCGCGGTGGGGCGCAGGATGTTGTAGCAGTAGGCGAGCTCGCCCGCGCTGGCGTGGCCCGAGACGTGCACCTTGGCGTTGCCCTTGTGCACGACGGTGGCACCCCAGCGGGTGAAGGCGTTGATGATCCGGTAGATCGCGTTCTCGTTGCCGGGGATCAGCGAGCTGGCCAGCAGCACGGTGTCGCCGGGGCCGATGTCGATGATGTGGTCCTTGTTGGCCATGCGCGAGAGCGCCGCCATCGGCTCGCCCTGCGAACCGGTGCAGATCATCACGATCTCGGTCGCGGGGAGCTTCTCGAGCACCTTCATGTCGACGACGAGGCCGGCCGGGATCTTGAGGTAGCCCAGGTCGGCGGCGATGCCCATGTTGCGGACCATCGAGCGGCCGACGAAGGCGACCTTGCGGCCGTGGCGCTGCGCGGCGTCGAGGACCTGCTGGATGCGGTGCACGTGGCTCGCGAAGCTGGACACGACGATGCGGCGCGGCGCGGTGCGGAACACCTGGTCGATCGCGGGGGCGAGGTCGCCCTCCGAGATCGCGAAGCCGGGGACGTCGGCGTTCGTGGAGTCGACCAGGAACAGGTCGACGCCCTCGTCGCCGAGGCGCGCGAAGCCGGGGAGGTCGGTGGTGCGCCCGTCGAGCGGGAACTGGTCCATCTTGAAGTCGCCCGTGTGCAGCACGAGGCCGGCCTCGGTGCGGATCGCGACGGCGAGCCCGTCCGGGATGGAGTGGTTCACGGCGAGGAACTCGAGGTCGAAGACGCCGGCGTCGATCCGGTCGCCCTCCTTCACCGGGCGCGTGCGCGGGGTGATGCGGTGCTCCTGCAGCTTCGCGCTGATCAGCGCGAGGGTGAAGGTCGAGGCGATGATCGGGATGTCGCCGCGCTCCTTGAGGAGGTACGGCACGCCGCCGATGTGGTCCTCGTGGCCGTGGGTGAGGACGATGGCCTCGATGTCCTTCAGGCGCGAGCGGATCGCGGCGAAGTCGGGGAGGATCACGTCGATGCCGGGCTGGTTCTCCTCGGGGAAGAGGACGCCGCAGTCGACGATGAGCAGCTTGCCCTTGTGCTCGAAGACGGTCATGTTGCGGCCGATCTCGCCGAGGCCGCCGAGCGGGGTGATCCGCATGGCGCCCTTCTCGAGGGGCTTGGGCTTGGGGAGCTCGAGGTGGTGGCGGGCGGGCTTGGCGGTTCTGGCGTTTCTCATGCGGTTCTTCCGGGAGGGAGTGGCTGGACGCGGGCGCGCGGCGCAGGGTCCGACCGCGCGCCCGGTCGGGCCGCGGTGATGTGTCGCTCCGGCGCTGTGAGCGCTGTCGGGAGCGGGTGGAGGTGTGCGGGACGGGGCCGGGCGGGGCCGCTCTCAGCGGGCGGCGCCGTCCGTGCGGCGCGCTCTCGCGCACCGACCGTCCCGTACATCCTGCCAGCGTTCCCTGGGTCGCGGGTCCAGGAGGCGGGATCCGGGCCTCGCAGGCGCTCAGGCGCGTGCGTCCTCGACCTCTCGCCGACCCACCGCGTCCTGGCGGCTGCGGAGGAGCTGGCGGCCTGGCGCGCGTGACGGGCGCCGTTCGATGGCTTTACTGCGCTTCACTCGATCTGGATAAAGCACAGTAAGACTCCTGAACCGGCCCGTATGGATGCCGTCGACAATCCCTACACGCCGAACGCGGGAGCGCGACCGGAGATCCTCATCGGCAGAGACGAGCAGACCCAGGCGTTCCGCACCCTGCTGACGTGCCTGCGACGGGGCCGCACGAACCAGTCGATGATCATCACGGGGCTGCGGGGCGTCGGAAAGACGGTCCTTCTCAACGGCTTCCGGACGATCGCCCAAGAGGAGAACGGGGACAGTGATCGAGTTCGAGGCGGTCAAGCACGACGAGGGCCGGTTCCGCCAGGTGCTGGCATCCCAGCTCAAGGCGGCACTCCTCCGCCTGTCTCCCCGCGCGAGATGGACCGACCGCGGGAGGCACGCCGCCGCGGTCTTGAGCGCCTTCGCGGTGTCTGTCGGAGCGGACGGCGAGTGGTCCATCGGATGGGATGTACCGCCGGCAGAAGGAGTGGCCGATCATCGGGATCTCGGACTGGACCTGACGGACGTCCTCGTCGCCGTGGGTGAAGCGGCGGCCGAGCAGGGCGAGGGGATCGTCCTGCTCATCGACGAGGTCCAGTTCCTCGACTCACCGCAGCTCGAAGCGCTCATCCAAGCCATCCACAAGACCGTGCAGCGGAGCCTCCCCGTCACGTTCGTCGGTGCCGGTCTTCCGCAGATCGCCGAGCTAGCGGGCGATGCGAGATCGTACGCCGAGCGGCTCTTCACCTTTCCGCGGATCGACTCGCTCGATCACGACGAAGCGGTAGCGGCTCTCCGAGAGCCGGCAGCGGCCGAGGGCGCGGTCTACGACGACGACGCTGTTGAACTCGCAGTCGAGATCACGACCGGATACCCCTCTTTCATCCAGGAACTGGGCTACCAGGTCTGGACGGTGGCTGAGAACGATCGCATCCACCGGGAGGACGTCGAACTGGCGAGGGAGGCCTACGAGGCGAAGCTGGACAGCTCCTTCTTCCGCGTGCGACTCGATCGGGCGAGTCCACTTCAGACCGCGTACATGCGAGCCATGGCGGAGCTCGGACCAGAGCCCCAGAAAGCGGGCGACGTCGCGGCGCTTCTGGAGCGCGCGTCCACTCAGCTCGGATCGGTCCGCGCGGAGCTGATCGGGATGGGGCTCCTGTTCACTCCCGAGCACGGGTACGCCGCGTTCACTGTTCCGGACTTCGACCGGTTCATGAAGCGTGCAGTCCCCGTCTTGGAGGTGCCTCCCGTCGTGAGCCGGGGAGCCCGTCGAGCACCCGCCACCGAGGTCTGAGCCAGGCCGCACCCGTTCACGGCCGCCCGGCGTCAGGACTCGTCGGCCTCGAAGCGCAGGGACCGGTCGGCCACCGGCAGCCCGGAGTCGCGCACAGCGGCCTCGATCGCGGCGTGCCCGCCGTCGGGCGCGACGATCCGCAGGCCGTCCTCGGTCGCCCAGTAGGCGGTGACGCCGTGCTCCTCGACGAGGGTCGTGAGCAGCGCGGCGGTCCGCTCCTGCTCGCCGGGACCGACGGTGATCGCGGCCCAGGGACCGGAGATCTCGACCGGGGCGCCCCGCTCCGCGCCCGCAGCGTCCCGCAGGTCCTCCGCCGCCCGGACGATCGGGAGCAGCGCGGGCAGCCCGCCGGAGACGTCCTCCAAGGAGTCGAGGGCGAAGGACCCCTCGCGGAGCGACGCGTGCAGCTCCAGGTCGCGGCCGAGCCCGTCGATCCGCTCGAGCAGGGCCGACGCGTCGACAGCGGGAGCGGGGCACGCGGCGGTCGGCTCCTCCGCGCCCGCGAAGGAGAGGGTGTTCCCGCCTGCGGACGTCGCCCGGAACGACCACAGCACCGGATCCGCGTACTCGGTCGCGCAGGCCGTCGCGAGGGCGTCGGCGAGCGCCGGCTCCTCGACCGCGACCCCGACCCAGGAGGTCGGCGGGCCGAACGCCGGCGCCTCGACCCAGCGCTCGGCGCCATCGAGGGAGACTCCGGGCACCGCGGCGACCTCGCTCGTCAGACGGTCGAAGCCGGCGTCGGGCCGTGCGAACGGCGTCTCGTCGATCGTCCAGACGAGGAGCGTCAGCCCGCCGGCAGCGAGGGCCGCGGCGAGGACGCCGGCGACGGGGAGGAGGAGGCGACGGGACACGCCCCCATCCTCGCTCCCCTCCTCCGCGGCGTCACGTGAACATCGGGCGAACGGACGGTGCGTCGGCGACGACGGCTCCCGCCCGCGGCCCGGCCCGCGCCGCTACTGCCCGGCGCCCATCCCGCCGTCGATCCGGTACTGGGCGCCCGTGATGAACGAGCTCTCGTCCGAGGCGAGGAAGAGCACCAGCGCGGCGATGTCCGAGGCCTCGGCGTAGCGTCCGAGCGGGATCCCGGCCTCGTAGGCGGCACGCTGCTTCTCAGCGTCGCCGCCGCCCGCCTCGATCGAGCGCATCATCCGCGTGTTCACGGGCGACGGGTGGATCGAGTTGACCCGGACGCCGGTGCCCGCGACCTCGAGGGCCGCGCTCTTGGTGAGCCCGGCGACCCCGTGCTTCGAGGCGACGTAGGGGCTGAGGCCCGGGGCGCCGTCGAGCCCGGCGACGGAGGAGGTGTTGATCACGCTGCCCCGCCCCTGCTCGATCATCCGCGGCAGCACGGAGCGGAGCCCGAGGAAGGCACCGCGCAGGTTGATGCCGATGACGCGGTCGAAGTCCTCGGGGGCCGTGTCGACGATCGACGCCACCCTCCCCTCGATGCCGGCGTTGTTGAAGAAGACGTCGATCCCGCCGAAGGCGTCGACGGTCGCGCTCACGTAGCGGTCGACGTCGTCGGGGTCGGAGACGTCGGCGCGGACGGTGAGGACGCGCCCCTCCGCCTCGAGGCCCGCGGCCGCCTCGTCGAGCGCCGACTGGTCGATGTCGACCAGCACGACGCGGGCTCCGGCGTCCAGGAGCGCGCGGGCGGTCGCGAGGCCGATGCCTCCGGCGCCGCCGGTGATGATCGCGGTGCGGTCGGTGAAGTCGGTCATGGTGATTCCCTTCGTCGTCCGTGGTGCGGGGCGGCGGCGGTGCCGGCCCGCTCCCAGCACGCTAGGCGGCGGCCGGCCGCCTGCCACGGGGGTCGACCTCCGCGGGGGGCAGGGGTTACCGGCGCAGTCCCGAGACGAGCGCGAGGAGCCCGTCCATCGACTCGACGACGAGGGGCGGGAGGTCGCCGCGCTCGGCGACGAAGGCGATCGGGGTGGTCGCGACGACGTGCCCGGCGAGCTCGCCGTCGACGTGCACGACCAGGAGGCCCGCCCCCTCGGCCTCGGGGGTGCCGACCACGACCTCCCGCTCGCCGAGGAAGCCGGTCCGCGGATCCTTCCGGGCGGAGCGGATCCACGCGGGCAGCGGCTCCTCGGCGACGTACCTCGAGAGCGCGTCCTCGAGCGACGGGCAGGTCACGTCCTCCTGCGGCAGCCCGAGGCGGTGCGCCTCGAAGCCGCCGTCGACCGGCGTGATGAAGCCGAGCACGGCCTCCGGCTCCCGCGGGTCCTCGGTGCGGGCGCGGACCCGCCAGCCGTCGTCGCCGACCGGGTCGAGCTCCACGTCGTCGACGGTCGCGGGCAGTGCTGTGCGGATCACGGGTGGTCCTTCCTCGAGGGACCGTCCAGTCCACCGGACGGCGGAGGGCGCGTCACCGGGGTTGACGACGGTCGCACCACCCGCATCGAGCACGCCCGCTCCGGACGCGTCCGACTGCTCCCGCTCCGGCACAAGGCCCAGCGCGCGGGCCGCCGTCTCCGCTTGACTGGGGGCGACGCGCCGACCCTCGGCGCACCCGGGAGGCGACATGGCGAACCACCGTTTCGAGCTGCGGTCCGGCCGCGGGATGGGCGTCTCGGCGGCGGGCGATCCCGTCGCCGACCGGCTGGTGGTGTTCTGCCACCCCACTCCCGGAGCGGGCGGCTTCGACCCCGACCCGACCGTCACCGGTCCGTGGGGTCTGCACCTGCTGATCCTCGACCGCCCCGGCTACGGCGCCTCGGACCCGGTCGACGCCGCTCACGGCCGCGTCGAGGACCGCGCGGACGACCTCGCCGAGTACCTGCGCCGCTCCGAGCGCACCGCCCGCATGGTCGAGGGCGCCCGCTTCGGCAGCGTCGGCGTGGTCGGCTGGGGCTCCGGCGGCGCGTTCGCGCTCTCGCTCGCGGCCCGGCACCCCGACCTCGTGGACCGCCTCGCGCTGGTCGGCACCCCCGCGCCCCCGCAGGCCGGCGTGATCGTGCACCCCACCAGCGCGTGGGAGCGGCGCGAGACCCTCCGCGGAGAGGACGCCGACGCGATCGCCGCCGCCCTCCCGCAGACGCAGCCGGGCCTGGACGCGCTCGGGATCGACTCCGACGACCCGGTGCTCGCCACCCACGGCGGACTGCGCAACCGGCTGGAGCGGATGCTCGCCGAGGGCTGGCGGCAGGGCTCGAGCGGCGCCGCGACCGACCTCGCGGCGCTCCGCGACGGCTCCTGGGCCGACGACCTCGACCGGGTGACCGCCGAGACGCTCCTGGTCCACGGCGACGCGGACCCGGTGGCGAGCGCCGAGGACGGCCGCTGGTACCGCGGCCGCCTCGCGCGGGCGCGCACCGTGACGGTCGACGGGGCCGGCCGGCTGGCGCTCGTGCGCGAGTGGCGCCGGATCCTCGACCACGTCGCTCCGCTCGAGCGCGGGGCGGAGGGCCGATGAGCCGCCTGGGCGCGGGCCCGCTCGTGCTCGTGTCGGCGATGGCGGTCTCGGGAGTCGTGCACCTGGTGCACCCGCGGACCTTCGACGCGGTCGTCCCGCGAGGGATGCCCGGCTCGGCGCGCGGATGGGTCCTCGTCTCGGGAGCGGCGGAGCTGGTCTGCGCGGCCGCGACGCTGCACCCGCGGACCCGCGCGGCCGGCGGTCTCGCCTCCGCCGCCCTGATGGCCGCCGTCCTCCCCGGCAACGTGCAGATGGCGCGGGACGCCCGTCGGCCTCGGACCCGGGTGATCACGCTGCTGCGCCTCCCGCTCCAGATCCCGCTCGTGCTCTGGGGTCTTCAGGCGGCACGCAGCCGCTGACGCAAGCCCGCGCGGGCGCGGATCGCCCGCTGCTACCGTCCAGGCATGACCGACCAGAGCGCGGACGACCGCCACGACCAGCTGACCAGCGCCCCGAAGGCGACGGAGGCCGACGCGGCCCCGCGCATCGAGGTCTCCACCACCGAGGCCGGCGACACCCGCATCGACATCCGCGAGGACGCCGCCGTGCGTCCGGGCCGTGTCGACGAGAACGGCGACGAGCTCGACGAGAGCCGCGACGATGCCTGAGCGCCGCCGTGCCGCGCTCGTCTACAACCCCGTCAAGGTCGACCTGGAGTCGGTGAAGGCCGCTGTGAAGCGCGCCGAGGAGGCCGCCGGCTGGGAGGAGACGCTCTGGTACGAGACCTCCGTCGAGGACCCCGGAGCCGGTCAGACGAAGGAGGCCCTCGCCGCGGGCGCCGACGTCGTGATCGCGGCCGGCGGCGACGGGACGGTCCGCGTCGTGGCGGAGGCCCTCCGCGGCTCCGACGCCTCGCTCGCGCTGCTGCCCTCCGGCACCGGCAACCTGCTCGCCCGCAACCTGAACCTCACGCTCGACGACATCGACAACTCCCTGACCGTCGCGTTCTCCGGACAGGACCGGGCGATCGACGTCGGGATGATCGACATCGAGACCTCCACGGGCCGCGACCGCCACGCCTACGTCGTGATGGCGGGCCTCGGGATCGACGCGAAGATGCTCGCCAACACCGACGACGACCTCAAGAAGCGGGCCGGCTGGCTCGCCTACGTGGACGCGCTGCGGAAGGCCCTGCTCGACAAGAACCAGCTCGAGTTCCGCTACCGCCTCGACGGCTCGAAGACCCGCAAGGTGCGCGCGCACACGATCATCGTGGGCAACTGCGGCGCCCTGCCGGCGAACATCCTCCTGCTGCCGGACGCGGCCGTCGACGACGGCGAGTTCGACATCGTCCTGCTGCGCCCCGAGGGCTTCTTCGGCTGGGTGCAGATCATCTTCAAGGTGGTGTGGGAGAACGGCGTGCTCCGCCGCAGCGGCGTCGTCGGCAAGAAGCTGATGGGCCTGACCAAGGAGGTGTCGGCCCTGCGGTACGTGAAGGGCCGCGACCTCACGGTCCGCCTCGAGCACGCGCAGGAGATCGAGCTCGACGGCGATCCGTTCGGCTCGACCTCGGCGTTCCGCACCTGGATCGAGCCCGGCGGGCTGACGGTGCGCGTCCCGGCGTAGCGCCGGCGGCGGCCGGGCGGATCCGCCCGGTCCGCCTCCCGCCGGGAGAGAGGATCGTCATCCCTCCCGGCGGAGGCGTCTGCTCCGAGCAGGGCGGTGCAGTGCGGCTTCGGGTACCGCACCCCATGCACCTGCATGAACACGGCGACTGTAGTGCGGAATCCGTCGCCGCCGCAACGATCCGCGGGGCTCCGGCGGCTCGAATGGGTAGTTCCACCGTGCGATGCTCCGTGGCCGCGACGGATTCCGCAGCTGACTCGCCCCGGCAGGAGCGTCATCGCCCGTCCGTCGATCGACGAGGCTTCTCCTCGGCACGGTGCCGACACGCGCACGAAACGCCCGCCCGCTAGCGTGCGGACATGACATTCCGTGCGTCAGCCGCGCTCAGCGCGCTCGTGGCCTCCTCCCTCCTCCTCGCACCCGCCGCCATCGCCTCCCCCGCCGCCCGCGCGGGCGCCGTCGACGGGGGCACCAGCGCCGGCGATCCGTACTTCCCCGGCCTCGGCAGCAGCGGCTTCGACGCCCTCACCTACAGCCTCGTCCTGAAGTACGATCCGGCGACCCGGGCCCTCGGCGGCAGGGCCGTGGTCACCCTCGCGCCCCAGAAGGACCTGCGCTCGCTCTCCTTCGACCTGACCGGCCTCACCGTCTCGAAGGTCACCGTCAACGCCGGGGGCGCCCGGTTCTCGCAGTCGGGGGACGAGCTGACCGTCACGCCCGCCCGGACCCTCCGGAAGGGCCTGCCCGCGCTGGTGAGCATCGACTACGCCGGGACCACCGGGAACCCCGTCGACGGCACCGGGGCCCCCTTCGGCTGGTGGTCGACGGACGACGGCGCCCTGGTCGCCAGCGAGCCGGACGGCGCCTCGACCTGGTACCCCGTCAACGACTCGCCCGCCGACAAGGCGCGCTACACCTTCAGCATCACGGTCCCGGAGGGCCGGACGGTGGTCGCGAACGGCCTGCCGGTCGGCTCCCCCACCACGTCGAAGGGGTGGACGACCTCGCGCTGGGTCGAGACCAGCCCGATGGCGAGCTACCTCGCCATGGTGAACATCGGCGACTACGACCTGGTCCGCTCCACCCGGGGCGGCGTGACGACCATCGACGCGATCGACCGGGACATCACCGGCGACACCCGCGCCCGCACCGAGGCGGCGCTCGCGAAGCAGGGCGCGATCATCGACTACTTCTCCTCCGTCTTCGGCCCGTACCCGTTCCGCTCGGCCGGAGCCGTGGTCGACGACGAGCGGATCGGCTACGCCCTCGAGACCCAGGGCCGCTCGTTCTACTCCGGCGGCGCGGACGAGTCGACCGTCGCGCACGAGACCGCGCACCAGTGGTACGGCGACAGCGTCACTCCGGAGACCTGGTCCGACATCTGGCTGAACGAGGGCTTCGCGACCTACGCCGAGTGGCTCTGGGAGGAGCACACCGGCGGCGCGAGCGTCACCGAGTCCGCCGCCCGGGTCGCCGCCGCTCCCGCCGACGACCCGTTCTGGTCGACCGCCGTCGCCGACCCCGGAGCCGCGGGCCTCTTCGACGCGCCCGTCTACGCCCGCGGCGGCCTGACCCTCGTCGCCCTCCGCGACCGGATCGGCGCGGACGCGTTCGGCGTGCTGCTGAAGCGCTGGGCCTCCGAGAACCGCTACTCGAACGCGACGACCGCCGACTTCCAGGCCCTGGCCGAGAACGTCTCCGGCTCCGACCTGGCGGACTTCTTCGACACCTGGCTGCGCACGCCGGAGAAGCCCGCCGGTCTCTGACCCCCGGATCGCCGCGGCGCGGCCGGGTGTCAAGGAGGGACGGCAGGTCGGCCCGAGCCGATACCGTCCCTCCATGGGCTTCTTCGACCGCAACGACTCCTCGACCAGCGCCGCCGCGCCGCAGCCGAGCGCACCCGATCCGCAGCGGCGGGTCTGGAGCGACGGCCTCGGCCGGTTCGCCACCCGCTGCCTCCAGGTGGTCATCGTCCTCCTGCTGGCCTCGGTGCTCGTCTTCGCGATGACGCAGCTCACGCTGGTGCTCATCCCCGTGATGATCGCGCTCATCCTCGCCGCGGCGATCCACCCGGTCCTGGCGTGGATGCGGCGCAAGGGCGTGCCGTCGATCCTCGCGACCTGGCTGGCGCTGATCGGGCTGCTCGCGATCCTCGGCGCGGTCGGCTGGCTGATCACGGTCGCGGTCCGCAACCAGTGGGACGAGCTGGTCAGCAGCGCCTCCGACGGCATCACCTCGCTGCAGGACTACGTGCAGCACCTGCCTTTCCAGATCACCGACGAGCAGATCGAGTCCGCCCGCCAGTCGGTCGTCGACTTCCTCACCTCCAGCTCGTTCGGCAACGGCGCGCTCGCGGGCGTCTCCGCAGCGGCGAACTTCATCACCGGCCTCGTGCTGATGATCGTGGTGCTCTTCTTCTTCATGAAGGACGGCCCGAAGATCTGGGAGTTCCTCCTGCGCCCCTTCACCGGCTCGGGCTACGAGCGCGCCAAGCGCGTCGGGCACAAGACGGTCGACGTGCTGGGCGGCTACGTCCGCGGAACGGCGACCGTCGCGGCGGTCGACGCGATCGGCATCGGTGTCGCGCTGGCGATCATCCAGGTGCCGCTGGCGATCCCGCTGGCCGTCATCGTCTTCCTCACCGCGTTCATCCCGATCGTCGGAGCCACGGCCGCCGGCATCCTCGCCGCTCTCGTCGCCCTGGTCGCCAACGGCCCGGTCGCCGCGCTGATCGTGATCCTGGTCGTCATCGGGGTCAACCAGCTCGAGGGCAACTTCCTCCAGCCGGTCGTGATGGCGCGCTCGCTGAAGCTGCACCCGCTGATCGTCCTGATCGCCCTGACCGTGGGCACCGTCCTCGCCGGCATCGTCGGCGCCGTGCTGGCCGTGCCGATCGCGGCCGTCGTCTGGGGCATCGTCTCGATCTGGAACGGACCCTCCGACCCCGCCGAGCCCGCGCGGCAGAAGCGCGCCGAGACGGTCTAGGCCCCCGGGATCGTCGAGCGCGCGCCTAGCGCTCGACGATCCCGTCGCGCAGCGCCTGCCGGCGGAGCGAGATCTTCGTGCCGACGGCCAGCCCCTCCGCCCGGTACTTGCCCCGGGCGCTGCGCAGCGAGCTCCGCGCGGCGTCCTGGGTGATGCCGAGGAGCGTGGCGACCTGCTTCAGCGGCATCCCGTCGACGAAGAGGCGGACGATCTCCCGCTCGCGGTGCGTCAGGGTGCCCGGGCGGTCTGCCCCGAGCAGCTCCCGCGTCTGCGCCGTCAGGAAGCGCTCGTCGCGCGCCGCCGCCCGGATCGCCGCGAGGATCGTCTCGGTCCGCTCGCTCTTGACCACGTAGCCGTGCGCTCCGGCCTCGAGCGCCCGGCTGATCGTCCCCGGCTCGGAGTGCGTGCTGATGATGATCGTGGCGGCGCCGGCGGCCGCGATGATCCGGATCTTCATGGCGAGGTCGAGCTCGTCGCCGAGGTCGATGTCGAGCAGCACCACGTCGGTCGGGAAGGCCGGGTGCGCGAGCAGGTCCGTCCAGGTGCCGGCCGTCGCCGCCACGCGGATGTCCGTGCCCGAGCGGCGGATCCACTCCGCCAGCGCCGCCAGCAGGATCGGGTGGTCGTCGAGGATGGCCAGCGTGATCGCGGGCTCGTCGCTCATGTCGTCGTCCTCCTCCGGGGCCGGTGGGCGACGAGGATCCTCGTCGCGCCGTGGTCGGTCGTCGTGCGGTACTCGCCGAGCTCGCTGAGGATGCCCCAGACCGAGCGGTCGAGGTCGCGGGTGCGGATGCCCGCGGCGACCAGGGCGAGCTCCACCCCGCCGCCCTGGCCCGGCTCCAGGCGGACGGCGAGCGGAATCCTCCCCGCGGGGGCGGTGAGCAGCCAGAGCACCGAGAGCAGCCGCGAGCGGTCGAGCGGGGCCAGCAGCGCCGCGGCCCCGCTCGGATCGTCGAGCGCGACAGCGGAGGACAGCAGCGCCGACTCCTCCACCGCGATCCTCAGCCAGGTGCGGTCGTGGCTGCGGGCGAGCGCCTCGCGGAGCTCGTCTCCGAGCACCCGCGCCCGCTCGCCCAGCTCCTCGTCCAGCGGCACCGGCGTCCGGACCCGCTCGAGGAGCTCCTCGATGCGGGCGTCCACCTGCGAGAACTCGTCGTCCGCGGCGTGGACGGTGCCGTCGGCCAGGCTGCGGTCGAGCGTGCGCCGCACGTACTGGTCGAGCGAGGTGAGCACGACGACGCACACGGCCGCGGGCGCGACGGCGAGGAGGACGTTGCTCACCGCGAGGGCGGCGCCTCCGTCGCCGAGGAGCGCCTGGCCGACGAGGCCGAGCGCCGTGAGCCCGACCAGGACCACCAGGGCGAGGAACGAGCGCGAGAGCGGCTGGAAGGTGATCAGCGCGATCACGCCCGCGCCCACTCCCACGCAGACCGACGGGTAGTACATCGGAGCCGGTGTCGGCAGGGCGTGGTCGGCGAACTCGAGCAGCAGCGCGGCCACGTCCACAGCGAGGACGCCCGCGAAGGCCCGGCGCGGCAGCTCGCCGTGGCGGCGGAGGGCGATCGAGACCCCCACCGCGCTCGCGACGACGACCAGCAGCCAGGAGAGTCCGCTCAGCCAGGTCGCGGACCGCGCGTCGAGGGACCAGAGGTACGAGATCACTCCGCGGATGTCGAGCAGCACCGCCATCGTGAGGAAGCCCAGCCCGAGGTAGCTCCCGCTCAGGCGGTTCGGCCGGGTGAGGCGCTCGCGGATGCTCCACAGCGCGCCCGGGCTCCTGTCCGCCGCCCGGACCAGCTCCAGGAGCGTCCCCTCCTCCTGCCGCGACCCGCTCACAGCGGCACGCTCAGCAGCACGGTCGCGCCGGACCCGGGCGCCGAGAAGACCCGGACCGTGCCGCCCACCGCCTCGATCCGGCCGACGACCGACTCCGCGAGGCCGAGGCGTCCGGCCGCCACCGCGGCCGGGTCGAAACCGCGCCCCTCGTCCGAGACGACGACGCGGAGCGTGCCCGCCTCCTCCGCCACGCTCACGTGGGCCAGGGCCGCTCCGGAGTGGCGCCGCACGTTCTCGAGGCACTCCCCGGTCGCGCGCACCACGGCGTCGAGCACCTCCGGTCGGATCCGCGGCTGCGCTCCGCCGTGCCAGCGCACCTCCACGCCCACCGCCGCCGACCGCCGACCGAGCGCGAGGAGCGCCTCCGGCACCCCGGCCGCCCCGTCCGGGTCCGGCTCCTCCACCGTCTCCAGACCGCGCAGGAGGGCCAGGTCGGCGGCGGCCCGGTCGCGCAGCACGGGAGCGGGCACGCCCTCCCCCCGGTGCGCCACCAGCGTCAGCGTCGCCAGGATCGTGTCGTGCATCAGCCGCGCGTCGGCGCGGTGCCGGGACTCGCTCTCGCTCGAGCGGCGCTCGGCGTCGTGGGCGGTCCGGAGGCGGGCGGTGCCGACGTGCGCACGCGCGACGCTGCCCGCGAGCCACCGCGCGGCGGTCAGCAGCAGCGCCCAGCAGACGACGACCGAGATCAGGACGAAGGGAGCGCGCCCGGACGCGCCCGTCGCCGCCGCGCCGAGGGCGAGGACCGGGAGCAGCGCGAGGACCGCGGCCCACGGCATGCCCCGCCAGGAGCCGACGGCGAGCAGCGCGCACGGCAGCGCCATCGAGGCGAGCATCGTGATCCCGCCCAGAACGGCGCGGAGGGAGGCGTCGACGCCCGGCGAGAGGAAGGCGGCGAGTGCCGCGACGTCCAGCGCGGATCCCAGGATCACGGCCCTCGTTCCGGTCGCGACCGATCGGCCGGGCGCGAGCTGCACGAGCGCCGAGACGACCAGCAGCGCCAGGCTCGGCAGCACCGTGGTCAGCTGCGCGGGCGTCAGGGCGAGCAGGTGCAGCGCGGAGGCGGCGGTCAGCACCCCGCCCGCCCGCCGGGCGCAGAGCACGCCGACCTCGCGCTGCTCGCGCAGCAGCACCGCGGCGTCGGCGGGCCGGGGAGGCAGGGGCACGGTGACCTCGGGAGGACGGGCTCCGGGCTCGTTCCGGGGCGACGGTGGCGGGGAGGCTGTGGCGGGGAACGGCGCGATCCGAGTCGTATCGTGGCACACCGCGACCCGCCCGGACAGCGATTCCGGCCGCCTCGCGCACGCGGATCGGCGCGCCGTCTGACGCGGGCGGTCGCGCTCGGGGGCAGTGATCCCGTAGAGTCGAGACATCTCCTGGGCGATCGCCCGAATTCCACGGCTGAGAAGTCGCACGACGACGAAGAGACTCAGCCCCTGATAGAGACCGCACCGACCGAGAGCATCGTCCTCGGTCGTCCGGTTCGAACGCCCGCCTCGCACGCGGGTACCGCCCTTCACAGGACGCCGCGGAAGCCGCGCCGTTCCTCGTTCGACCCCCGCTCCACCGGCTCGCCCGGTCCGCGGGACGTTCTCCCCCGCAGAGCCGCCCTCCCCCGGAGGCGCGAGCTCAGCCCCTAGACGACCCGGACGACTCCGGCAGACGCGTGTTTCACCCGCGGAGGCCGAGTCGAGCGGGTACCGCACACTCGTGCGGACTCTGACGACGCCGGCCTCGGTCGGCGTCATTAACACATAAGGAAAAGAAATGCCTACTGGCACCGTTAAGTGGTTCAACTCCGAAAAGGGCTTCGGCTTCATCGCTCCCGACGACGGAGGCGCCGACGTGTTCGCGCACTTCTCCGCCATCGCGAAGCAGGGCTACCGCGAGCTCGTCGAGAACCAGCACGTCGAGTACGACGTCGAGCAGGGCCGCAAGGGCCCGCAGGCCGCGAACATCCGCGGCGTCGGCGAGTAATCTCCGACTTCCGACGCCCCGTCGACCAGGATCCCCGGATCCGGTCGGCGGGGCGTCCGTCGTTGACGGGGTGATCCCGCCCTCGGCCGGCGGAGGCGAAAGCCGTGTCACCCCTCCGGGTCGCAGGATCGGTATCCTCTCCGTGGCGGCTCCCGAGCTCACGGAGCCCGCGACGCCGTCCGGGACTCCGGCGCGTCGGCACGACTTCACGGCGGAGACAATGGGACGACTGATCTACGGACCGCAATCACTCGAGATCGACTTCGAGGACCGGCTCCTCGCGCACCTCAAGGTCGCGATGTTCACCAAGATGCGGCGGAACGAATCGTTCAGCCTCTCCTGGAGCGAGCCGGAGTCGTCCGGCTACGGCCGCAGCTCCGTCTGGGTGCACCCGACGACTCCGCTGCACTTCCGGTTCCACGGCAGCAAGCGCCCGTCGCTGAACCGCCTGTGGATCGAGCAGTTCATCGCGAGCGCGAACAACACCGGCGAGATGACCGTGGTGCCGGAGCCCGCCGAGGGCTCCTGAGCCGCGACGCTCCTCAGACCACGAGCGGCCGGGCCGTGTGCACGAGCTCCTCGTGCGGCAGGGCCCGGAGGCGGTCGGCGATCTCGGCAAGGGCCCCCGCGTCGACCGAGGCCCGGGCGTGCTCCTGCGGCCGCAGCGGCGTGAGGGTGACCAGGTCGGCGTAACCGGTCGCCAGGTCGAGCCGCTCGGGCAGGCCGGGGCTGCGCAGGCCCAGGAGGACGCCGACGGTGCCCTGCTCGTCGGTCCAGGCGGGCGGCGCCGCGACGTTCGCGAGCCGCGCCGTGTCGAGGGAGCTGCGGCAGCACACCCCCTGGAGGGCGGCCCGTCGGGCGGCCTCGTACAGCAGGCGGAAGTGCCAGTGGTTCCAGAGCTCGGCGGTGGGGACGCCGCGGACGGCGGACGTCTCGAGGCACAGCTCGAGGCCGAGACCGGTGCCGGGATGCGCGAGCCGGTCGAAGGGATCGCTCAGCCCGTCGGTAGCGAGCACCACGGAGGCGCCGCGGTCGACGCGCAGGAACGCACGGTGATCGGTGGGCCAGCGCGCGCCGCCGCGGACGCCGGGATCCTCGGTCGAGACGACGACGGTGCGATCCAGCGCACCCACTCCGCGCCAGGCGTCGGCCCGGTCCTCCGCCACCGCCTCGGCCAGCGCCCGCCTCTCGTCCTCGGTCCATCGGACCTCACGAGTGCGGTTCAGGAACAACGACATGGGACTCCCCGTCCGCGCGACCGGCGTGCCGCGCTCCCGGAACGCTACGGCGCTCACCCCTGCTCCTCCTCCGAGCAACCGGAACGCCAGCTGTGTGCGGTGTTCACTCCCGCGGCGGTCCCCGCCCGCCGCGGCGCGGTCTGCTCCCAGGAAAGGCCGGGCAGGTGGAGCGTGTCGCGTCCGGCTACGCCGAAACGCTGGAACGCGTTTCGACGGTTCGCCTCAGGCGGTGTTCGATCCCGCGGCGGTCCCCGCCCGCCGCGGCGCGGTCGGCTCCTGCAGGCGGCCGGGCAGGTGGAGCGGGTCGCGACCGGCGGTGTTCGTTACCGCGGCGGTCCCCGCCCGCCGCGGAAGACGGCTCAACCCAGCGGGTTGATGCCGTTGGTGCGCCAGCGCTCGTCGGCGAGCTGGCCGGGGGTGCCGGCGCTCGCGTTCTCTCCCAGGGGCTCGCCGCCCTCGACGGCGTCGGCGCCGAGCGCGGTGCCGGCTCCCTCGGCGGTGCTGCCGGGGGGAAGCAGGCCCTCCTCGTCCTCGCGGGGGCCGACCTCGTCCTCGGGGGCGTTCTCGGAGCCGCTCTCGCTCATCGGGTCGTAGCCGTGGTCCGGGTCGCGGCTCTCGTCGGCCGTCGTGTTCTCCTCGACCTCGGCGTCGGCGGGACGGACGTCGTCGGCCTTCTCCGCATCGGTGGAGGGGGTGGCCTCGAAGCCTGCGAACTCGGGGCTGTCGTCTGCGCTCATGGCCGCCACGGTAGCACCGGGCCCGCGGGCACCGGAGGGGGTTCCGCCGGGCGCCCGCGACGCCTCCGCTCAGCGGCCACGCCTTAGGCTCGGGGGGCTGGCACGGACGACGGGAGCGACATGCGACGACTCGGGTACGACAGGTTCGGCGGGCCCGATCTGCTCTCGTGGCGGGAAGCGCCGGTGCCCATGCCGGGTCGCGGCGAGGTCCTGGTGCGCACACGCGCGGCGAGCATCAACGCGACCGACGAGAAGATCCTGTCCGGCTCCGCGCGGATCATGGCCGTCGGCCGCTCCCGTCCCTACGGGTTCGGCCTCGACATCGCCGGCACCGTCGAGGCGCTCGGCCCGGGGTCGCACTCGGTCGCGATCGGCAACCGCGTGGTGGGGATGACCCGCGACGGCGACGCCTTCGCCGACGCGTCCATCGCGCGCAGCCGCTCGCTCGTCCCGATGCCCGACTCCCTCGGCTTCGTCGAGGCCGTCACGCTCGCGATGTCGGGCGGCACCGCGGTGGGCCTGGTGGACGCACTGCACGTGCGCGCCGGCGAGCGCGTCCTCGTCAGCGGCGGCTCGGGAGCCATCGGCGATCCGACGATCCAGCTGCTGGTGCGGGCGGGCTGCACGGTCGCGGCCACCGGCTCGGCCGCCTCCGCCGACCTGCTCCGCTCGCTCGGCGCCGAGCCGCACGACTACCGCGCGCTCGACCTCGGGGTGCTGGGCGGCCGCTTCGACGTGGTCGTCGACGTCTCCGGCCACCTGCCGGTCGACGACGCGGCGATCCTCCTGGCCGAGGGCGGGCGCATCGCGACGCTGGTGCCGAGCGGTCCGGCGCTGGTCTCGCAGGCGACGGGCCTCGTCCGCCGTGACCGCCCGCGGGTGCGCAACATGATCGTGGTGGCGACGGCGGAGCGGATCGGGCGCGCGGTCTCGCTCGCCACCTCCGGCGAGCTGCGGCCCCGGCCGGGCGCCGTGCATCCGCTGGGCGACGTCGTCGACGTGCTGTCGCGCCGAGCGACCGGCGCCGACCGCACGATCGGCAAGATCGTCTTCACCGCCGACGACTCGGCTCCGCTGAGCTGACCTCCGGCTCCTCCTCCTCTGCCGGGCGGCCGAGCGAGAGCGTGGCCAGGAAGCCGACGGCGAGGAACCCGGCGGCGGCGAAGGCCGCGTAGCGGGTGCCGTCCGAGAACGCCTCGCCCGCCGCCCGGGCCGCGTCGGCGGTGTCCGGTGAGGCGGCCAGCCCGGCGATCGCGGCGCCGGAGGAGTCGACCACCGCGTCGACGGTGCTCGCGACCTGCTCCGCGGGGAGGCCCTGCTGCTCGAGCGAGGTCGTGAGGACCCCCGCGGTCGAGGTGTAGAGGATCGTCCCGAGCACGGCGATGCCCAGCGCCGAGCCGATCTGCCGCGCGGTCGACTGCGTGCCCGAGCCCTGCCCGCTGAGCTCGACGGGCACGTCCCGGAGCACGACCCCGGTCAGCTGCGCCGTCGCGAGGCCGACGCCGAAGCCGTAGACGGCGAGGAACGGGACGAGGGCCCACCACGGGGTGGAGTCGGAGACGACCAGGCCGATGCCCGCGACGCCGACGATCTCGGCCGCGAGACCCACCCGCACGATCAGCACCGGCGCGACCCTGTTGCCGAAGGCGCCGGCGAAGCCCGAGGCGACGAAGGAGCCGAGCGCGAGCGCGAGGAGCACCAGGCCGGTCTGCACGGCCGTGTAGCCGAGGACGCTCTGGAGCCAGATCGGCAGCGCCAGGATGATCCCGAACTCGCCGAGCGAGACGATCATCGCGGCGAGGTTGCCGTTGCGGAACGAGGCGAGGCGGAAGAGCCCGATCGCGAGCATCGCCGAGCGCCCGGCGCGCTCGCGGGCCCGCGCCCAGAGGACGAAGGCGACCCCGGCGAGCACCGCGACGGCGAACGCGATCGGGACCGGCGAGAGACCGAGCGGCCAGCTCCAGCCGCCGACGCTCAGGCGCTCGTCGACGCCCCACCAGCCGAGGGTGCGCCCCTCGATGAGGGCGAACACCAGGGAGGCGGAGGCGATGATCGAGAGCGCGGCGCCGACGAGGTCGACCCTCCGCCCGTCGGGCTGCCGCGACTCGTCGACGAACAGCAGCGCTCCGACCACGATGATCACGCCGAGCGGGATGTTGATGCCGAACGCCCAGCGCCAGGAGAAGTCGGTGGTGAGCCAGCCGCCGAGCAGCGGGCCGACCGCGGTCATGCCGCCGATGGTCGAGCCCCAGACGGCGAAGGCGATGGCGCGCTCGCGCCCGCGGAAGGTGGCGTTGATCAGCGAGAGGGTCGTCGGCAGCACCATCGCTCCTCCGACGCCCTGCACGACCCTGGAGAGGATCAGCAGGTCGCCGGTCGGAGCGAGGGCCGCCGCGACGGAGGAGAGCGCGAAGAGCGAGACGCCGACGATCAGCATGCGGCGCCGGCCCCAGCGGTCGGCGAGGGTGCCGAAGACCAGCAGGAGCGCGGCGAACACGAGCGTGTACGACTCCTGCACCCACTGCACCTGGGTCGAGGTGATCCCGAGATCGGCGACGATCGACGGGATGGCGACGTTGACGATGGTCGAGTCGACGATGATCGTCGCCACTCCGAGGCTGATGACGACCAGCCCGATCCACTTGCGGTTGCGCACGACGCTCTCCTCCGACGATTTAGTAAGCCAGCTGACTATATGCCCGCGGAGGGCGCCGTGTCGAAGGGAGGGCCTGGAAGATTAGCGGGAGGCGGGCGCGGCGACAAGGGCGCGAAGCTCCCGGAGCCGCCCGGTCAGGATGGACGCATGCCCGCATCCCCCCGTTCCTTCCCGTATCCCCTCGGCGTCTCCCTCCGCGGCGACGCCGGCGCCGACGTCGCCGTCTACTCCGAGACCGCGGACAGCGTCGAGGTCTGCCTCTTCGACGAGTCCGGAGCAGAGACCCGCGTCGCCCTCACCGAGCGGACCGGCCACGTCTTCCACGGCCTCGTCCCCGAGATGGGCATCGGCACCCGCTACGGGCTGCGCGTCGACGGCCCCTGGGACCCCGCCAACGGCCTCCGCCACAACGCCGCCAAGCTCCTCCTCGACCCGCACGCCACCGCGATCGAGGGCTCGTACACCTGGTCCGAGGACGTCTTCGGCCAGTTCTACGAGGACGCCGACACCCGCAACGACGCCGACTCCGCGCACGCGGTCCCCCGCTGCGTCGTCACCGACCCCGACTCCTTCGACTGGAGCGGCGACACCGCGCCGCGCATCCCGCTCGAGGAGACCGTCGTCTACGAGGTGCACGTGAAGGGCTTCACGAAGCTGCACCCCGACGTGCCCGAGGACATCCGCGGCACCTACCGCGGCCTCGCGCACCCCGCCGCGATCAAGCACTTCACCGACCTGGGCGTGACCTCGGTCGAGCTGCTCCCCGTGCACCAGTTCGTGCAGGACTCGCACCTCGAGGAGAAGGGCCTGCGCAACTACTGGGGCTACAACTCCCTCGGCTTCTTCGCGCCGCACAACGAGTACTCGCACGCCGGCGACGACGGCTCGCAGGTCGACGAGTTCAAGGCCATGGTCAAGGCGTTCCACGAGGCCGGCCTCGAGGTCATCCTCGACGTGGTCTACAACCACACCGCCGAGGGCAACGACAAGGGCCCCACCCTCTCGTTCAAGGGCATCGACAACGGCTCCTACTACCGACTGGTGGAGGAGGACCGCGCGAACTACTTCGACACCACCGGCACCGGCAACAGCCTCAACGTCGCGCACCCGGCCGCGCTCGGCCTGATCATGGACTCGCTGCGCTACTGGGTGACCGAGATGCACATCGACGGCTTCCGCTTCGACCTCGCCACCACCCTCACCCGCCAGACCGGTGAGGCCGAGGTGCACAGCGCCTTCCTCGACCTGATCGCGCAGGACCCGGTGCTCGCGCCCGTCAAGATGATCGCCGAGCCGTGGGACACCGCCGGCTACCAGGTCGGCGGCTTCCCCGCGGACTGGTCGGAGTGGAACGGGAAGTTCCGCGACGACGTGCGCGACTTCTGGAACGGCGCCGACTCGGTGCTCGGCACGACCGCGCAGCGCGTCCTCGGCTCCCCCGACGTGTACGAGGCCGACCGCCGCTCGCCGGTCTCCAGCATCAACTTCGTCACCGCGCACGACGGCTTCACCCTCGCCGACCTCACCGCCTACTCGCGCAAGCACAACGCGGCCAACGGCGAGGACAACAACGACGGCGAGAGCGACAACCGCTCCTCCAACAACGGCGCCGAGGGCCCGACCGAGAACGAGGCGGTCAACGAGCGCCGCGACCGCATGCGCCGCAACTTCCTCGCGACGCTGCTGCTCTCGGCCGGCGTGCCGATGATCCTGGGCGGCGACGAGATCGCCCGCACGCAGGGCGGCAACAACAACGCCTACTGCCAGGACGACGAGATCTCGTGGTTCGACTGGGAGAACGCGGACCGCGAGCTGCTCGCCTTCACCCGCGAGCTGATCGCCCTCCGCGCCGCGGAGCCGGCGCTGCGCCCGAAGTGGTTCCGCCGCGCCCCCGGCGACGGCGGCCCCGACACGGTCGACATCCTCCGCTCCGACGCGCAGGGCTTCGCCGACGAGGACTGGGACAACCCCGACGCCCGCTCGATCACCTTCGTGTTCGAGCACGAGGGCAGCGCGAGCTTCGCCCTGCTGCTGAACGCGGCGGAGAACGGCGTCGAGTTCACCGTTCCCGAGGCGCCCGGCGCCGAGTGGACGCTGGCCGCCTCGAGCGACCCGGAGCAGGTCGTCGAGGGCGAGGTCACCACGCTGATCGTCCGCGACGGCTCGTTCACGCTGCTGCGCTCGGCCTCCTGATGACCGGCCGGACCCCGCGGCTCCTCCGCTTCGGCGGGCGCATCGCGGGGTTCGGCACGTCCTCGGGCACGAGGATCGTGCTGGGCCTCTGGGAGGACACCCCCTTCGGCCCGTTCGCCGACGCGATGGTCGAGGACGGCGACGGCCACCGCCTCCTGATCGCACCGACCCGCGAGGTCGCGGACTTCATCGGGTCGACGTACGCGTTCGACGAGGTGCGGATCGCGCCGGTGTCGTGGCGGAGGATCGCGGGCGGCCTGTCCGTCGCGGCCGGACCGCTCGCGGTGCGACTGGAGCTCGGCGGTCTCACTCCGCTCGGCCGGCTGCTGCGGATCGTTCCACGACCGCTCGCCGAGCACCCGGCATGGCTGACCGCGATCTCGCCGGTCGCCTCCCTGCTCGTCCGCGGGGTCAGCACGGCCGGGTCGGCCGGGCACGGACGCCGCGAGTACTACGGCGTGCGGGCGATCCGCCGCGTCGAGGGCGTCCACGCGGTGCTGGCGGAGGAGGACCTCGGCCCGCTGCGCCCGCTCTCGCCGCCCGTGCGGTTCGGCTTCTCGTCGGCGCCCGCCGCTCCGGCGATCGTCGACGTCACCACCACCATCGCGCTTCCGCGCGAGGGGACCACCGCGCTCCGGCGCGACCGAGAGAGAGGAGCCGCCTCGTGAAGAAGGGCGACAAGATCAGCTGGAACACCTCGCAGGGCGAGACCCACGGCGAGCTGGTCGAGAAGAAGACGAAGGAGTTCCAGTTCGAGGGGCAGAAGTTCAACGCCTCGGACGACGAGCCCTACTGGATCGTGCAGAGCGACAAGACCGACGCGAAGGCCGCGCACAAGGAGTCGTCGCTGACGAAAAAGTGAGCGGGCGCAGGCCGAGCGGCTGCGGGCCGGGCTCCGGATCGACTCCGGGGCCCGGCCCGCGCCCGTCTCACGCGATGCGGATGAGCTTCTTGTTCACGAACTCCTCGAGGGCGGGGCGGCCCATCTCGCGGCCGGTGCCCGAGCGCTTCACGCCGCCGAAGGGCAGCTCGGCCGCGTCGCCGAGGACGAGGTTGATCCAGACCATCCCCGCGTCGATCCGGTCCGCCAGGCGCAGCGCCTGCTCCTGGTCGGTCGTGTAGAGGTAGGAGCCGAGGCCGTAGGGGGTGTCGTTCGCGAGGGCGATCGCCTCGTCCTCGTCGCGGACGCGGTAGAGCGCGGCGACGGGGCCGAAGAACTCCTCGCGGTAGGCGTCCATCTCGGGCGTGACGCCCTCGAGCACGGCGGGGGGGAAGAAGTTGCCGGTCACCTCGCCGCTGGCGCGGACGGTGGCCCCCTGCTCGCGCGCGGCCGCCAGCTGCGCCTCGAGTCGCTCCGTCGCGGCGGAGGAGGAGAGCGGGCCGAGGAGGGTGCCCTCCGCGAACGGGTCGGCCGGCTGGGCGCGGGTGAACGCCTCCGTGAACTTCTCGGCGAACGCGTCGTACAGCTCGTCGATCACGATGAAGCGCTTCGCGGCGTTGCAGGACTGGCCGTTGTTGTCCAGGCGCGCGGCGACCGCGTCCTCGACCGCCTTGTCGAGGTCGTCGGTCGACAGGAGCACGAACGGGTCGGAGCCGCCGAGCTCGAGCACGACCTTCTTCAGGTGGCGGCCCGCGAGCTCCGCGACGGCCGCGCCGGCCCGCTCGGAGCCGGTGACGGAGACGCCCTGGACCCGGGGGTCGGCGATGACGGTCGCGGCCTGCTCGTTCGTGGCGTAGAGGTTCACGTAGACGCCGGCGGGCGCACCCAGCTCCTCGGCCGCGGTGCGGAACATGTCGGCGATGGCGGCGGCCGACTCCGGGCACTGCGGCGCGTGCTTGAGCAGGATCGTGTTGCCCGCGACCACGTTCGGGCCGGCGAAGCGGGCCACCTGGTAGTAGGGGAAGTTCCACGGCATGATGCCCAGCAGCACGCCCAGCCCGGCGCGGCGGATCAGCGCGGAGCCGGTGCCCTCGGCGAGCTCGATCGGCTCGTCGGCGAGGAAGGCCTCGCCGTTCTCGGCGTAGTAGCGGTAGATGTCGGCGGCGAAGCCGACCTCGCCCTGCGCCTGGTCGAGCGGCTTGCCCATCTCGCGGACGATGATCGCCGCGAGCTCGTCGGCGCGCTCGACGTGCAGCTCTGCCACGCGGGCGATCAGCGCCGCGCGGGTCGTGACGGGCACGGTTCGCGACCACGAGGAGTACGCGTCCTGCGCCGAGCCGATCGCCGCGGTCAGCTCGGCGTCGCCGAGGGTCGGGTACTCGCGGAGGGTCTCCCCCGTGGCCGGGTCGATCACGGCGTAGTGGGTGCTCATGCGGGCTGTGCTCCTTCGCGCTGGGGGGCCGGTGCGGTCGCGCCGTCCTCGTCGATGATCTCCTGTGCCAGGCGCCTGCCGACGCGGATGGCGCCGTCGACGTGCTGGTAGCCCTCGGCGGCGAGGTCGCTCGTGCCGAAGCGGAGCGGACCCACCGGCTCCAGCTGCAGCGCGCCGTACCGGGTCAGCCCGCCCAGGTCGAAGCTCGCGGCGTACGCGCCCTGCGTCCACTCCTCGGACGCCCAGTCGCTCTCGTAGTAGACGACCGGATCGAGTGCGGCCGGGCCGAAGTAGGCGGCGAGCGAGTCGAGGATCGCGGCCTTCCGCACCGCCTCGTCGAGCGCGAGCACGCGGTCGGCCTTCTCGTCCGAGACGAAGCCGACCAGGGTGCCGCGCTCCTCCCCGTGGTTCGAGTTGTCGTAGGCCTCGTGCACGAGCGAGTGCGGGCTGAACGCGGTGCCGGAGAGGCCGTCGGCGCGCCAGAAGGGCGTGGCGTAGGTGGCGTGCACCTTGATCACGAGGCCGAGCGACTGGTGCTGCAGGGCCTGCTGCCGCAGGCGCGGGAGCGGCGGGTCGAACGAGATGCGGCCGACGAGGTTCGGCGGCACGGCGACGATCGCACGGCGGGCGCGGAGGACGACGCCGTCGGCGCGCACCTCGACCCCGTCGTCGCCGTAGCGGACGGAGCGGACCGGGTGCCCGAGCAGGACACGCTCGGCGCCGAGGCGCTCGGCGAGCCGCTCCGGGACCTGCTGGAGGCCGCCGATCACGCGCTTGTCGAGGATGAAGTCGGCGTCGACCAGGTTGCTGAAGCTCGCCGCGCTCGCGGCCATGAGGAGCGCCTGGAGGAGGGAGAAGGCGTGCGCCGGCTTGGTGAGCATGGCGTCGGCGAGGAAGAGGGCGATGTTGGCCCGCGCCTCCTCGTCGTCGCTCTGCTGCTCCAGCCAGGCGGCGAAGGTGACGCGGTCGTAGTCGCGGGCGAGCGGGTGCGTCCACGGCGCCGCCGGATCGGTCTCGGCGACGAGGCGGTCGAGCACCTCGATCAGGCGGGAGATCTCGGACTCCGTGCGCTCGCTCCCCGGGAAGATGTCGCCGGTGAAGCGGCGGGCGGAGCCGTCGGCGCCGATGTAGACGCTCTCGCCCTCGCGGTAGCGGGAGTAGGTGCCGAGGCCGAGCTCGTCGAGGGTCTCGAGGAGCGCCGTCTGGTCCGGCGAGACCCACTGGCCGCCGAGCTCGAGGAGCTGCCCGTCGACCACGCGGGTCTCGAGCCGCCCGCCCACGCGCTCGCGCGCCTCGACGACGACGACGTCGAGGCCGTGCTGCTGCAGCCGGAGCGCCGCGGTGAGTCCGGTGGCACCGGCTCCGATCACGACGACGTCGTGCTCGCTGGGGGACATGACTTCTCTTTCCGTCGGTGATCGCGGGAGTGGACGCGCGAATACGGATGATCCTGTCACAGAAGCGGAGGAGAACGTCAGTGAGTGCGCCCGATGGAGGGTGGACTCGGAGCGCCCTCCGCCGAACTACATAGGCGTGCTATATTGTTTCTCGTGCCCGATCCCAGTGCCCCTGTGCGTCTCGCCTCCGCCGCCACCGCCCTCACGCGGTTCGCGGGCCGGGCGAGCGGCGCGACCGGGCTCGGCGCGCAGTCCGGAGCCGTCTGGTCGACGCTCGCCGAGCTGCGCACCGCCTCCCCCTCCCGCCTCGGCGAGCTCGCCGAGCGGGTCCGCGTCACCCAGCCGACGATGACCGGCATCGTCGCCCGGCTCGACGAGGCCGGCTGGATCCGCCGCGTCCACGACGCCGGCGACGGCCGCGCCTGGCTGATCGAGGGCACTCCCGCCGGCTTCGACGCCCTCGCCGAGCACCGGCTCCGCCTCGAGGCCGCCCTGGCCCCGCTGTTCGAGGACCTCGACGAGGACGACCGCCTCGCCCTCGAGCGCGCCGCGACCCTCGTCGAGGCCCGCGTCGCCCGGATCGCCGGCACCCCCGTCCCCTCCTCCCCCGAGAAAGGCTTCACGCAGTGACCACCTCCCCCCACTCGCCCGCTCAGGGCTCGATCCTGAAGCAGCCGCTGGCCGTCTGGGCCGTCGCCTTCGCCGCGGTGATCGCCTTCATGGGGATCGGCCTGGTCGACCCGATCCTCCCGGCCATCGCCGAGAGCCTGCAGGCGACTCCGACCGAGACCTCGCTGCTCTTCACGAGCTACCTCGTCATCACCGGCGTCGTGATGTTCTTCACCAGCTGGCTCTCCAGCCGCATCGGCGCCAAGAAGACCCTCATGATCGGCCTGGTGCTGATCGTGGTGTTCGCCGCGCTCGCCGGCACGGCGGGCAGTGTCGAGGGCGTCATCGGCTTCCGCGCGGGCTGGGGCTTCGGCAACGCGCTGTTCATCTCGACCGCACTGTCGACCATCGTCGGCGCGGCGAGCGGAGGCTCCTCCGCGGCGATCGTGCTCTACGAGGCCGCTCTGGGCATCGGCATCGCCGTCGGCCCGCTGCTCGGCGGGCTTCTCGGCAGCGTCTCGTGGCGCGGTCCGTTCTTCGGGACCGCCGTGCTGATGGCCGTCGGCTTCATCGCCATCGCGACGCTCCTGCGCGAGGACGGCCCGAAGCCCGCTCCGACTCCGCTCTCGGCGCCCTTCGCGGCCCTCAAGGTCCCGGCCATCCGCACGCTGGCGGGCGCCGCCCTGTTCTACAACATCGGCTTCTTCGTGCTGCTCGCCTACACGCCCTACCCGCTCGGGCTGGACGAGATGGGCCTCGGCTTCACGTTCTTCGGCTGGGGCCTGGGAGTGGCGGTCACCTCCGTGTTCGTCGCTCCGCTGCTCACCCGGCGCCTCCCGCGCACCGTCGTGCTGCGCTCGGTGCTGCTGCTGCTCGCGCTGGACCTGATCGCCGGCGGCCTCGTGATCTCGTCCCGTGTCGGCCTGATCGTCTGCATCATCGTCGGCGGCCTGCTGCTCGGAGTCGTCAACACGGTGCTCACCGAGTGCGTGATGGAGGCGACCGACCTGCCCCGCTCCGTCGCCTCGTCCGCCTACTCCGGCGTCCGCTTCCTCGGCGGCGCGATCGCCCCGCCCGCCGCCTCCGCCCTGGCCGCGGCGATCTCGCCGGCCTTCCCGATGTACGCCGCGGCCGGAGCCGTCGCCGTCGCCGCGCTGATCGTGCTGCTCGGACGCCGCACCCTGGCCCGCGCCGACGCCCACGAGCCCGAGCCCGAGCTCGTCGAGGCGCAGGCGATCACGCTCGGCGAGTGACGCGCCCGGCGGGCTTCAGGGGCCCGCCGAGGCGTCACGAACGGTCGTCATCCGGGCAGGGTGACGGCCGTTCGTGACGCCTGGACGCGGTCGAGCGGGAAGGGCGCAGGATCCGACCTGTGGAGAACCGGTTCACAAGATCGGGAGGCGGGACAGTGGCCGGATGCACGATCCCTCGCCGCTTCCGGTCGGACTCCGCGGCCGCGCCTTCACCGTCGCTGACGCTCGCGCGAGCGGACTGAGCCGCGGGCGGCTCCGCAGCTCCGACCTCCACCGGCCCTTCCACGGGGTCCGCACCGCCGACCCCGACCCCGACCTGCGCCTGCGCGCGCAGGCGCTCCTCGCGCTGGTCGGTCCGGAGGCGCTCCTGAGCCACATGACGGCGGCGCGGCTCTGGCCGCTCGACCTCCCGCCCGCCGCTGCGGACGAGCCGGTGCACGTCAGCGTCCGCCGGCCGGGACGCGCTCCCCGGCACCGGAACGTCGTCGGCCACGCCCTCGCCGATCCCGACGTCCGCCGCGTCCTGCGCCGCGGACTGCCCCTCACCGATCCGGCCTCGCTCTTCTGCCATCTCTCCGCGCTCCTCGAGCCGGACGACCTCGTCGCGGTGGGCGACGCGCTGGTGCGCACGCCGGTCGTCGGCGATCCGGCCGATCGACGGCCCTGGGTGCCGCTGCCCGACCTGCGGGAGCGCGCGTCGGCCTTCCGCGGTCGGGGCTCGGTGCGGCTCCGCGCGGCGCTCGCTCTGGTGCGCGACGGGGCGGAGTCGCGGCAGGAGTCGCGGTTCCGGCTCGCCTCGGTGCGGGCGGGCCTCCCGGAGCCGGTGCTGCAGGAGCCGCTGTTCGACTCCGACGGGGTCTTCATCGGGCGTCCGGACGGCTGGTACCCCGCGGAGCGGGTCGCGTGGGAGTACGAGGGCGACGATCACCGCACCAGCAACCGGCGCTTCGCGCGCGACCTCGGCCGCTACGACGACCCAGCCTCGATCGTCGTCCGCATCGTCGGCGCCGAGTTCGTCCCCCACCCCGAGCGCTCCGTCGAGCGCCTGCGACGAGCACTCGCGGAACGATCCCCGCATCGACGACCGCCGAGGGGTCGCGACGGTCGTCATCCGAGCGGGATGACGACCGTTCGTGACGCCTCACGGGAGGGCGCGCGCTCAGGAGTCAGGGCGCGACCTCGAAGAGGCGCGGGCGCAGCGCGGACGTGCGCGGGTCGGCGGCGCAGGCGGCGAGCGCCGCCGCGAGGACGCCGCGGGCCGGGTGCGGCTCGCGGACGTACACGTCGACGCCGGCGGGCGTGAACGGCGTCCGGGCGAAGCGGGTGAGCGCCCAGCCCGCCTCCTCGTCGGCGGCCACGAACGACCAGCGGCTGCGGGCGAGGAGGGTCAGCGGCTCGACGCCGCGCCAGCGGAAGCCGGACGGATCGTGCGGGTCGGGGGTGTCGATGCCGACCACGTAGTGCGAGCGCGTGCGGCCGCGCCAGCTGACGACGTCGCCGATCCCGCCGGTCGGGAGCGGCGCGTACGTGATCGCCACCCCCGACCGCGAGCGCCAGAGCGGCAGCGAGGAGCCCCGGACGAACCAGGTGCCGCTCGCGAGCGCTCGGGCGTCGATCATCGGAGAGCGTGCTTGATGTTGGTGCGGGCCAGCGCGACGGCCTCGCCCGCTCCTCCGTTCATCACGATCTTCGAGACCGCCAGCGCGAAGCCCTTCACCTGCGCGCCCGTGATCGTGGGTGGGAGCGAGAGGGCGAGCGGATCCGTCACCACGTCGACGAGGACCGGGCCGCCGTCGGCGAGCGCCGAGCGGAGGGCCTCCTCCACGTCGCGCGGGTCCTCGACGCGGATTCCGCGGATGCCGATCGCCTCCGCCACCTTCGCGTAGTCGACCATCGGCACGTCGACGGCGAAGTCCGGGAAGCCGTCGACCAGCATCTCGACCTTCACCAGCCCGAGCGTGGAGTTGTTGAACACGACGATCGTCACGGGCAGCCGGTAGGCGGCGACCGTGACCAGCTCGCCCATCAGCATGGAGAGCCCGCCGTCGCCGCTCAGCGAGACGACCTGGCGACCGGGGTGCGAGAGCTGCGCGCCGACCGCCTGCGGCAGCGCGTTCGCCATCGAGCCGTGCATGTACGAGCCGAGCAGGCGCCGCTTCCCGTTGGGGGTGATGTAACGGGCCTGCCAGACGTTGCCCATGCCGGTGTCGGCGGTGACGATCGCGTCCTCGGAGAGGAGGCCGTCGAGCGTGGACGCGACGAGCTCGGGGTGGATCGGGCTGCGCGTGCCGACCTCGGTGTACTTCCCGACGACTCCGGTGACCAGCTTCTCGTGCTTCTTCAGCGTCTTGTCGAGGAAGCGGTGGTCCTTCCGCTGCACGAGCGGGGTCAGCGCGGTGAGGGTCGCCGCCACGTCGCCGTGGACGGGGTGCGCGACGCTGACGCGGCGACCGAGCTTCGAGGCGTCGCTGTCGACCTGAGCGATCACCACCTTCGAGGCGTCGGGGAGGAACTGCTCGTAGGGGAAGTCGGTGCCGAGGAGGAGGAGCAGGTCGGCGTCGTGCATGCCGGCGTGCGCCGCTCCGTAGCCGAGGAGGCCCGTCATGCCGACGTCGTAGGGGTTGTCGTACTGGATCCACTCCTTGCCGCGCAGGCTGTGCCCGACGGGCGCGCCCACCAGCTCGGCGAAGGCGACGACCTCGTCGTGCGCGTTCTGCACTCCGGCGCCCGCGAAGATCGCGACGGTCCGCGCCTGGTCGATCGCGGCCGCGAGGGCGCGGACGTCGGCGTCGGCGGGGACCAGGACGGGTGTCGACGGCAGCACGAACGCGGGGAAGCCGTCGACCGCCTCCAGCTCGGCGATGTCACCGGGGAGGGTGACCACGGCGACTCCGCGGAGCGCCACCGCGCTGCGCATCGCGGCGTTCACGACCCGCGGAGCCTGGGCGGCGGTCGAGATCAGCTCGCGGTAGTTCGAGCACTCGACGAAGAGCCTGTCCGGGTGCGTCTCCTGGAAGTAGGACGAGCCGATCTCGTTGCTCGGGATGTGGCTCGCGATGGCGAGCACCGGGGCGGAGGAGCGATGCGCGTCGTAGAGGCCGTTGATGAGGTGCAGGTTGCCGGGGCCGCAGCTGCCGGCGCAGACGGCGAGGCGCCCGGTGAGCTGCGCCTCCGCGCCGGCGGCGAAGGCGGCCGCCTCCTCGTTGCGCACGTGGATCCAGTCGATGCCTCCCTTCTCGGATCCGCCGCTGCGGCGCACCGCGTCGACGATCGGATTCAGCGAGTCGCCGACGATCCCGTAGATGCGGGAGACGCCGGCGTCGATGAGCTGAGCGATGAGCTGGTCTGCGACCGTCTTCTGAGCCATGACCCCATTCGACCGGACCGGGCTGAGCGTCCGCTACTCCGGAAAGTGGAGATCCGGATCGGGTGCATCCCCCTCGGGACGGATGCCCTGCACCTCTAGCCTGGGAGTCGTCACAGGAACACCTCCGTACCGCTGATCCCGGGAGTCGCCATGAACCGCCGCAGAACCGCCCTCGTCCTGGCCGCCGGCGCGGCCCTCACCCTCGGCCTGACCGGCTGCTCGGGCCTGAACGGCCTGATGGGAGGCGAGACCCGCGACGACGAGACCGGGGAGATCACCGAGGGCGGGACGACCGACGTCTTCCAGCTGCGCGTGGGCGACTGCCTGAACGGCGAGCTCAGCGAGGAGGCGACCGAGGTCACCGACGTGCCGACCGTGCCCTGCACCGACCCGCACGTCTACGAGGTGTTCCAGAACCTGACGATGGCCGACGCCGACGAGTACCCGGGCGAGTCCGTCGCGACGGAGCAGGCCGAGACCGACTGCGTCACGGCGTTCGAGTCGTTCACCGGGATCGGCTACCAGGACTCGGCGTACGACTTCAGCTACTACTACCCGACCGCCGAGAGCTGGGGCACGGGCGACCGGACGATCAACTGCATGATCACCGACCCGAACGGGCCGAGCACGGGCACGCTGGCGGGCGTCGCGGCCTGATCGCGATCCCCGCGCGCGGCGGTGCCGGTCCCGCCGAGCGCTCCGCGCGCGGCCCGGGTCAGTCGCGTTCGCGCGCGGGGAACAGCCGCAGCAGCAGGCCGGAGCCGATCCAGACCACGGCGATCCCCGCGACGAGCCAGGAGGCTCCGAGGCCGGACGCCGCTCCCGCCAGCACGGCGCCGACGGCCGCTGCGGCGGAGCGCAGCCCCGCGCCGATCGTGAACACCTGCGAGCGGACAGCGGCGGGGCTCTCCTGGTCGCGCAGCAGCAGCATCGCGGCGTTCGAGGGGGCCGTGAAGACGCCCGCGACCGCGAAGGCGGCGATCGCCGCGACGATGCCTAGGTCGGGGACGGCGATCAGGAGGACGGCGCCGGTCGCGATGTAGGCGGCGCCCATGGTCCACGCCGGCGGCCGGCGGGTCCAGCGGCGGGCCGCCACGGCGAGGGCGCCCAGCAGGCCGCCCACGGCGAAGGCGGTCAGGATCCACGCGGCGGCGTCGGTGCTGCCCAGCCGCTCCACCGAGAGGCTGATCGCCGCGACTCCCGCCGCTCCGCCCGCGACCTGGCTGAGCGTGCCGGCCGAGGTGACCACCGCGATCGGACGGTGCCGCACGAGGTGGGTGACGCCCGCGACGATCGTCCGCAGCACGCCGACCGTCGGCGCCGGACGGGCCTCCATCGCCAGGCCGAGCGATCCGACGACGCCGATGAGGGCGAGGACCGCCATGGCGAGCATCGCGGTCCGCGCTCCCCCGACTCCGACCGCGAGGCCCACGATCGCCGGCCCGCTGATCGAGGCGACCGTGTACGAGAGCGAGTCCTGCGCGTAGGCGCGGCGCGGCTCCGGGATGGCGCTCGTGACGAAGCTCGACATGCCGCCCATGTAGACGGGCGTCGCGAGCCCCGCGAGGAGCAGCAGCACCACGATGAGCGGCGTCGGCACCTCGCCGAGGAAGGCGGCGACCGCGAAGGCGACGGCGGTCGTGAGCGCGGCGCCGACCAGGAGCCGGCGGGGGCGGCGGACCCGGTCGAGCACCGTGCCGACCAGCGGCGCGGCGATCACGGCGGGGAAGAGCGCCGCTCCGGTCAGGGCACCGCCGAGCGCGACGTCGCCGAGACGCTCGACGGCGAGGACGGGGAGGGCGACGACCATGCCGGCGCTGGCCAGGCGGAGGGGGATCGACGCGGCCTGGTAGCTGACCGCGCTCATGCGGGACCGGGGATCGACATCACCTCCGATGGTGCCACGGCTGCGGGGCGGGGTCGTTCGGAGAGGCAGGCCACCGGCGTCCGAGCGGCCTGCGGCGGCGCGCCCTAGGCGATCGGCGTCCGCGCCGCGAGCTCGGCCGCCGCCGCGACGCCCAGGCGCCAGGGCGCGCCGTGGCCGGGGAGGAGCGTCCGCGCCCCGGTCCCGGCGAGGACCCGCAGCGAGTCGAGGGACAGCGCCGTGTCGGCGGTGGCGGCGCGCGCGACCAGGTGCGGGCCGGTGCGCGCGGAGTAGGGGTCGAGCGTGACCAGGGCGTCTCCGCCGATCACCGCGTCGCGCTCGGAAAGGTGCAGCGAGACGTGCCCGTCGGTGTGCCCCGGAGTCGCGAGCACGCGGGGCGACCCGGGCACGTCGAGCACCTCTCCGGCGGTCAGGGGCAGCGTCCCGTGCACGGGCGGCACCGCGAGCGCCCCGGCACGGGCCATCGCGCCGAGCACCGGGATCGCGGAGGGGTGCAGCAGCGGGTACACCAACGGGGTGCGCTGGCGGCGGTAGGAGTAGGGCTGCGCGGCGAGCGGCTCGTCGGCCGCGTGCAGGTGCACGGGGACGCCCCGCCGGACGAGGCTGCGGGCGACGCCGAGGTGGTCGAAGTGCGCGTGGGTCAGCACGAGGGCGTCGATGTCGCCGAGCGAGCGGCCGAGCACCTCCAGCGCACGGACCAGGTGCGGCCACGTCCTCGGGAGTCCGGCGTCGACGACGGTCAGCCGGCCGGCCTCCTCGATCAGGTAGAGGTTCGTCCAGGCGTGCTCGAGCCGGTGCACTCCGGGCGCGACGTCCCGGTGCAGGCTCGCGCCGCCCCCTCGCCGCTGCTGCCGGCCCTGCTGCTCGCGCTGCTGCTGCTCCATCGTGCTCCCGCCCCTCCGGGCCCGCGCCCGATCGCGACGACGCTACGAGCGTCTGCGACGGATCGGACAGGGCGTTGACGGCGGGGGTCCGCGTCGTGCAGGGCTCAGCGGCGCCGCCCGCGGAGGGCGAGCTGCACCGCCGCGAGCAGGAGGAGGACCGCGAAGAGGATCCCGGACACGCGCGCCGGCAGGAGGAAGGAGAGCGCCACTCCGGCGAAGGAGAACGCCGTCGCGGTGAGCCCGACCACGAGGCCCGCGCGCACGTCGAGCAGGCCGCGCCGGGCGTTCGCGATCGAGCCGGTGACCGCCGTGGGGATCATCGCGGCCAGCGAGGTGCCCTTGGCCAGGAGGTCCGCGAGCCCGAAGGCGCCGACCAGGACCGGCACGGCGATCGCTCCGCCGCCGATGCCGAAGAGGCCGGAAGCGACGCCCATCCCGATGCCGAGCCCCGCGAATCCGGGCCACACGCCCCAGCCCTCGGCGACGTCGCCGGTGTCGTTCGAGCCGAACACGGCCATCCGCACCGCCGCGGCCACGAGCAGCGCCACGAACATCCAGCGCAGCACGCCGAGGGGCAGCCGCGCGAGCAGCCAGGATCCGGCCACCGCCCCGAGCATCGCCGCAGCCGCGATCACCGCCGCCGGGACCCAGGCGACCTGACCGGCGAGGGCGTAGCCGAACGCTCCGGCGACCGAGGTCGGAGCGATCGCGAGCAGCGAGGTGGCGGAGGCGCGGCGCTGGTCCATCCCGGCCCACGCGATCAGCATCGGCACCATCACGATCCCGCCGCCGACGCCGAACGCGCCCGACAGGGTCCCGCCGACCGCGCCGATCAGGGCCAGGACGAGCAGGGCGCGCGGGCGCATGCGCGCGGCCGTCCGATCGGGGAGGGGCGCCTGCGGGGCGGTCGCGTCGGTCACGGCTCCATGCCACCACAGCACCGGGCCGAGGGCGAATCGACGGGCGTCGACCGCGTTCCTGAGAGGACCGGCCCGGCCCGGCCCTCCTCTCTGGCAGTTGCCTGGGCGGGCCGGATCCGACCGTGACGTTCGGCGTCGACGGCGCGTCCTACCTGCATACCCCGCCTGATCGAGCGATCGGGCCCCGAGCGAAAGAGGAGACCATGGCCGAGACCACCGCGACCACCACCCGTCAGACCAGCACCGGATCCGGACGCACCGTGATCGAAGACGGCGTCATCGCCAAGGTCGCCGGCATCGCCGCGCGCGAGGTCCCGGGCGTCCACGCCCTCGGCGGAGGAGCGGCCCGAGCGATCGGCGCCATCCGCAGTGCGATCGGCAACGACGACCGCGGCCAGGGCGTCAAGGTCGAGGTCGGCGAGCGCCAGGTCGCCGCCGACATCACCATCGTCGCCGAGTACCCCGCGCCGCTGCAGAAGGTCGCCGAGGACGTGCGCTCCGCCGTCGCCGACGCCATCCAGCACATCGCCGGCATGGAGGTCGCCGAGATCAACGTGACCGTCCAGGACGTCCACATCCCTGAGGACGACACCCAGGAGTCCGACCCGCGCGTCGTCTGACCCGTTCCCCCGCACCGACGCCCCGGGCCGGACGGCACCGGGGCGTCGGCGTGTCGGCGACCCTGCGCCGACCCCCGGGGCGTCCCCCGCGCCCCTCCCCGACCGGGATCCCGACCCCGCACCCCGACGCGGGGACCCGCCCCCGAACCCCTGACCCGAACAGGAGCGATGACATGGACAAGTCCTGCGTCCGCCCCCTCGACCTGGACGACGCCGTCGCCCTCGTCGGCATCCTCGCCGCCCTCCAGGCCCTCCTCGACAGCGGCGGCCTCCCCCCTGAGGAGGTCGAGGCCCTGCGCCACGGCCTCGAGCAGGGCGGCGCCCTCCTCCCCGGAAGTGACGAGAACGAGATCGCGACGGCTCTGGGTGGGCTGAACGCCCGCCTGCGTGGGACCATCGGGTGATCGCGCCGCGCTCGACGTTCCCGTAGCCTTCATCCGCGCTCGTGTCGACCCCGGAGACGCGCTCCCCCGCCCGCGGGTAGCGTCCGGTCCGGTCCCGCACTCCCACGGGGTCGCTGAACCCCGAGAGCCGGAGGAGATCCGATCGTGAACGGTGACCACTTCGTCCTCTCGACCGCGACGCCGTGGGACGACCGCACCGAGATCATCGGCGTGTACGCCTCCGAGGCGTGGGCCCGCGAGGCCGCGGCCGCATGGCTCGGCTCCCCGGACCGCGAGGCGTTCCCCCGGTGCGTCATCGAGGGCTGGAGCGGCGCGCACCTCCTCGGCCGCGAGGTCGTCGAGGCCCTCGGCTTCGACGACGAGGGCGGCGACGAGTCGCTGGGCGGCCCCCGCAGCCTCTGACCCGGCGGCCTAGCCGACCCAGTGCGACGGGCGCTCGAAGTGCGACGGCAGCGTGGTCGCCGCATCCCCTCGGGCGCTGTTCACCTGCGCCTGGGTGAGGTAGACCGCCTCGGCGAGCCGCGCACCGGACACGTCCGCATCGCGAAGGTCCACCCCGAGCAGGTCGCACCGCTGCAGATCCGCACCCCGCAGATCCGCGGCGAGGAGGAGCGCGCCCCGCAGATCCGCCCCCCGCAGGTCCGCGTTCCGGAGCGATGCACCCGCCAGATCGGCACCCGGAGCGAGCCGACGGCCCCTCGACCGGCGGGCAGCCGGCGCCGCTCCTGCGCGAGCGGCCGCGCTCGCCGCGATCAGGAGCGGCCGGGACGCTCCGTACTCCGCGTCGACGTCGACCGCGACCACCTGCTCCGGCTCGCCGAGGGTGTGCGCGTGCACCGCGTCGAACCGCTCGCGCAGCTCATCGAGGAGCGGCGCGCCGACGCCGGGCAGCGCCAGAGCGGAGTCGAGGTACCAGAGCAGCTCGTGCAGGCGGCGCATCAGCGGGAACACCGCGAACATCCGCTCGCGCACGGCCGGGTCGGACCGCCAGGAGACGCCGCCGAACGTCTGCTGCGAGACCTTCTGACCGGCGCCGAAGCAGTCGAAGACGGTGCAGCCGACGAAGCCCTGCGGCCGGAGCCGGCGGTGGATCGTGCACGCGTCCTCGCCGTCGAGGTTGACGCACGGGTCCCCGGCGCGCTTGTCGAACGGGAAGTCGGCGGAGCGGGCGAAGGCGAGGGCGACGCAGCACAGGCCGAAGCAGTTCGCGCAGTCGGCGCCGAGGTCCTCCCGGCGGCCGAGCTCGACCCTGGTGCGTGACGTCATCCGTCCGAGCCTACGCGCGGCGGCGCCTCCGGATCAGTGCGCGAGCGCGAGCACGCCGACGACCAGAACGCCGAGGCCCACGATCCCGAGCAGCGAGACGAGGCTCTCCTTCCAGGAGAGGCCCGCGCGAACGACGGCGATGAGGGCGATCCCCGCGAGCGTGGCGACGTAGACGCCCGCGCCGATCCGCAGCGCGACCGTCGCGTCGATCCAGCCCAGCGCCGCGGCACCGAGCGCGAGGACCGGGAGCGACGCCGAGGCGAGCGCCCCGCCCGCGATCCGCAGCATCGTGCCCGACTCCGCTCGCGAGGGCGTCGCCGCGTGCACGACCTGGTGCGCGATCACCTCGGCGACGAAGCCCGCGGCGGAGATCCCGATGATCGAGATCACGAGGCTCTGGAGGGCGTGGACCGCGTCGGGGTGGTCGCCGACGAGGTAGATCATCACCACGGCCAGGCCCGTGAAGGTCGCGTAGACGCGCTCCTTGAGGGCGCGGGCGATCTCGTCGAGGGGGCGGCGGGTCCGCTCCGCCCACCGGCCGGCGCGGCCCGGGCGCAGGCGCACCGGCGTCATCCGGTCGGCGGGTGCGGTGCGGCCCTCGTCGGCCGCTCCGTCAGTAGGAGGCGGAGTCGACACGTGCCGCGGAGGAGTCGCCCGAGTGCCGCGCCGCGAGGTCGCCGAGGATGGTCGCGGAGCCGCTGGTGCCGAAGCGGGTGACGCCGAGGCCCCGGTAGGCGAGGAGCGTGTCGAGGTCGCGGACGCCGCCGGACGCCTTCACCTGGACGGCCTCCGAGACGGCGCCGCGCATGAGGCGGAGGTCGTGCTCGTTCGCGCCTCCGCCCGCGAAGCCGGTGGCGGTCTTCACGAAGTCCGCTCCGGCGCGCTCGGCGGCCCGGCTGCCCTCGACGACCTGCTCGTCGTCGAGGAGGCTCGTCTCGAGGATGACCTTGACGACGTGGCCCTCGGCGGCCTCGACCACGGCGCGGACGTCGTCCTCGACGTCCTGGAGCAGGCCGCTGCGGAGGCGGCCGATGTTGACGACCATGTCGAGCTCGGACGCGCCGTCGGCGAGCGCCTGACGCGACTCCGCGACCTTCGCTGCGGTCGAGGTGGTGCCGTGGGGGAAGCCGATGACCGTGCCGACCAGGACGCCGGAGCCCTCGAGCCGAGCGACCGAGTGGGCGATGTCGGAGGGGCGGACGCAGACGCTGAACACGCCGGACGCGCGCGCCTCGTCGAGCTGGGCGTCGACCTCGGCGCGGGTGAGCTCGGGCTTCAGGATCGCGTGGTCGATGAGCGCCGCGATCTCGGCGACGGTGGGCAGGCTGGAGTCGGTCATCCGCACATTTTACGTCCGCCGGCGGGACGACGAAGGCCCGCGATCCTTCGATCACGGGCCTTCGGTCGTTCACGCCGCTAGCGGCGCTCGGTCACCAGCTGGACTTGGTGATACCGGGCAGCTCGCCGCGGTGCGCCATGTCACGGAAGCGGACACGCGAGATGCCGAACTTCGTGAGGTTGCCGCGGGGGCGGCCGTCGACGGCGTCGCGCGAGCGGACGCGGACGGGCGAGGCGTTGCGGGGGAGCTTCTGGAGGCCGACGCGGGCGGCCTCACGGGTCTCGTCGGTCCCGGCCGGGTCGACCAGGGCCTTCTTCAGCTCGAGGCGCTTGGCGGCGTAGCGGTCGACGATCACCTTGCGCTGCTCGTTGCGGGCGATCTTGCTCTTCTTGGCCATACTTAGCGCTCCTCGCGGAAGTCGACGTGCTTGCGCACTACGGGGTCGTACTTCTTGAGCACGAGACGGTCGGGGTCGTTGCGGCGGTTCTTCTTGGTCACGTAGGTGTAACCGGTGCCGGCCGTCGAACGGAGCTTGATGATCGGACGGACGTCCTGCTGCTTGGCCATTAGATCTTCACCCCGCGAGCGAGAACATCCTTGACGACGGACTCGATGCCACGGGCGTCGATGACCTTGATGCCCTTGGCCGAGAGGGTCAGGGTGACGTTACGGCGAAGCGACGGCACGTAGTACGTCTTCTTCTGCACGTTCGGGTCGAAGCGGCGCTTGGTGCGCCGGTGCGAGTGCGAGATGGCGTGCCCGAAGCCGGGGACGGCTCCGGTCACCTGGCAGACTGCTGCCATGGTTTCCTCCATGTGTGGTTACCGTGGATCACGCGCGGCACGAAGCCCCGCCCGACCCACCCAAGGTCACTTGTCGGCGCACCGCCCGCCTGTCCGGCCGGAGCCGGAGCTCCTGCCCGGTGGGCAGCACGCAAGCGCGTGCAGATGCACGCAACCTCGCTAGGCTACGCGACCCGGGCGGCGGCCGCAACAGGGTGGGGACACTCCCCCGACAGGGTGGGAACACTGCCCGGACAGGGTGGGGACACTGCCCCGACAGGGTGGGGACGCTGCCCGGACGTGCACGGGGACTTCCTGGGAGGTTCCGGCACAAGTGGCCTCCCGTACCCCCCGAGCAGGGCGTTCGTGTACCTTGCGCCTTCCTCGCGGGTCTACGACCGCCCTACTCTGAGCCGACCGCGGGCGCCCGCTCCCGGCAGCAGCCGGGAGTAGCAGCACATGCGCCAGTCCTTCCTCCGTTCCCTCGTCGCCGCGGCCGTGCTCGTAGCGGGCGCAGGACTCAGCGTCGTGGCCGCGCCGACCGCGTCGGCGGCGCCGGTCTTCAGCACCGCGTGCTTCACCTCCCCGAAGGTCTCGACGGTGTCGCAGTACACCGTTCCCGCGACCGGGGTCTCGACGGTCCGCGCCGTCCTCAGCGGCCAGAACGGCGGGAAGGGTGCGAGCGGCCTCGGGACGGGCAACGCCGGCGGACGCGGCTCCAGCCTCGTCGTGGAGGTGCCCGTCACACCCGGGCAGGTGCTGGAGATCGGGCGCCTCACCGGCGCCCCGGCCGGAGCGGCAGGCGCCACGCGCTACGTGAACGGCGGCGTCTACGCGGGCGACTCCGGCGGCGCGGGCGGCGACGCCCAGTACCTCAGCACGGCCGGCTCGGACGGCTGTCAGCACGCCCTCGCCGTGGCGGCGGGCGGCGGAGGCGGCGGCGGGCGGTCCTCGGTCGGCGGCGACGCCGACGCCGGCAGCGGCGCGAGGGGCGGCGGGAACGGCGGCAGGAACAACGCGGCCGACGGCGGCGGCGGCGGCGCGGCCGGGCAGAGCTCGGGCGGCTCGCCCGGCGCCCGCGGCTACAGCACGTTCGGCGAGTGCGCCGACGGCAACAACGGCCAGTGGGGCGTGTTCCTCAACGACGGCAAGGGCGCCGACGCCGGCGCCTCCCGCGGCGGCGGCGGCAACTGCTCGTTCCCCGGCCACAGCGGCGGCGGCGGCGGGGCCGGCTGGTGGTACGGCGGCGGCGGCGGATCGCCCTACGTGTTCGGCAGCATGAACGACACCCTCGGCGTCATGAACGACCCCGGCGCCGGCGGCGGCGGCTCGAGCTACGTGCACCCGAGCGTGACGAGGATCTCGCAGACGGCCGGCCCGACGGCGGCCGACCCCGTGGTCGCTCCGGTGTACGACACCGCCGTGACCGTGACGCGGACCCCCGACTTCTCGATGCTCGGGCAGGAGGTCACCGTCACCGCGAAGGTGACCATCCCGAGCCTGGGCCGGCCGGTGGCCGCCGGCGGCACCGTCGAGATCCTCACCGGTGCAGGTACCAGCAGGGTGACCCTCGACGCGGACGGCGTCGGCGTTCTGACCACGAGGGACATCCCGCAGGGCTGGAACGAGATCCGCGCGCACTACCCCGACACCATCACCCCCGCCGAGGCGGGACGAGGGAGCTGGTCGGCGCTCCCCGCTCTGCGCCACGAAGTGCGCGCGTGCGCCGCGGCACCCGTCATCACCCGGCAGCCCTCGGACATCGCGGGCGTCACCAACCAGATCTACACGCTGACGATGGGCGTGAGCGTCTCGGCCGTCTACGGCGGCATCCCCGCCGTGTCCTGGGAGAGGTCCACGGACGGCGGCGCCACGTGGAAGCCCGCGCTCGGCCGGGCGGGCGCCCGGGAGGACGGGACCGCGTTCCTCGAGGCCGGCCCCGATCCCACCGGCTCCTACCGCTACCGGGCGACCCTGACCACCTGCGGGGGCAGCGTCCGCAGCGAGCCGGCCACCGTGGCGGTGGGCGGCGTGCGCTTCGACCTGTCGACGCTCCCGCAGAAGGCGTACGGCGACTCCTTCGACGCGAGCCCCTACGCGCAGGCCGTCGATGTGCCCGGCCGCTCGATCGTCCTGAGCAGCAGGACCGGCGAGACCTGCTCCGTCAGCGGCATGAGGGTGACCGTGCTCCACGCCGGCGTCTGCACGCTCGCGGCGAGGCTCGACGCGCTCGCTCCTCTGGGCTGGGCGGGCGAGCCCCTGCAGAGCTTCACGGCGAAGCCGAAGGCGCTCACGGTGACCGCCCCGACGGTCGACTACCCGCGAGGCGCGCCGTCCCCCGACCTGCGCTGCACGGCCGCCTTCGTCGGCACCGACACCTTCGGCGCCCCGCTCACGGCCGGCGTCTACCGGCCGATCGTCACGGCGGACGACGTCATCTACCGCTTGATCCCGAACTGGCCCACCTCCACCTTCACCACCTTCACCACGCGGTGCAGCGGCGCGAAGGTCAGCAGCGACTACACGATCGCGGGGTACAAGGACGGCGCGCTGCGCATCGTCGCGGCCGTCCCGATGGTGACCGCCTCCTCGCCCTCGTCGACCTACGGATCCACTCCCCCCGCGATCACCGCCTCCGTGACCGGCTCCCCCTCGGGGACGGTCTCCTGCGGCGCCTTCGCGGCGTCCGACACCGGATTCACGACGCCGCTGGCGCTCTCCGCGACGACCCCCGTCGGCCGCTACCCCACGCGCTGCTCCGGCCTGACGAACCCCTCGGGACAGCTGATCACCATCGACGGCGCGCTCACGATCTCGCCGGCGCCCCTCTCGGTGACCGCGTCGAGCCCCGGGGAGCAGGCGCACGGCACCGCGACCTCCCCGACGGTCACCTGCACGGCCGACGGCTTCGCAGGAACCGATCGGTTCGTCACCGAGCCGACCGGCGCCTACTACACGGCGGACGGCACCGGGAAGGTGACGATCGGAGCGCGCACGCCCGTCGGCGACTACGTCACGCGGTGCGACGGAGGCGACGCGGGGCCGAACTACACCCTCCGGTCGATCCCCGGCACCTTCGCGCTGGCCGACCGCTCGGCCCCCGTCGTGACCGTGCCCGCCGCCGTCACGGCCGAGCCGGCCGACGTCTCCGGCGCCGTCGTCACCTTCGCGTCCTCCGCGCAGGACGCGGTCGACGGAGCCGTGGGCTCGACCTGCACGCCCGCCTCGGGAAGCGTCTTCCCGATCGGGGACACGACGGTCGACTGCACCGCGGACGACGAGGCCGGCAACACCGGCACGTCCTCGTTCCGGATCACGGTCCGGAAGTTCTCGCAGACGGTCGCCTTCACCTCCTCGCGGCCGACCGCGCCGACGGCGCTGGGCACCTTCACTCCGACGGCCACCGGCGGCGGCTCCGGGAGCCCCGTCTCGATCGGAGCGACCGGATCCTGCGCGATCGCCGACGGCGTCGTGACCTTCACCCGGAGCGGCACCTGCACCGTGACCGCCGACCAGGCCGGCGACGACCACTACACCGCGGGGCGCGCCTCCTTCGATCTCGAGGTCGCGAAGGCGTCGCAGACGCTGACGGTCGCGGTGCCGAAGACCGGCGTCCTGGAGTCGACCGGCGTCGCCACGGCGACCTCGAGCTCGGGACTGCCGGTGCTCGTCAGGACCTTCTTCGGCTGCACCGTCGCCCCCGACGCGACGGGTGCGCAGATCCTGACCTACACCGAGCCCTCGACCTGCGGCGTGCAGTTCGACCAGCCGGGCGACGAGGTGTACGCGGCCGCCGACGGTCTGGTGCGCTTCGTCCCGATCTCGCGGATCCCCCAGACCGTCGTCGTCACCTCGACTCCGCCCGACCGGGTGTTCACCGACGACCGGTACACGGTCGAGGCGACCGGCGGCGGCTCGGGCAACCCGCTCGTGATCGCGGTGATCGAGAACGGCAACTGCACCATCGCGGACGACGTGGTGACGTTCTTCGGCGACGGCACCTGCACGGTGACGATCGACCAGGCCGCGGACGATCGGCACGACGCCGCTCCGCAGGTCCGGCAGCTCATCACGGTCGGGACTCCCGAGGGGAACCTCTCCTTCGGTAGCACCGCGCCCCCGCACGCGATGTCGCTCGAGACGTACCGGCCGACGATCGTGCCCGGCCCGTCGAAGGGCGTGCCCGTGCTCTCCGCGAGCCGAGACTGCTCGATCCTCCCGGACGGAGTGACCGTGCGGAACGACGGGGCCGGGCTCTGCGTGCTGTCCCTCGACCAGCCCGGAGACGGCTACTGGCCCGCGCGGCACGCCGAGCAGGAGTACTCGATCTACTTCCTCCCGCAGACGGTCCGGATCACGAGCGCGCCTCCGGTCGGCGCCGTCCTCGGGGACACGTACCGCCCCGTGATCGAGGGCGGCGCCTCGGGCATCGCTCCGTTCCTCCTCACCACCGCGTCGTGCTCGGCGAAGGACGGCGTGGTCACCTTCACCACGAAGGGCGTCTGCGGCGTCTTCGCCTACCAGAACGGCAACCGGCAGTACGACAGCGCCCGGCCCGCCGTGCAGGAGGTGGAGGTCGGCTACGCGCCCGGCTCCGTGGCGTTCACGACCGCCGTCCCGACCGACGCGGAGGTCGGCGGATCCTTCACTCCCGCCTTCACGCGCGGACCGTCCTCCGGCCCCTCGGTGCTCAGCGTCTCGGGCGCCTGCTCCGACGGCGAGAACGGCGCCGTCCGGTTCGACTCCGCGGGCACCTGCACGCTGACGGCGATCCACTACCGCGACGCCACCTACGGCACCGCGCGGGCGGTCCAGACCTTCGAGGTCACCGCGATCGCGCAGACCGTCGCCTTCACCTCGACCGCGCCGTCGACGGCCGCGGCCGGCGACACGCTCACTCCGACCGCGACGGGCGGCGCGTCCGGGCTCCCCGTGACGATCGGAGCGACCGGCGCCTGCACGCTCGCCGACGGCGTCGTCACCTTCGCCGGCAGCGGCACCTGCACCGTCACGGCGGACCAGGCGGGCGACGGGCGCTACGCCGCGGCGGCGCAGGCCTCGCAGACCGTCGCGGTCACGCAGCTCGCGGGCACCGTCGCGTTCGGCGGCGATGCTCCGGCCGAGGCCCGGGTCGGGGGCTCCTCGACGGCCGCGGTCGTCGCCGGCCCCTCCAGTGCTCCCCCGGTGCTGACGGCCTCCGGCGCCTGCTCCGTCGGGCCCTTCCGACTGGTCTCCTACGACTCCGCCGGCACCTGCACGCTGACGCTGGACCAGGCGGGCGACATCCGCCACAGCACAGCGCCGACGGCGGTGCGCAGATTCGAGATCACCCGGATCGCGCAGACCGTGGCCTTCACCTCGCAGGCGCCGGACTCGGCGCTCGCGGGCGGCACCTACCGCCCGACCGCGACCGGCGGGGCCTCGGGGCGGCCCGTGGTGCTCGGCGCCTCCGGGTCCTGCACGCTCACGAACGGGGTCGTCTCCTTCACCGGATCGGGCACCTGCACGGTGACCGCCGACCAGACGGGCGACGCCCGGTACGACGCGGCGGAGCGGGCCTCGCAGGTGATCGCGGTCGGACTGCTCGCGGGCACCGTCTCCTTCGGCGGCACCGCGCCGACCGGTGCGACGGTCGGCGGGACGACCACCCCGCGGATCGTCGCCGGACCGTCCACGGCGCGTCCGGTGCTGACCGCCTCCGGAGCATGCTCGGCGGCCGCGGGAGTGGTGTCCTACGACTCCGTCGGCACCTGCACGCTGACGCTCGACCAGGCGGGCGACTCGCGGTACGGCGCCGCTCCGCAGTCCGTCCGCACCTTCGCGATCGGCGCCCTCGGCCAGACGCTGGCGTTCGCCTCGCCGGTCCCCGACGCGGCGGTCGCGGGGGGCTCCTACACGCCCGTCGTGACGGCCGGCGCGTCGAGCGCCCCCGTGGTGCTCGGAGCGGCCGGGTCCTGCACGGTCGCGGACGGCGTGGTGACCTTCACCCGCTCCGGCACCTGCACGGTGACCGCGGACCAGGCCGGGGACGAGCGCCACTCGGCGGCTCCGCGGATCTCGCAGTCGGTGGAGGTCGGCACGGCGGCGGGAGCGGTGTCGTTCCGCGACGCCGCTCCGACGGACGCCCGGATCGGCGGCTCCTGGACCCCGTCGATCGTCCGCGGCCCGTCGAGCGCCGACCCGGTGCTCGACGCCTCCGACTCCTGCTCGCTGGGAGAGGACGGCACGGTGTCCTACGACTCCGTCGGCACCTGCACGCTGACGCTGGACCAGGCCGGCGACGACGCTCACGCGCCCGCGGAGCAGGTCGTCCGGACCTTCCCGATCGGCAAGGCGCTGCAGACCGTCGCCTTCACCTCCGCGGCTCCGAGCACGGCGACCGCGGGCGGCCGCTACACGCCGACCGCGGCGGGCGGCTCCTCCGACCTGCCGGTCACGATCGGCGCCACGGGCGCGTGCTCGCTCGCGAGCGGCGTCGTGACCTTCAGCGGATCCGGCACCTGCACGGTCACCGCGGATCAGGCCGGTGACGCCTCGCACGACGCGGCTCCCCGGGCGACCCAGTCGATCGCGGTCGCCGCGGTCGTCCCCCAGAAGAAGAAGGCGCAGAAGGTCGCCTTCTCGACCACGATGCCGTCCTCGCCCGAGAAGGGGATCGCCTACCCGGTCGCGGCCACCGCCTCCTCCGGTCTGCCCGTGAAGCTGTACGCGAGCGGCAGCTGCACGCTGACCGCCACCGGCGCGGGCACGGCGACGGTGCGGCTGACGGGCGCGGCGAGCTGCACCGTCCGGGCCACGCAGGCGGGCGACTCCGCGTGGCTCGCCGCGACCTCGGTGACGCAGTCGCTGCAGGTGAAGTCCTCCACCCGCGCCGACCTGACGCTGACGCTGGCGCCGGCGCCGGGACTGGCGGCGACGGCCCCGCTCTCGGGCACGATCACCGTCCGGAACACCGGCACCCGGGACGCGGCGACGACGACCACCCGAGTCGTCGTCAGCGGAACGGTGGCGAGTGCGCCCGGCGCCGTGCAGACGAAGGGCTCGGCCGCGGGCACGACGGTCCTCACCTGGACCGCGCCGAGCGTCTCGGCCGGGCGGAGCACCACCTACTCGGTGACGCTCGTCGACCGGCCGGCCGCCACGACGATCGACGCCAGGGTGTCGACCGCCGCCGCCGATCCCACGCCGGCGAACAACGCGGTCAGGCGCACCTTCCGGTAGAGGCTGCGGGGAGGGAGGGGTGTCGCGCCGCGTTGCCCGCTCCCTCCCCGACCGCTACGGTCGCGGGGACGCTCCGGGGGACGGGGCTCGCGAGGGGGGCCCGTGGACCGGTTGAGGCGACGCGCGCTGCTGCTGGGGATCGCCTCCTCGGCGGTCGCGCTGACGGGGTGCACGCCCGCCCGGCCCGCTCCCGCGGCGCTCCCGCCGAGCACGGCGCCGGCGGCGGTGCTGCCGTCCGCCGCGCCGACGGCCGTCCCGACCCCTCCCCGCCCCGTGCCGACCATGACCGCCGCGGCGACTCCGGTGCGGCGGAAGGCGCCGCTGCCCTCCGGCACGATCTCGGAGCTGCCCGGCGAGGGGAGCACGCTCGCCTGGACCGTCGACGACGGCGCGGACTCCGACGTGGTCGCCGCCTACGCGCAGTTCGCCCGCGACACCGGCACCCGGCTGACCTTCTTCCTCAACGGGAAGTACGACTCGTGGACCGTGAACGCGCCGCTGCTGGCTCCGCTCGTCGCCTCGGGGCAGGTGCAGCTCGCGAACCACACCTGGTCGCACGCCGACCTGACGAGCCTCTCGAGCGACGGCGTGCAGGAGGAGCTGGGCCGCAACGGCGACTTCATCCGCTCGACCTACGGGGTGGAGGCGGCGCCCTTCTACCGGCCGCCGTTCGGCTACACGGACGAGCGGAGCCGGGCCGCCGCGTCGGCGATCGGCTACACGGCGACGGTGCTCTGGTACGGCTCGCTCTCGGACTCCGGGCGGATCACGCCGGAGCAGGTGGTCGGCTTCGCGGACCAGTGGTTCCTGCCGCAGCACATCGTGATCGGGCACGCGAACTTCGATCCTGTGACGCAGGTCTACGCGCGGCTCGTCGACATCCTCCGCGAGCGCTCGCTCGAGACGGTGACCCTCCGCGACGTGTTCGCGGTCTGAGCGCCTCCCCGGCGGCGCAGGTCAGCGCGCGGGTCAGCGGAGCGCGGCGCGCGCGGCGGCGGAGACGGCCGCGGCGACCGCGTCGAGGGCGGGCGTGTGCAGGGCCCACTGCTGCCAGTAGAGGGGGACGTCGACGGGGTCGCCGCCCAGCTCGACCAGGCCGTCGCCGCCGACCGGGGCCTGCAGCTCGGGCAGCATCCCCCACCCCATGCCCAGGCGCACGGCCCGCTCGAAGTCGGTCGATCCGGGGACGCGGTGCTGCGGCGGTCTGCCGTCGACGCCGGCGGCCCGGAGGAAGTCGTCCTGCAGGCGGTCCTTCTCGTCGAAGACGACCAGCGGAGCGCTCGCGAGGCCGGCCACGCCGCCGTCAGGGAACCAGCGCTCGGCGAACGCAGGCGAGGCCATGGCGCGGTACCGCATCACTCCGAGGGGCGCGACGGTGCAGCCGAGCACCGCCTCCGACTCTCCGGTGACGGCCGCCAGCACGGTGCCGTCGCGGAGGAACGCGGTGGTGTGCGCCTGGTCCTCGCGATGCAGCTCCACCACGACGTCGGGGACGGAGGCGAGCGCGGGCAGCACCCAGGTGGCCAGGGAGTCGGCGTTGACGGCGAGCGGGAGGACGACGGGGCCCGCCCCCTCCGCGTCCTCGCCGCCGAGCGAGCGGACGGCGTCGTCGGCGAGGAGCTCGATCTGGCGGGCGAGGCGGAGGAGCCCCGCACCGGCCTCGGTCGCGACGACCGGGCGCGAGCGCACCAGCAGGACGCGGCCTGCGGCGGTCTCGAGCGCCTTGATCCGCTGGCTGAGGGCGGAGGGGGTGATGTGCAGGGCCCGGGCGGCGGCGTCGAAGGAGCCGTACCGGACGGAGGCGGCGAGCGCGCGCAGGCGGGAGAGGTCGAGGTCGTCCGTCAGCATCAGTGCTGCTTACGGTACTGAAGGAGCATGAGCTGGTCTACAGGAGCGCCCCGCCCTAGCGTCGGAGCGTGTCCCCCCTCCTCGCCGCCCTCTCCGGCCTCGGCTTCGGCCTCTCGCTCATCATCGCCATCGGCGCGCAGAACGCCTTCGTGCTCCGCCAGGGCCTCCGCCGCGAGCACGTGCCCGCCGTCGTCGCGATCTGCGCACTCTGCGACGCCGCGCTGATCGTGCTCGGGATCGCGGGGATCGGAGCGGTCCTGGAGTCGGCGCCGTGGCTGCTGGTGGTGATCCGCTGGGGCGGCATCGTCTTCCTCCTCGCCTACGCGGTGATGGCGGCGAGACGCGCACTGCGGCCGGGGACCCTCGACGGCGATCCGGCCGGCGCCTCGACGTCGCTCCGCACGGCGATCGGCACGTGCCTGGCGCTCACGCTGCTGAACCCGCACGTCTACCTCGACACGGTCGTGCTGCTCGGGTCGGTGGCGAACACGCACGGCGACGAGCGCTGGTGGTTCGGGGCGGGGGCGGCGGCCGGGAGCGTGCTGTGGTTCACCGCTCTCGGCTTCGGGGCGCGCGCGCTGCGGCCGCTGTTCCGGAGCCGCGGGGCCTGGCGGATCCTCGACGCGGCCGTGGCGGTCGTGATGGTGGTGCTGGCGGTGTCGCTCGCGCTGCACTGAGGGCCTGGTGGTGCACTGCTTGTTCTACTAACATTGTGAACATGTTGTTCCGGGTCGACCACTCCGCGGCGGGCTCGCTCGCCGACCAGCTGGAGTCGCAGGTGCGCTCGGCCGTCGCCCGGGGCGAGCTCTCGGCGGGCGACCGCCTGCCGCCCGCCCGCGAGCTCGCCGACTCGCTCGGCATCAACATGCACACCGTGCTGCGCGCGTACGCCGCCCTGCGCGACGACGGGATCCTCCAGATGCGCCGGGGCCGCGGCGCGTGGATCACGGAGTCGGCCGGGCCCGGGCTCGTGCGCGTGACCGCCCTGGTCGACGAGCTGCTCGCGGAGGCCCGCCGCAGCGGCATCACGCCGGCGGAGCTCGTCCGCCTGATCGAGAGGACCGGATCATGACCGCCACCGCCGACCGCCGCCGCGAGCTCCTCGCCGCCGCGTCCCTCCTGCTCCCCGCCGCCGGAGTGCTCGTCTCGCGCCTCGTCCTGGACGACGCGCTGCCCGCGGAGCTCGCCTCGCACTGGTCGGGCACCGGGGCGGCCGATGCGACCGCGGCGACGGGCGCCCTGCTCGCGATCGCCCTCGTGCTCTCCGGGCTCCCGGCCGTCGCGGGCGTCGTGGCGGCGGCCGTCGGGCGCGCCCCGCGGCTCCTGCTGGCGACCCTCGGCCTCGTCGCCGGGATGGGCGCCTCCGCCTGGGCGACCTCGGTCGGCACGACGCTCGCGGCCGGGCGCGCCGAGGGGGCGGAGCTCGGCGGGTGGCTGCTCGCGCTGCTCGGAGGGATGCTCTTCGCCGTCGTGCCCGCGCTGATCGCTCCGGGCACCCGGCGCGCCTCCCGCCCGGCCGCCGGCCGCCTGCCGCTCGCGGCGGAGGAGACCGGCGCCTGGTCGCAGACGCTGACGGGCCCGGTGTTCGCCGTCGCCGCGGTCGCCACGGCGGCGGGCGCGGCCCTCTCCCTCGCGACGCTCGCCGCGGCGGGCGCCACCGGTCCGGCGATCGCGACGGCCGTCGTCCTCGGCGTCGTCGCGCTGGTGCTCCTCTCCTTCTCCCGCCTGAGGGTGACCGCCGACCGCCGCGGCCTCCGCGTCGTCACGACCGCCCTCGGCATCCCGCTGCGCCGCATCCCGCTCGACACCATCGCCTCGGCCGGCACGGCCCAGCTGCGGCCGTCGGAGTGGGGCGGCTGGGGGTACCGGGTGATGCCGGGCCGCTCGGCGGTCATCCTGCACGCCGGGCCGGGGCTGGTGGTGACGACGGACCGCTCGCGCGAGTTCGCGATCAGCCTCGACGGCCCCGAGACCCCCGCGGCGCTGCTCGAGACCCTGCGCTCGCGGGCCTGAGGCGCCGACCCGTCAGTCGACCACGATCCGGACCAGCGTCGTGACGGCATCCACCGCGTTCACGTAGGAGTAGTGCCGCGAGGTCGGGAAGGCGAGGTGCCGTCCGGGCTCCAGCCGCACGGGCTCCTCGCCCTCCCGCTCCAGGAGGAGCGCGCCGGCGGTGACGAGCAGGATCTCGTGCCACCCCTCGGGGTCGGGCTGCGCGTCGTAGCGGTCCCCGGGGCCGAGCGTCCAGGTCCAGAGCTGGGCCTCCCGGCGCGCGGGGACGGAGGAGAGCAGGACGGCGACGCTCGCCTCGCCCGCTCCCCGCCAGGCGACCTGGTCGATCGCCGCGGGCGCGGATCCCGGGGCCGAGACGAGTGCCGTGAACGTGGTGCCGAGGGCGGTCGCGAGGCGGTCGACTCCGGTCAGCGAGATGTTGGCCTCGCCGGCCTCGGCCGCGACGATCGTCCGCCGGCTGATACCCGAGCGCGCCGCCAGCGCGGACTGGCTCAGTCCGGCTCCGCGCCGCGCGAGACGGAGGTTGCCGCCCAGGTGGGCGAGGACGGGAGCCGACATGCGCACTATTCTGCACCGACAGGCCCCTGATGCTCCTAGGATGTGCAGAATGATGCACATCTCGCCTCTCCGGGGCCTCCGCTTCACGCGTCCGGAGTGGGCGCTCATCGGCATCACCGCGATCTGGGGCGGGACCTTCCTCGCCGTGCACATCGCGATGGAGCACAGTGGTCCGCTGTTCTTCGTCGGGATGCGGTTCGCGATCGCGGGACTGATCAGCGCGGTCGTGTTCCACCGGTCGCTCCGGGGGATGCGGCGGATCGACCTCGCGGCCGGCGTCGCGATCGGGGTGATGATCTTCGCGGGCTACGGCCTGCAGAGCTACGGGCTGCAGACGATCACGAGCAGCACCTCCGCGTTCCTCACCGCGCTGTACGTGCCGCTGGTGCCGCTGCTCCAGTGGGTCGTGTTCCGTCGCCGTCCGGGCGTGCTGACGCTGGTGGGCGTCGCGCTGGCGTTCGTCGGACTGCTCCTGATCGCGGGCCCGCAGCCGGGCGTCGCGCTCGGAGCGGGCGAGGTGGCGACGATCGTGAGCACGCTGCCGATCGCGGCGGAGATCATCCTGATCGGCCTCGTCGCCGGACGGGTGGACCTCGGCCGGGTGACCGTGGTGCAGCTGCTGGTCGCCGGCGCGCTCGGGTTCGCCTCGATGCCCCTCGCGGGCGAGGCGGTCCCGGCGTTCTCGGGGGCCTGGCTGATCCCCGCGCTCGCGCTCGGGGCGAGCAGCTGCCTGATCCAGCTGACGATGAACTGGGCTCAGCGCTCGGTCTCGCCGTCGCGCGCCACGATCATCTACTCCGCCGAGCCCGTCTGGGCCGGCCTGATCGGCCGCCTCGCCGGCGACCGCCTCCCCGCGCTCGCCCTGCTCGGGGCGGGGTTCATCGTCGCGGGCACGCTCGTCAGCGAGCTGAAGCCGCGCCGCGAGCCTGCGCCGCCGGCTCTCAGGTGACGGCGGGGAGGGCGGCCGAGGCGACGAGCGCTCCGCCGGCGTCGGTGACCTCGACGGCGGCGACGGACTCGCGCAGGACGGCCGCGTTCATCTCGCAGTCGAGCTCCGCGGAGCTGCCGAGGAAGGAGCCGGACGGGAGCCGCTCGCCGGAGCCGGTGACCAGCACGAGGTCGTAGCTCTCGCCGAGCGTGAAGCCGGTCCCGCGGAGGATCGTCTCGGTGCCCCAGGTGTGCGCCACGAGCGAGCCGTCGAGCGTCACGCCCTCCGTCCGCTCGTCGAAGGCGATCGCCTCGACGGCGCCGAGCGTCCCGGGCGGTCCCGCGACGGGGCGCTCCTCGGCGGACCGCAGGGCCGCTCCGGCGACGCCGCCCACGACGAGGAGCGCGGCCGCCGCGGCGACGGCCAGGACGGCACGGAGGCGCGAGGCACGGCGGCGCGGGGCCCGGCGGCGCGAGGCACGCAGACTCTCCCCGCGCTCGGGCCGCTCCCCGGCGAGCGCCGCGATGCGCGACCGCAGCTCCGGCGACGGCTCCGCCTCCTCCCAGCGGCCCAGCGCGCCGACCCGGTCGACCACCGAGCCGAACGACGCGAGCTCGCGGTCGATCGAGGGGTCGGCGGCGCGCAGGCTCTCGAACTCCCGCGCCTCCTCGGCGGAGAGGTCGCCGGCGAGGGCCGCGGCGAGGAGCTCCTCGCGGCGGCCGCCGGGCTGGTCTCCGTCGGGCTGGTCTCGGTCGATCACGATCTCTCCTCGTCGGTGGATCCGGCGCCCGCGAGGTGACCGCGGAGCGCTCGGAGAGCGTAGAAGGCGCGGCTGCGCAGGGTGGCGACCGGCACGCTCGTGGCCGCCGACAGCTCGGCGTAGGTCTCGCCGTTCACGTGGACGGCGACGACGACCTGCCGGTGCTCGGCGGAGAGCCGCGCGAGCGCCTCGGCGATCGCGAGCGGCTCGAGGGGGTCGCGGTCCTCCGCGGGCACCTCCTCCAGAATCTCGGCCTCGATCAGGCGCGGCAGGCGCTGACGCGAGCGGTGCACGTCGATCACGACGTTGCGGGCGATGGCGAAGAGCCAGGTGCGGGTGCTGGCACGCTCGGCGGAGTAGCTCGCCCGCGAGCGCCAGGCGCGCAGGAACGTCTCCTGCACGCAGTCCTCGGCGAGGCCGCGGTCGCGCAGGGCGTTGAGCGCGAAGCCGAGCAGGGCGGACCCGTGCTCGTCGAAGGCGGCGGCCGGGTCGAACTCCGCCGTCCGGGGCTCGAGGCGCACCACGGGAGCCGGGACCTCCGAGTGCTCGCGCGGCATCGCGGGCCCTTCGTCTCGTCGTGCCGTCGCCGTCCGCGCCACACCGCCTCCTCGTCGGGACCGGTGGTCCGTCGGAAGGGGGTACGGCCGCGGCGGCGGCGGCGTTCATCGGAGGCGAGGACCGTCTCCGTGAAGATCCTCTCAGATGGAGTGAACGCAGCGCCGCTTCCGGCCGTACTCCCTGCATCGGGCCCGCTCGGCGCTCGCGATCGAAAGGCTCCACCATGACGAAGACGTCCCCCGCGCGGAACCGCGCCGGCCGCCGCCTGCTCTCCCTCGGCGGCATCACCGCCGTCGCCGCCGCCTCCTTCTTCGCCGCCGCGCCGGCCCAGGCCGAGACCGAGGTCGCCGAGCCGTCCTCGTTCACCAGCGCCTTCACGGTGATGGCGACGCCCGACCAGGTCGTGAACGCCGATTCCGCCGCGACCCCCGGCCAGCCCGGCGCCACGGGCGAGATGACCTTCCGGGTCAACAGCGACCTCGACGTCATCTGCTACGACATCACCCTCACCGGCGTGACCGGCGACTACCAGAGCCCCGCGAACACCGCGACGCACATCCACCAGGCGGCGCTGGGCAAGGCGGGCCCGCCGCGCATCGCGTTCCCGAACCCGGCCCCGGTCGGAGACGGCCCCCGCACCAGCAGCGGCTGCCTGCAGGGCCCCTTCACCACGGGCATCCAGGCGAACGGGGCGGACACCGGCGCCGGATTCACGCTGAAGGCCCTCGAGGCCGATCCCGCCGCCTTCGCGGCCGACTCCCACACGGCCTCGTACGCGGCGGGCGTCGTCCGCGGCCAGCTCTCGCAGGTGCCGGTCGGCGGCCTCCAGACCGGTGGCGGCGCGACCGCCGCCGGGAGCGACGCCACGGGCCCGTCCGGTCTCGCCGTGATGGCCGGCCTCGGAGCCGTCGCCGCCCTCGGCGCGGCCGGAGTGGTCGTCGCCCGCCGGCGCACCGCCTCGTGATCGTGGGCACCCGGTCGAGGAGCGGCGCGGCGGCACTGTGCGCCGTGCTGCTCCTCGCGGGGTGCGCCGCCGCGGACGGGAGCGGAGGTGCGGAGACGCCCGCGAGCGCGCCCGCGCCTCCGGCCCTCGCTTCTGCTCCCCCGCTCACTCCTCCCCCGGTCCCCGCGCCCGACCCCGCCGCTGCCGCGCCTGCGCGCACCGTCGGCGTCGAGCCCGCCCGGCTGAGCGTGCCCGCGATGGGCCTGGACGAGCCGCTGATCGCGCTGGGCATTCAGTCGGACGGGGCGATGGAGGTGCCGGTGGACTACGACGACGTCGGCTGGTTCTCGGGAGGCGGGCGCCCGGGTGGCAGCGGCCGCACCGTGATCGCGGCGCACGTCGACTCGCGGTCCGGTCCCGCGGTCTTCTTCCGCCTCGGCGAGCTCGCCCCGGGCGATGAGATCGCGGTGAGCGGAGTGGACGGCTCCGACCACCGCTACCGGGTGACGGCGGTCGAGTCCCACGCCAAGGCCGCGTTCCCCACCGCCCGCGTCTTCGGCGCGACCCTCGAGGAGGAGCTGATCCTCGTGACCTGCGGAGGCGAGTACGACGCGGCGATCGGCCGCTACCGGGACAACCTGGTGGTGTTCGCCTCCCCGCTCTGAGGCCCGCCACGGAGGCGCGGCACAGAGGGGCGGCAGGACCGCCCGGCATCGTGGCGCGGAACGGTGGCGCAGAGCACAGCACGAGTGCCCCGCCGGCGCAAGGGTCCGGGCGCGCGCACGCCGTGTGGTCGGATGGGGAGGGCCGGCCCCCCGCCGCCGCTCCCCTCCCGCTCCCCAC
>NZ_PSWD01000066.1:0-725 GCF_002931705.1 Rathayibacter sp. AY1C5
GCGTCCTTGGGGAGGGTCTTGCGGGCGAGGAAGGTCGCGATCCACTCGCGGCGCACCTTCTCGGCCGCGTTCCACGCCTTGTTGTTGGCGATGAGCACCTTCCGCTCCGCGGACTTCTCGGCCCGCTCCTCCTCGGCCTCCTCCTCGGTCTGCGGCTGCTCGGGGGCTCCGTAGGCGTAGGTGAATCCGGCAGCGGTCGGGTCCTGAACCAGGAGCGTGACCTCGACCTCGCCGCGCCAGCTGGTGTCGATGAGCACTCCGCGTCCGGGAACGGCCGCGACCTGCTCGGGAGTGACACTCTTCCCGTCCTCGCCGCGCAGCTGCCGCACCGGCGTCCACGTCGCTGAGTCGCCGTAGGCGTCGGAGCGGGTGAGGATCTGGAAGCCGTTGCCGGTGTACTCGGCGGCGGTCGCTGCGAGGAGCGCCTGGTGCGCGGCCTCGTCGCGGAGGGTCTGCGCGGTGTGCTCGAACTGGGCCGGGTCGTGGGTGGCGACCTCGATCAGGGTCGCGCGGGCGTCGGCGTCGTCCTCGAACTCCAACAGCACCGCCGCCTGGTCCAGGGTCAGCTCGTGCTCGTGCAGAACGGACGTGACGGTCGCGGACTCCGCGACCGCAAGCCCCTTCTTCACCGCGTCGGTCTTGGTGCCGGTGCGCTTGGCGATCGCTGCGGCGGACACGCCCTCGAACGCGAGCTGCGCCCACGCGGCGGTGCGGTCCGCGACGCT
>NZ_PSWD01000008.1:0-108307 GCF_002931705.1 Rathayibacter sp. AY1C5
GTAGAAGACGGCGGTGCGCCACTCACCCCCGCACCCTCCGCCTCCTCCCGCCCGGAGCCCCGCGCATGAGGGTCACCGACACCAGCGACCTGTGGTGGCGCACCGCCGTCTTCTACAACCTCGACGTGAAGACGTTCATGGACTGGGACGACGACGGCGTCGGCGACCTCGAGGGCCTCGTCCACCGGATCGACTACCTGGCCGAGCTCGGCGTCAGCTGCCTCTGGCTCGCGCCGTTCTACCGGTCCCCCGGCCGCGACAACGGCTACGACATCAGCGACTTCTACGGAGTGGACGAGCGCTTCGGGCACCACGGCGACGTCGTCGAGGTGATCCGGACCGCCCACGACCGCGGGATGCGCGTGATCGTCGACCTCGTCGTCAACCACACCTCGGACCAGCACCCCTGGTTCCAGGCCGCCCGCTCCTCCCCCGACAGCCCGTACCGCGACTACTACGTCTGGCGCGACGAGCCGCCCGCCGATCAGCCCGCGAACGTGTTCCCGGACGCGGAGGACGGCGTCTGGTTCCGCGACGAGGAGGCGGGCCAGTACTACCTGCACCACTTCTACCGGCACCAGCCCGACCTCAACACCGAGAACCCGGCCGTGCGCGACGAGATCGCGAAGCTCATCGGGTTCTGGCTGCAGCTGGGCGTCGACGGCTTCCGGGTCGACGCGGTGCCGTATCTGATCGAGCCCGGCGAACGCGACGAGCACGAGTGGCTGCGCCTGCTGCGCCGCTTCGTCTCGCGGCGCTCCGGCGAGGCGATGCTGCTGGGCGAGGTCAACGTGACCCGCGAGGAGCAGCTCGGCTTCTTCGGCGGCGAGGACGCGGACGAGCTGTCGATGCAGTTCGACTTCATCGGCAACCAGCGCCTCTACCTCGCGCTGGCCCGCGAGGAGGCGGCGCCGCTCGTCGAGGCGCTCGCGAGCCGCCCCGAGATCTCCGTCGGCAGCCAGTGGGCGAACTTCGCGCGCAACCACGACGAGCTCACCCTCGACCAGCTGAGCGACGACGAGCGCGACGAGGTCTTCGCGGCGTTCGCTCCGGAGCAGTCGCAGCGGATCCACGGGCGCGGCATCGTCCGCCGCCTCCCGCCGATGGTCGACGGCGACCCGCGCCGCGTCCGCCTGGTCCACAGCCTGGTCTTCTCGCTGCCCGGGACCCCGGTGCTGTACTACGGCGAGGAGATCGGGATGGGCGAGAACGCCGACATCCCGGGCCGCAGCGCCGTGCGGACCCCGATGCAGTGGAGCAGCGCCGCCAACGGCGGGTTCTCGCGTGCCGACGCCTCCGACCTGATCGCCGCCCCTCCCGGCGGCGGCTTCGGACCCGAGCACGTGAACGCGGCCGCGCAGCTCCAGGATCCGGACTCCCTCCTGGCCCACGTGAAGGGCCTCGCCTGGCTGTACCGGCGGTCGCCGGAGATCGGCTGGGGCGAGTACACGCACCTCCCCTGCGACGAGCCGAGCGTGCTCGCGCACCGGATGTCCGCGTCGACCGGCACGACCGTCGCGGTGCACAACCTGGCGTCGAACCCGCGCACGGCGCACCTGACGCTCCCCGACACCCCCGCCGGGGCGCGGCTGGTCGACTCCCTCGGCGGCGAGTCGCTCCCGCTCGGCGAGGACGGCGCCGTGTCGGTGCCCCTCGACGGCTACGGCGCGCGCTGGTTCCGCGTGGTCACGGAGGAGTCGCGCCGGCTGGTGTGAGCGGAGCGGAGGGGCAGGGCTCTTCTCGACAGTCCAGGAGTCGTCGCAGTCGCGCTCGAGTGCGACGACTACTGGACTCTCGAGGGAGGCGGGGCAGGAACGGAGGACGAAGGCACCCACCGCACGAAACGTTACGCACCCCAGTCCACGGCATCGTTGACGCCACCATCCTTCCCCGCCTACCGTGGAGCGCAACGTTTCGCCCCCGCCGCCGCACCAGGAGGATCCGCATGGCCCCCACTCCGCCGAGCCACCGCGTCCTCGCGAGCGGCAGCCGCATCCCCGCCATCGGCGCCGGCACGTTCGGCTCCGACCGCTACGACGCCGAGACCGTCGGCCTCGCGGTCGAGCACTCCCTCCGCGCCGGCTTCCGCCTCCTCGACTGCGCCACCGTCTACGGCAACGAGCCGCGCGTCGGCCGGGCGATCGCCGACTCCGGAGTCGACCGCGACGAGCTCTTCGTCATGTCGAAGATCTGGAACGACGCGCACGAGCCCGCGGCGGCCGTCGCCTCCGTCGAGCGCTCGCTCGCCGATCTCGGCCTCGACGTGCTCGACGCCGTCTTCGTGCACTGGCCCTTCCCCAATCACCACCCGCCGCACGCCGAGACCGACGCACGCGATCCGCACGCCCGCCCGTACGTCCACGAGGCGTTCCTCGAGACCTGGCGAGCGCTCGAGAGCATGGTCGACCGGGGCCTCGTCCGGCACCTCGGCACCTCCAACGTCACCATCCCCAAGCTCGAGCGGATCCTCGCCGACGTCCGCATCGCCCCGCAGCTGAACGAGATGGAGCTGCACCCCTGCTTCCAGCAGCCGGAGCTGTTCCGCTTCTGCCTCGACCACCGCATCCAGCCGATCGGCTACTCGCCGCTGGGCTCGCCGTCGCGGCCGGAGCGCGACCGGGTGGAGGGCGACATCGTCGACATCGAGCACCCCGCGGTGCGGGCGATCGCCGAGGAGCGGGGCGTGCATCCGGCCGTCGTGTGCCTCGCCTGGGCGGTGAACCGCGGCCAGATCCCGATCCCGTTCGCGGTGAAGCCGGAGCAGATCGAGGCGAACCTGGCCGCCGCCTCCCTGGTGCTCACGGCCGAGGAGCAGGAGGCGCTGCGCGGCGCCGAGCGCAACAACCGGCTGATCAAGGGCCAGGTCTTCCTCTGGCCCGGCAGCACCGGCTGGCTCGACCTGTGGGACGCCGACGGCACGATCCCGGGCTGGAGCGGCTACGGCTCGCCCCGCGCCACCCTATGACGTGGCCACCTACAAGGACCTGCAGCGGCTGACCGGCCTCTCCCTCTCGACCATCTCGAAGCACTACAACGGGCTCCCCGTGCGCCCCGAGAACCGGGCGGCGATCGAGGCGGCGGCCGCCGAGGTCGGCTTCCGCGTCAACGGCTTCGCTCGAGGCCTGCGCTCGCGGCGCTCCCGCACAATCGGAGTGCTGCTGCCCGCCCTCGACAACGAGTTCCACCTCTCGATCATCGCGGGCCTCGAGCGGGCCCTGCGCGGAGAGGGCATCGGCGTGCTGGTCGGCGTGAGCCGCCCCGAGCCGGGAGCCGCGGTCGACCTGCTGCTCGAGAAGATGGTCGACGGGATCGTGGCGGTGCCGTCCGCGGGCGACGTCGACGCGCTGCGCCGCGCCTCCGAGCAGGGCACCCCCGTGGTGGCCGTCGACTGGATCGACGACGCACTGGTCACCGATCGCGTCGCGCTCGACAACGCGGGCGCCGGCGCCTCCGCCGCCCGCCACCTCCTCGACCACGGCCACCGCTCGATCGCGGTGCTCGGCGGGGAGGACGGAGTGTCCTCCACCCGGGAGCGGACCGCCGGCTTCCTCGCCGCCCTGGCCGAGCGCGGCGTGCACCCCGCCGCCGACGCCGTGGTGCGCGGCCCGCTGACGGTCGAGAGCGGGGTCGCCGCCGTCGAGCGGATCCTCGCCCTGAGCCCCCGGCCGACCGCCCTGTTCGCGAGCAACCGCGAGCTGACGGTCGGCGCCCTGATCGCCCTCGGCGACTCCGGGCTGCGCGTGCCGACGGACCTCTCCGTCGTCGGCTTCGACAACGTCGAGCTGGCCCGCGTGGTCCGCCCGCACCTGACCACGATCGCCCAGCCGACGGAGGCGATCGCCGCCGAGGCCGCCGCCCTCGTCCGCCTCCGCCTCGACTCCGGGGCGGAGCAGCCCGGCCCCCAGGAGCGGAGGCTTCCCGGCCGCCTGCTCGCCGGCTCGTCCGTCGCCCACCTCCACGACCTCTAGGAGCTCCTCTTGCTGACCACGACCCTCCTCCACCCCGAGATCCTGCACGCGCTCGCCCGCGCGGGCCACGGCTCCCGCGTCCTCATCGCCGACGGCAACTACCCCGTCGGCACCACGCTCGGACCGAACTCCGCCCTGGTGCACCTGAACCTCCGGCCCGACATGCTGACCGTCGACGAGATCCTCGACGCCCTGCTCTCGGCGATCGTCGTCGAGGAGGCGACGGTCATGACCCCCGCGCCCGGGATCGACGTCCCCGCGCAGGACGCCTTCCGCCGGTCCCTCGACGGCGTCCCCTTCACCTCGCTCGAGCGGCACGCCTTCTACGCCGAGGCGCGCACGCCCGACGTCGCGCTCACCATCGCCTCGGGCGACCGCCGCATCTACGCGAACCTCATCCTCACGATCGGCGTGCGCCCGGCCGACGCGTCCTGAGCGGGCGGGCGGGGCGTCGTCCCGTCCGACCCCGCTCCCTGAGAGTCCACGAGGCGTTCTCACGGCCGGCATCCCTACTCTGGTCGGCGTGGATCTCGACACCCTCCTCAACATCGGCCTCGTCGTGCTGTTCGTCCTCCTCGGAGGCGTCTTCGCGGGCACCGAGATGGCCATCGTCAGCCTCCGCGAGAGCCAGGTCCGCGCGATCGAGGCCGGCAGCGAGCGCGGCCGGCGCATCGCCGAGCTCGTCCGCAACCCCAACACGTTCCTCTCCGCGGTCCAGATCGGCGTCACGCTCGCCGGCTTCTTCTCCTCGGCGTACGGCGCCTCGACCATCGCGCCCGACCTCGTGCCGCCGCTGCAGTCGCTCGGCCTCTCGGCCTCCGCCGCCTCGACCGTCGCCCTGATCCTGATGACCCTCGTCATCGCGTACCTCTCCCTGGTGCTGGGCGAGCTGGTCCCCAAGCGCCTGGCGATGCAGAAGTCCGTCGCGTTCACCAAGGCCCTCGCGCCCCCGCTCAACGCCCTGGCGCGCCTGATGCGCCCCGTGATCTGGCTGCTGTCCGTCTCGACCGACGCCGTCGTCCGCCTCCTCGGCGCCGACCCGCGCGAGAAGGGCGAGAGCGTCTCGGCCGACGAGGTGCGCGACATGATCTCCAGCAACACCGAGATCCACGAGGACAGCCGCCGGCTGCTCACCGACATCTTCCGCGCGGACGACCGCCGCGTCGCCGAGGTGATGCGCCCGCGCCCGGACGTCGACTTCCTCCGCGGCGCGCTCAGCGTGGCCGAGGGCTACGCGGCGGTCCTCGACCAGCCGCACTCGCGCTACCCGGTGGTCGGCGACGACTTCGACGACGTGCTCGGCTTCGTCCACGTGCGCGACCTGATGTCCGCGTTCCCGGAGGCGGGCCGCGCCGGCACCGCGAGCAGCGTCGCCGACATCACCCGCCCGATCCTCGCGGTCCCCGGTACGACGAAGGTGCTCGCGGCCCTGCGCACCATGCGGCAGGACGGCCACCAGATCGCCGTCGTCATCGACGAGTACGGAGGGACCGACGGCATCATCACGCTGGAGGACCTGCTCGAGGAGCTCGTCGGCGAGATCTACGACGAGTACGACGGCGCCCGCCAGGCGGTCGACGCGAAGGCGGCCGAGCAGCTGCACGACGTCGACGGCGGGATGATCCTCGAGGACCTGGCGGAGCAGCTGGGCATCGAGCTGCCCGAGGGTCCGTACGAGACGGTCGGCGGGTTCGTCCTCGACCGGATCGGCCGTGTGGCCGTCGTGGGCGACTCCGTGCTCGTCGGCGACCACCTGCTCCGCGTGGCCGAGACGGACCGCTACCGCATCTCGCGGCTGACCCTCGTGCCGCAGCCCGCATCGGAGCCGAGCCCGCCGACGGCGCCCGCCGTCTGACGGGCGACCGGCCGCGCCTAGGGCAGAGGGCCCTCCACCCAGCGCGTGGCGGCGCGGCCGCGGGCTCCGGGCTGCGCGATCCACAGTCCGCCGGCGTGCGGATGACGCGCCCGTTCGTCCGCCGAGAGGTCGCGTGATGCGGAGGTGACGACCGCGATGTCCAGGTCCTCCCCCGCGAAGGCGATGCTGGAGGAGTGCGGGGCGTCGATCCTGATGCCCTCGCCCTCGACCGGGCTGCCGTCGGCCTCGAACACTCGAACGCCGCTCCCGCCCCAGACCGCGACCCACACGCGGCCGTCGGCGTCCACGGTCAGTCCGTCGGCGAACACGCCCTCCTCGAGCTCGACGAAGGGCTCGCGCGGGCCGTGCTCGGCGTCCGCGTAGGAGCGGCGGTGGATCACGCCCGACTCGGTGTCGGCCGAGTACAGCACGGAGCCGTCCGGCGAGAAGCCGAGTCCGTTCGAGAGCCGCAGGTCGTCGTCGAGCACGGTGACGGATCCGTCGTGCTCGATGCGCAGCAGGACGTCGTCGCCCGCCGACTCGCCGAGGGTCAGCGAGCCGACCAGGAGGCGCCCCTGCGGGTCGATCGTGCCGTCGTTGAAGCGGTGCCCCTCCGGCAGCAGCTCGGAGCCGCGCGTGAGGGAGCCGTCGACCTCCAGGATCGCGAGCCGCCGGGTCAGCGCGACGAGCGTCCGCCCGTCGCCCAGGGGCAGCGCGGCGCCGACCTGCTCGCCGACGTCGGTGCGCGAGATCGCTCCGATCCCCTCCGCGGTGACGGGGGCGGACAGGACCGCGCCGGCCTCGATGTCGACCCAGGTGAGGCGGGCGGTGTCCGGATCCCAGACGGGCCCCTCGCTGAGGACGTAGGTGGGGGTGCCCGCGGGCGTCGCGTCGATCATGCCTCCACGCTAGGCCGAGGAGGCGGGCGGTGTCAGGCCCCGCGGGACGGATCCGGGCTCGCGTCCACCGCGCCTCGCTCCGGATCCGGACCGATGAGCTCCGCGCCGCGCTCCGCCCCCGGGTGGGCACCGGTCCCCGGAATACACCCGCTCGGCGGTCCGTGACAAGGGGTGAATAGCCCGGCGATATGGAGCCGCCCGCGGGTCTAGTGTCGTCTCGCCGCGCTCGGGACAGCGTTCCTCCGCAACGACGCCGGGGCGACAGGAAGGCGCTCGCCATGTCGACATCCACCAGTCCGCGCGGCCCGGTCCGGAGCCTCGTGCCCGCCCGCATCGACAGGCTCCCCTGGACCCGCTTCCACTGGTCGATCGTCGTCGGCCTCGGCTTCTCGTGGGTGCTCGACGGCCTCGAGATCCAGATCGTCGCCTCCGCCGGCTTCGCGAAGGAGTTCGGGCTCTCGGCCTTCGAGGTCGGCCTGCTCGGCACGATCTACCTGTGCGGCCAGATCGCGGGCGCCCTGATCTTCGGGCGGCTGAGCGACAAGCTCGGGCGGCGCAAGCTGTTCATCCTGACGCTCGTCATCTACCTGGTCGCCAGCGGCCTGGCGGGACTCGCGCCGAACTACGTCTTCCTCGCCGTGTTCCGCTTCTTCGCGGGCATGGGGATCGGCGGCGAGTACGCGGCGATCAACTCCGCGATCGACGAGCTCATCCCCTCCAAGTACCGCGGCCGCGTCGACATCGCGATCAACGGCACCTACTGGGGCGGCGCGGCTCTGGGCTCCGCGGCCAACCTGTTCTTCCTGAACGACGCGCTCTTCGCCGAGAACGTCGGCTGGCGCCTCGGCTTCTTCCTCGGCCCGATCCTCGGACTGGCGATCATCTACCTCCGCCGCCACATCCCCGAGAGCCCGCGCTGGCTGATGACGCACGGCCGCGAGGAGGAGGCGGAGCGCACCGTCGACGAGATCGAGCGCCGAGTGGAGGCGGAGGGCGGCGTGCTCGAGCCTGTCGACGACGCGAAGGCGATCACCGTGAAGGCGACGGAGAGCATCCCGTTCCGCACCATCGCCCGGGTGCTGCTGCGGCAGTACCCGAAGCGGACGCTGGTGGGCGCGACGATGATGATCACCCAGTCGTTCCTCTACAACGCGATCTTCTTCACCTACGCTCTGGTGCTCGAGAACTTCTACGGAGTCGAGCAGAGCGCGATCTCGTACTTCTTCTTCCCGTTCGCGATCGGCAACCTCGTCGGGCCGCTGGTGCTCGGCCACCTGTTCGACGTGTGGGGCCGGCGGAAGATGATCTTCCTCACCTACGGCGTCTCGGGAGCGGTCCTGGCCGTCTCGGCGGTCCTCTTCAGCATGGACGTCCTGACCGCGACGACGCAGACGATCCTCTGGTGCGTGTCGTTCTTCTTCGCCTCCGCCGGAGCCTCGAGCGCCTACCTCACCGTGAGCGAGATCTTCCCGCTCGAGCTGCGCAGCCAGGCGATCTCGTACTTCTTCACCCTCGGCCAGATCGCCGGAGCGGTCGCCCCCGCCCTCTACGGCGCCCTGATCGGCGACGGCAGCGACCGCGGTCCGCTGACGATCGGCTATTTCGTCGGCGCCGCCGTGATGATCCTCGGCGGCGTGATCGCCCTGATCTTCGGCGTCGACGCCGAGCGCCGCAGCCTCGAGAGCATCACCGAGCCTCTGTCGACCGTGAAGTCCTGAGGGCGGATCGCCGCGAGGCCGGGAGCCGTCCTGAGGCGTCTCGGGGCCGACGTCTCGGAGCCGGCGCGGGCCGCCGTCAGTGGGCCGGGCGGTAGCCGGTCCGGTCGTCGGGGGTGATCGAGCGGAGGACGCGGGCGGGGACGCCGGCCGCGATGGTGAGCGGAGGAACGTCGCGGGTGACGACGCTGCCCGAGCCGATCACGGCCCCGTCGCCGATGGTGACGCCCTGGTTGATCGTGACGCCGCCGCCGATCCAGACGCCGTCGCCGACGACGACCGGCTTCGCGGTGCAGGCGCCGGCGGCGCGCTCGGCCGGGTCGAGGGCGTGGTTCGACGTGTAGATCGAGACGCGCGGGCCGAACAGCACGTCGTCGCCGATCGTGATGGGGGCGCCGTCGAGCAGGATGCAGTCGAAGTTCGCGTAGAAGCGGTCGCCGATCGTGATGTTGAACCCGAACTCGCACCGGAACGTCGGCTCGAGGTGCGCGTCCGCGCCCACCGAGGCGACGAGCTCGCGGAGCAGAGCCTCCCGCTCGACCGGGGGACGCCCGAAGCTCGCGTTGTACGCGTTCGAGGCGAGGACCGCCCGCTCGCGCGCGGCGACCAGCTCGGGGGTCATGTCGTCGTACACGGCGCCGGTCAGGATGTGCGCGCGCTGGTCCTCGAGGGTCATCGTCGTCCGTTCGTCGGTGTCGGCGCCCCGACGGGTGCCCGCGCCCACGCTACGGGGCCGCCGCGCGCCGGGACGCCGCCTCCTCCGCCGACGCACCGCTCCTGCAGCGGTGTCTCGATGACGGAGCGGCGTCTCGGCGGCATCCTGCAGCAGGAGCGGCACCTCGGCGCCGCCACGCCCCGGCCGCGCAGCAGGCGTCAGCCCACGTGCACGCCAGGCCGGCGGTCGCGGCGGGACTCCGCGCGGCGGAGGACCTCGCGGGTGACGGGGGCGACCTCGCCGGTGCCGGTGATGAGGAAGCGGAACATGTTCGAGATGGGGCCGCCCTCGGTCCACTCGAAGTAGACGTCCGGGATCACGCCGGTGAGGTCGCGGATCTCGAGCAGCACCGTGGCGATGGTGTTCGGGATGTTGCCGCTGGTCACCGTCAGCACGCGGAAGCCGTGGCAGACGCGGCCCTGCACGACCAGGTCCTCCTCGAAGTCGGAGGAGTCGGTGGTATGCACCTCGAGGAAGAGCACCGGGCCGCGCATCGGCAGGTTGCTGTCGCGCTGCTCCTCCGCCAGCTTGTCCCGGTACTCCGCCTCGGAGCCGTCGTCGGGCTCGTTCGCGAGGATGCGGATCACGCCGTAGTCGTCGGCGTCCGTGGTGAGGAAGTCGATCGCGGCGGCGTCGAACACCACGGAGGTGGCGCGCAGCTGGAACGAGCGGTGCACGCGCGAGACGAGCGAGACCGCGAGGATGCCGACGATGAAGACCGCCGCGATCCTCACGCCGTCGGGCCTCTCGACCACGTTCACGACCGTCGTGTAGACGAAGACCAGCGCGATGACCGCGAAGCCCACGGCGCGCTTGCGCTGCTTCCTGCGCTTCGCCGAGAGGAACACGGCGACGGACGCGGAGGTGATCAGCACCAGCACGCCGGTCGCGTAGGCCCCGCCCTGCGCGTCGACGTCGGCGCGGAAGAGGATCGTGATGACGAAGGCGACGACGGTGAAGACCAGCACGAGCGGACGGACGGCGCCGGCCCACTGCGGCGCCATGCCGTAGCGGGGCAGGTAGCGCGGGACGATGTTGAGCAGGCCGGCCAGCGCGGAGGCGCCCGCGAACCAGAGGATGCAGATCGTCGCGACGTCGTAGGCCGTGCCGAAGCCCTCGCCGAGGTACTCGTGCGCGAGGTAGGCCAGCGCGCGGCCGTTGGCCTCGCCGCCCGGCTGGAACTGCGCCTGCGGGATGAGCAGCGTGGTGACGAAGCTCGAGGTGATGAGGAACGCCGACATCGTGACGGCGGCGGTGATGAGCAGCCGCTTCGCCCCGCGGATGCGGCCGACGGGGGCGTCCTCGGTGTCGCCCGCGTCGCCGCGGATCTGCGGCATGACAGCGACCCCGGTCTCGAAGCCGGAGAGCCCGAGCGCGAGCTTGGGGAACACGATGAGCGCGATGCCGACCATGACCAGCGGATTCCCGTGCTGGGTCGTGAGCGCCGACCACCAGTCGCCGATGACGACGGGGTTCTCGGCCACGTGCCCGATCGCCACGGCGATCACGATCGCGTTGAGCAGGAGGAACACGGCCACGAGCACGACCGCGATCGAGATGGCCTCGCGGAACCCGCGCAGGAACACGATCCCCAGCAGGGCGATCAGCCCCAGCGTGAGCGGCACCTCCGCCCCGTGGAACCAGGCGGGGGCGAACGGGTTCTCGACCGCGTGCGCCGTCGCGTCGGCCGCCGAGAGCGTGATCGTGATCATGAAGTCGGTGGCCGCGAACCCCAGCAGCACGAGCACGAAGAGCTTGCCGCCCCACCAGGGCAGCAGGCGCTCGAGCATCGCGATCGACCCCTCGCCGCGGAAGCTCTCGCGGGCCACGCGGCGGTAGACGGGGAGCGCGCCGAGGAGCGTCAGCACCACCAGGACGATCGTCGCGAGCGGAGAGACGAGGCCCGCGGCGAGCGCCGCGATGGCCGGCTGGTAGCCGAGGGTCGAGAAGTAGTCGACGCCGGTGAGGCACATGACGCGCCACCACGAGTGCGTCCTTCCGGTGGCCGCGTGGGGGCCGGGGTGCGCTCCGGAGTCGTCGCGGAGGCCCTCGAGGAGCCACGCCTTCACCCCGCCCGCGCGCGCGGAGGAGAGAGGGGAGGGTTCGAGGGCGTCGGGGTCGCCACGGACGACGGAAGAGGTCACTGGATGTTTCTACTCGCCGTGAGGAGCGCGCCCGCCCGGAATGAGCGGATCCTCACGCTTTCCTCACGGGTAATCGGCTGGGGAGGGACGTCGGCGCGCGATCCCGCGTCGTGAGGGGGTCGTGAGCGTCGCGCGAGCGGACCGTGCGGATCGGCCCGGTGCGCGTCCGCGTTCCGTCAGGATCCCCTTGCACCCGCCGTCGCGGGCAGACGATGGCGCTCGTGCACCTGCTCCTCCGCCTCCTCGACGCCGGTCCCCGCTGGGGCCGCCACACCGTCGGCGCGAGCCGGTACGGCGTCGTCCGGAGCGAGCTCGTGGTCTTCGCGCCCGGCACCTCCGTCGAGGAGCGGAGGCGCCTCCGCCTGCACGCGGCCGGTCCGCAGCTGGTCGTGGCCGTGACGGCCGCCGGCGCCGTCGGGACGCTCGCGCTTGACCGGCTGCCGCTCCTCCTGCTGGCCGCGCTCGCCCTGCCGACCGCGTCGCTCCTGCTCCTCTCGGCCCGCTCGACCCGCCGCCTCCGCCGGGCCTGCGCCCGCCGGCTCGTGATCGCGGACGTCGACTCCCCCGCCGTCGCCGAGCAGGCGGCGATCGCGGCCGCGCTGCGGCGGGCCGACCGGCTGCTCGACGCCGGCGTCCTCACTCCGCTCGAGCACGAGGAGGTGTGGGCCTGCGCCCACGACCGGGTCGCGGGCCGCGTGGCTGACCGCCGCTCCCAGCCCCGGGCGGGAGGATCGGGGACGTCCGCCACCGATGGGAGCACCTCATGACCACACCGCGCCGCGCACTGATCCTCGTCGACGTGCAGCAGGAGTACTTCAGCGGTCCGCTCGAGATCCAGTACCCGCCGCACGCGCAGTCGCTGCCGAGGATAGCCGCCGCTTTGGACTCCGCCGCCGCCGCGGGCCTCCCTATCGCCGTCGTCCAGCACAGCGCGGGCGAGGGAGCGCCGATCTTCGACCCGTCGGGTCCGTCCTTCGCGCTGCACCCGGAGATCGAGAAGCGCCGCTCGGATTCGTGGAAGAACGTCACGAAGCAGTTCGGCACGGTCTTCGCGGGGACCGACCTGCTCGACTGGCTCCGCGAGCACGACGCCGACACGATCACCCTCGTCGGCTACATGACCAACAACTGCATCCTCGCCTCGGCCGCCGAGGCGGAGACGCACGGGCTCCGCGCCGAGGTCCTCTCGGATGCGACGGGCGCGATCGCGATCGCGAACGACGCCGGCACGATCGACGCGCACTCCCTGCACACCACGCTGATGGCGCTGCTCAACTCGAACTTCGCCGCCGTCGCCCCGACCACCGTCTGGATCTCGGCGCTGAAGGGCGAGTACACCCTCCCCATGAGCAGCCTGCCCGAGTCGGCGACGGCGGGCGCCGCTCGCTGACGGGCACTCCTCCGGACGGATCGGCCGGCTCTACTCTCGGTGCATGGCCCTTCTGCACCGTGCGACGATCACCCCCGGGAAGCTCGAGATCGTGGAGGCATGGGCGCCGACGCAGCCCTGGTGCGAGGGCGGCGGATTCACGCAGCTCGGCGCCTACCGGTTCGACGACCCCGATGGCGAGGTGGGAGTGGAGACGCTGATCGTCCAGTCGACCGGGCAGCCGCCGCTCCAGGTGCCGCTGACCTACCGCGGCTCGCCTCTCGCCGGCGGTGACGCGCATCTCCTCGCGACCGTCGAGCACACCGTCCTCGGTCGTCGCTGGGTCTACGACGGTGCCGGCGACCCCGTCGCGATCGCCGCCTTCGCCACGGCGATCCGCACCGGCGCCCGGGAGGTCGAGCAGCATTTCGAGGAGGACGGGCAGCGCATCGTCCGCCCGCCGACCGCGACGGTGCAGGGCAGCGGATCAGGCGCCGGAGCGTCCGGGCCGCCGTCGACGGTGCTCGTCCGCAGCGACGCACGGACCACCACGACCTCGGCCGACGGTCTGACTCTCGTCCTCGCGCGGGTCCTCGCGCCGCCGTTCCTCGAGGGCGAGGAGCGGCTGACCGGCAGGTGGAGCGAGGCGCTCCCCGTCACCCTCGCCGTCCTGGCCTGAACCGGCTCCGGTGGTCCGCCGCCCTCCGTCGCCCGGGTCGTGGGCGACGGACGGCGGCGCGCTCCGGGAGGACCTGCTCAGTGGCCGCGCAGTGCCGCGACGGTCCGAGTGGGACTAGTCGTTCAGGTGCGCGATGGCGTAGTCGGCCTCGTCGCTCGTGAACTGCTCCCCGTACTCGCTGGTCAGCTGGTCGCGGATGGCCTCCGGCGCCATCGCCATCTGGGCCTGGTAGTCCTTGGCCTTCGCCAGCGCGTTGGCGTTCCAGTCGGCGGAGACGGTGTCCACCGCGTACTGCGCGGCCTCGGGCGAGAACTGCTCCCCGTACTCGGAGGTGAGCTGGCCGTACAGGCCCGCCTTGCTCATGTGGAGCATCTCGGAGTAGCTCTGCGCCTTGATGAGTGCCGAGGCGAACTCGGGCGAGACCTGCGCAGCAGCCGCCGTCTCGACAGGCGCCGGGGCAGGGGCGACCGTCTCGACGGGTGCGGGCTCCGCCGTCTCGACGGGTGCGGGCTCCGCCGTCTCGACGACCTCCGCCTCCTCCGTGGCCGGCACGACGGGAGCGGTCGTGGGCTCGGACGACTCGACGATCACGGCCGCCGGGCGGTCGCTCGAGGCGGAGTTCACGGCGGCTCCGAAGCCGATCGTCGTCAGGAGCGAGGCGAGGACGGCCAGACCGCCGAGGACGACGCCGGTGATCGACATCGCCTTCGACTGACCGCGGCGGAGGGCGAGGATGCCCAGGACGACGGCGGCGATCCCGACGAGTGCTCCGAAGACCGGCACGAGGCCGACGAGGAACGCGACGATGCCGACGACGAGTGCGGCGATGGCGAGGCCGGTCGGGCCGGTCGCGCGGGGGCGGGGAGGGAGGGTCGCCGTGCCGTAGGCGGGGCCTGCGGCGGGTTGGTCGGGGGACGAGGGCGGGGTGTTCTCCGGCGGGAGAGGTGTGCTCATCGCGCGAGTATCGCAGAGCGGCGACGGCCTGCCGCGACATCGAGACGTCCCGTCTCAACACGTCCCTCCCCCTCCCGCGGGATGTCGTTCGGGCACGCCGGACACAGCGTGTCGCGGACCGGAGCGGCACCTCGCGGAGGGAGGACGGTGCGCCTCAGCGCAGCGACTCGAGCACGGCCTCCAGCTCGTCGACGGCGAAGTCGATCTCGGCGGCGGTGACCACGAGCGGCGGCGCCAGGCGGATCGTCGAGCCGTGGGTGTCCTTGGCCAGCACTCCGCGGGCCATCAGGGCCTCGCAGACGGCGCGGCCCGAGGCGAGCCCCGGGTCGATGTCGATGCCGGCCCAGAGTCCGGCGCCGCGGACGGCGACCACTCCGCGGCCGATCAGCGCCTCGAGGCGGGCGTGCAACTGCGCGCCGCGCTCGCGGGCGAGGGCCTGGTACTCGCCGGTCGCGAGCATCTCGACGACTGCGAGGCCGACGGCCGCGGCGAGCGGGTTGCCGCCGAAGGTGGAGCCGTGCTGGCCCGGCTGCAGGACGCCGAGCACGTCGGCGTCCGCGACCACGGCCGAGACGGGGACGATGCCGCCGCCGAGCGCCTTGCCGAGCAGGTAGACGTCGGGGACGACTCCGACCAGGTCGCAGGCGAAGGTGGCGCCGGTGCGGCCGAGGCCGGACTGGATCTCGTCGGCGATGAAGAGGACGTTGCGGCGCGCGGTGATCTCGCGGACGGCCGGGAGGTAGTCGGCCGGCGGCACGACGATGCCCGCCTCGCCCTGGATCGGCTCGATCAGCACCGCCACGGTGTCGTCGTCGATCGCGGCCTCGAGGGCTTCCGCGTCGCCGAACGGGACCGTGCGGAATCCGGGCGTGAACGGGGCGAAGCCGTCGCGCGCCTCCGCGTCGTCGCTGAACGAGATGATCGTGGTCGTGCGGCCGTGGAAGTTGCCCGCCGCGACGATGATGTTCGCCCGGCCCGGAGCGACGCCCTTGACCCGGTAGCCCCAGGCGCGGGCGACCTTGATGCCCGACTCGACCGCCTCCGCGCCCGTGTTCATCGGCAGGACCATGTCCTTGCCGGCGAGCGCGGCGAGCGCCGTGACGAACGGGCCGAGGCGGTCGTTGTGGAACGCGCGGCTGGTCAGGGTGACGCGGCCGAGCTGCTCGCGGGCCGCCTCCAGCAGCACCGGGTGCGAGTGGCCGAAGTTCACGGCGGAGTAGGCGGCGAGGCAGTCGAGGTAGCGGACGCCCTCGACGTCGGTGATCCAGGCGCCGTCGCCGGTGGCCGCGACGACGGGCAGCGGGTGGTAGTTGTGGGCGGCGTGCTCCTCCTCCGCGGCGATGAGGGCGGCGGAGCGGGCGGTGTCGGTGTCGGTGATGCTCATGTCGTTCCTCCTGAGGGGACGATCGACTCTCCAGGAGTCGTCGCACTCGGCGTCGAGTGCGACGGATCGTGGACAGTGGAGGGTGGGTCGGCGCTGCTGGTCGCCGACCACGGAGAGTGGGTCAGCGGCGCAGCTCGAGCGTGCAGCACTTCACGCCGCCGCCGCCGAGCAGCAGCTCGGACAGGTCGACGCCGATCGGGTTGTAGCCGCGCTCGCGCAGCTGGCGCTCGAAGCCCGTCGCACGGGACGCGATGACGACATTGAGGCCGTCGGAGAAGGAGTTCAGCCCGAGCACGGACGCGTCCTCCTCCGACACGAGGATCGCGTCGGGGTAGAGCTCGCGGAGGGTGCGGTTGCCCTCCTCGCTGAACGCGCTCGGGAGGTAGGCGATGTTCGTGTCGTCGAGCACGGCGATCGCTGTGTCGAGGTGGTAGAACGACGGGTTCACGAGCTCGAGCGTGACGACCTCGCGGCCGAAGACGCGGGCGACCTCGGCGTGCGAGTCGGAGGCGGAGCGGAAGCCCGTGCCGGCGAGGATCCGCTCGCCGACGAGGAGGAAGTCGCCCTCGCCCTCGTTGACCTCCTCGGGGACGCGGACGTCGAAGCCGGCCGAGCGGAACCAGTCCATGTACGCCGGGCCCTCGGGCTGGCGCTCGGGGTAGGTGAAGGAGGCACCGTAGGCGATGCCGTCGATCACGAATCCGCCGTTGGCCGCGTAGACCATGTCCGGCAGTCCGGCCTCGGGCTCGATCAGCTCGATCGTGAAGCCGAGATCGGCGTAGGTGTCGTAGAGGGTCTGCCACTGCCGGACGGCGAGGGAGGTGTCGGTGGGGACCTGCGGGTCCATCCACGGATTGATGCGGTAGACGACGGTGAAGTGCTCGGGACGGCACATCAGGATCGTCTTCGCGACGGGGGTTCGGGCGGGTGCCTCGGCGAGCACGGCGGTATCGGTCATTCGAGTCCTCCTGCGAAAGGATGCGGATGAGCGGACCGGGTCCAGTGGCTCCGTGCCCCGCGCAAGACGCAGCGGGATGGAGCACGCTCGCGCCCAGTCTTGCACGCGAGGATCGTGCGGTTCTCGCCGTGGGGCGCACGGAACGCGCGTGAACGGTGGGTGCGGCGCGGGAAATCACCGCCGGTCTTCCGCGGGGCGCTGTGATGCCGCCGCGACTCTCGCCTTGAGGCGGCTTCCGGAGGGATGACGCGGCGCCTCTCGGAGGAAGAGCCTTATCCCTCGCTTGTCATCGCGCTGATGACATCTGTCGAATCCGTCGAATTCCGCCCTGAATGGGGGACTTAGTGCAGCGATAAGCGGCATGGGACGATCCCTCCGGCCCGACAGTCGTCGGCCTTCTCGCTCCGACGAATCCGGATGCCCTCCTCCATGCGAACGAAGACCCTGAGCGTCTCCCTTTTCCTCGCCCTGCTCCTCTCCCTCTTCGTCGCGACCCCGGCCCAGGCCGCGGGCTCGCCGGCTGCGCCGTCGAACGTCGTCGCCGTGCAGGACGGATGCTCAGACGCCGTCACAGTCTCGTGGAGCGCCCCCCAGCCAGCGGTCGCGGGCTATCGAGTCCATGTCTTTCAAAAGTCGTACTGGTACCCCGGTTATATCTTCTACGAAGCCGTCACGCTGGCATCCGTCGAGGTGAGGAACGGCACCTCGACCACCGTTGCTGTACCGCACATCACCGATTCGATCGGCGTCGAGGTCGTCAGCGTGTCCGACCTTTCGGTCCCACCCACCGGCGGCTCAGAGAACGAGCAGTTTCAGCCTTCAGATACGCAGAGCACCGCAGCATCCGCGGATGTTCACCGCCAGTCAGGCGCTCCCGGCCCCGTGGACCTCACCGTGACGGTCGACCCCTCGACCAAGGTCGCGTCTGCACGATGGAAGGCCCCGACCCGCAACGGGCAGCCCTGCAATTTCGACGAGTACCACGCCCGCAGTGAGCTGATCTTCGCTCCGGACGAGGACGACGCGGGTTACCCGGGTTACGACGACGTCTACACGAGCGATACCACCAGTGCGGATTTCAGTCTCGAGCAGGGAGCCTTTTACGAGTTCTGCATTTGGTCGGCATCGACTACTTATGGAGCGAAGAATCGTCGCACTTTCACCGACTCTCTCAAGACGTGCGCCGGTTTCAGCACCGACTTCTCCATGCCGTCGGCACCGGAACAGGTCCATGCCGAATCCTCGGGCAGCTCCATCACTGTGTCGTGGAGCGAGCCGTCCAACGGCGGCGGCAGTCCCGTCACCGGCTACCGAGTGGCCCGCGACGGCACCGATGCCGCAGGTGGCGGCCCCTGGTCGACCGTCGTCTCCGCTGATCGCCGCTCGCAGACGTTCACGAACCTCCGCCCGAACACCTCGTACACCTTCACGGTGAGGGCGATCAACGAGATCGGTGCGGGCGAGACCGCGTCCGTCACCCGCACCGCCGACGCCTACTTCGCCCCCTCCGTTCCCACGCGCGTCGCCGGCACCACGAACGACAGCGTGCGATCCGCGACGATCTCCTGGGCGCCTCCGGAGTCGGCCGGCAACCCGGCGATCACCGGCTACCGCGTCTCGCGCAACGGCATCGACAACGCGGGCGCCGGTCCGTGGTCGACGACGGTCGCCGCCACCGCCCGCTCCTTCACGTTCACGCACCTGGCGGCGGGCGCCACCTACACGATGAGCGTCAGCGCGATCAACGCCGGAGGCGACAGCGGGGCGGCATCGACCGTCGTGCGCATCGGCGGCACCGCCCTCACCGCCGCGACGCCGACCGTCACCGGCACCGCCGCGGTCGGCTCGACGCTCACGGCGAGCGCCGGCACCTGGGGTCCCTCCCCCGTGGCACTCGCGTACCAGTGGCGCGCGAACGGCACCGCGATCAGCGGGGCGACCGGCACCACGTACCGTCCGGTCGCGGGCGACGCGGGCAGGGTGATCACCGTCGCCGTCACGGGCTCGAAGTCGGGCTACGTCTCGACCACGCGGGTCTCCTCCGGGACCGCTGCCGTGACCGGCGGCGCGATCACCGCCGCGACGCCGACCATCAGCGGCACGGCGAAGGTCGGCTCGACCCTCACCGCGAAGCCCGGCACCTGGGGTCCCTCCCCCGTCGCCCTCGCCTACCAGTGGAAGGCGAACGGCACCGCTCTGAGCGGGGCGACGTCCGCGACGTACACGCCGACCGGCGCCACTCTCGGCAAGACGATCACCGTGACGGTCACGGGGTCGAAGTCCGGATTCACCGCTGTGACGAAGACCTCCGCGAAGACGAGCGCCGTGGTGGCGGGCACCCTCTCCGCCGCGACCCCGACGATCACCGGCACCGCGAAGGTCGGCTCCACCCTGACCGCCAAGCCGGGCACGTGGGGTCCCTCGCCGGTGGCCCTCACCTACCAGTGGAAGGCGAACGGCACCGCGATCTCCGGGGCGACCTCCGCCACCTACAAGCCGACCAGCGCCACGGTGGGGAAGAAGATCACGGTGACCGTCACCGGCAAGAAGGCCGACTACACAACGGCGACGCGCACCTCCGCCGCCACCGCAGCGGTCGTCAAGTAGGGGATCCGACCCGGGTCGCCGGGGGAGCCTGCTCGCGCGGACTCCTCCGGTGGCCCCGGGAATCCACCACCACCGTCCCCCGGACGGGGGCCCATCCCGCCGACACCCGCCCTCGCCCGGAGGCGGGCGGCGGCTAGCATTCAGACACCGTGTCCGCCGCGGCCTCCCGCGGATCCTGCCGAAAGGCCCGCCGTGCCCGCACGCCCCCTCGCCGCGATCGGCGTCTCCGCTCTCCTGCTGGCCGGCCTCGCCGCCGGTCCGGCCGTCGCCGCCCCCGATCTCCCGGGCGCGAGCGCCGCGCAGGAGGCGGCCGCCGAGGTCGTCCTGTCCGGCACCATCGCGCTCCGCGACGCCGATGAGGAGCACCCCGCCCCCGAGAACCCGTACTTCTACGTCCAGGTCGAGGACGCCGAAGGGGACGTGGTCGCCCAGGCGAACACGGGCGCGGACTTCTCCCTCCCCGTTCCCGGCGGCGAGCCCCTCACCGTCCGCGCGAACCTGATCGGCAGCGACGACTGGTACCCGACCTGGTTCGGCGACACCCCGGTCGCCGAGGCCGCGAGGACGACCCGGGGGACCGACGAGTCCGTCGCCATCTCCCTCCTGCGCAGCGCCGAGCTGTCCGGATCGGTCACCGCCGACGCGGTCCCGGGCGTCTCCTCCCCCTCCTTCGACGTGCAGGCCTGGTGGGTCGACGGAGGGACGTACTCGCTGCTCGACACCGTCCCCGTCACCGGAGCCCCCGGCGCCGCCCGCGCGTGGGACACGGGCGACCTCGCCCTGCCCGCCGGCGACTACCTCCTGCGCCTCGTGGAGCCGGGGTACCCCGCCTACGACGACCAGTACTTCTCGCGCCTGGCCCGCCTCGACGAGCGCGCGGTCGTCTCCGTGCCGCCGGGCGGCCGCAGCGGCATCGACTTCTTCCCGTCCGCCTACTCCTCCGACGTCGCCCGCCTCGCCGGGACCGACCGGTACGCGACCGCCGTCGCGGTGACCGCCTCCGGATTCGCCGACGGCGCCCCCGTCGTCTACCTCGCCAGCGGAGCGAACTGGCCGGACGCGCTGAGCGCCGGCCCCGCCGCCGCGAAGCAGGGCGGCGCCCTCCTGCTCACCGACCCGAGCGTCCTGCCCGCCGTGGTGGCGGCCGAGCTGCGCCGCCTCGCCCCGCAGCGGATCGTCGTGGTCGGCAGCGCCCTCTCCGTGAGCGAGTCGGTGCTCCAGCAGGTGAAGGCCCTCGGGATCCCGACCGAGCGCATCGAGGGCGTCGACCGCTACGACACCTCACGCCGGATCGTCGAGGACGCCTTCCCGAACGGCAGCTACGAGAACGTCTTCGTCGCGACCGGCACCAACTTCCCGGACGCCCTCTCGGTCGCGCCGATCGCCGGCCGCCGCGCCGAGCCCGTCCTCCTCGTCGACGGCGCCCGCTCGCGCCTCGACCAGCCGACCCGCGACACCCTCGCCGGACTCGACCCCTCCTCCGTGCAGCTGCTCGGCGGTGCGCCGTCGATCTCGACCGCCGTCGAGGCAGACCTGCGCGCCGCGAAGATCGCCGGCACCGTGTCGCGCATCGCCGGGACGGACCGCCACGACACCAGCCGACGCCTCAACGACGTCTTCCCGCCGTCCGAGCTGGGCGACACCGTCTACCTCGCGACCGCCACCGGCTTCGCCGACGCGCTGGCCGTCGGCCCGGTCGCCGCGAAGCAGGGCGCCCCGCTCTACCTCAGCGAGCCGACCTGCCTGCCGCGCAGCACCCGTGTGAAGATGCAGGGCCACGACCTCGATCAGGTGCTGCTCCTCGGCAGCCCCCTGACCCTGTCGGCGCAGGTGCGCTCGCTGTCCGCCTGCTGAGACCCGAGACGCACCGCACGAGCCCTGGAGATCCATGAGCGCCACCGCCGACCGTCCCCTCCTCGTCGGCATCGAGACCGGGGGCACGAAGGTCGTCGCGGCGGTCGCCGACGCCGCTGATCCCGAGCGGATCCTCGCGACGACGACCCTGCCGACCCGCGGGCCCGCCGAGACTCTCGCCGATCTGGCCGGCTTCGTCAGCGGCCACGGAGTCGACGGCACCGTCGCCGCGGTCGGCGTCGCCTCCTTCGGCCCGCTCGACATCGACCCCGGCTCGCCGACCTACGGGCACCTCACCTCCACGCCGAAGCTCGGCTGGGAGGGCACCGACGTCCTCGGCCCGATCGGCGCGGCCGCACCGGGCGCCCGGCTCGCGCTGGTCACCGACGTCAACGGAGCCGCCCTGGGCGAGGCCCGCTGGGGCGCCGGAGCCGGAGTCGACGACTTCGTCTACCTGACGGTCGGCACCGGAGTCGGCGGCGGCGTGATCGCGGGCGGACGGCTCCTCGCCGGCAGCGGCTGGCCCGAGGTCGCGCACCTGCTGCCCCGCCGCCACCCCGAGGACGGCTTCGCCGGCACCTGCCCGTTCCACGGCGACTGCCTCGAGGGCCTGGTCGCCGGTCCCGCGATCTCGGCGCGCTGGGGCGTCGACGGCTCCCGCCTCGGCCCCGAGGAGGCGGCCGCGAACCTCCGCTTCAGCTCCTACTACCTCGCGCAGCTCGTCACGACGCTCGCCTACGTCGCGGGCGTGCGGCTCGCGGTCGTCGGCGGAGGCGTGTCGAAGACGCCGGGGCTCGTCCCCGCGGTCGAGGCCGAGGTCGAGCGGCTGATGGGCGCGCCCGGAGCGACGGGGACGGGCGGCGGGCGGATCCGCATCGTGCGCCCGGCCCTCGGCGACGAGTCCGGGGTGCGCGGGGCGATCTCGCTGGCGGAGTCCCTGCTCGCCTGAGCTCTACCCTCGTCCCATGAGCGACCGACCCGTCGACCCCTCCGCCCCCGACTCCGGTCGCGACGAGACGGTGGAGGAGCGATCCGACCGCAACTGGAACGAGATCCTGCAGGAGCTGCGGGTCGTGCAGACCGGCACGCAGATCCTGGGCGGCTTCCTGCTGACGCTGTGCTTCCAGCAGCGCTTCGCCGACCTCGCGCCGCCCGACGTGGCGCTCTACCTCGTGCTCGTCCTGCTCGCCGCGTGCGTCACGATCCTGGCGCTGGCGCCCGTCATCGCCCACCGGCTGCTGTTCCAGCGGCGGAGGAAGGCCGAGCTGGTGCGGTTCGGCAACCGGGTGGTCACGGTGTGCCTCGCGGCGGGATCGCTGCTGTTCGTCGGAGTCGTGGGCTTCGTGTTCGACGTCGTGCTGGGCGGGCCGGCAGGCCTCTGGGCGGGCGGAGGCGTGCTGCTGCTGCTCGCCGTGGTCTGGGCGACCGCGCCGGTCCTCCTGCGGAGGCGCTGAGGGCGGTGGAGTCTGCCCGCCCCTCCCCCGCGAGTCAACGGGGTACCCGGGTCCGCCGCGCTCTTCCTACCGTGGCCGCGAGGCGCGCACCGCGCCGACGCGAGAGGAGCACCATGACCGACCGGACCGAGCAGCCGCAGGAGAACCCGCAGAACCACGACCACGTCGACGACGCGGGCGTCGACAAGCCCTCGCAGGCCGAGGGCGACGACACCGAGGGATCGGCCGGCTGATCGCCGCCTCGATCCCCGTCCTCCCCGCGATCGACAGCAGCGCGGCCGTCCTCGCCGACGGCTACCTCTTCGGGACGCGGCGCTTCGACGACGTGGGCGCGGACGCGTTCCGCACCCGGATCCTCGGACGGCCCGTGATCATGGCGCGCGGCATCGAGGCGGCGCGCTTCTTCTACGAGGGCGGGCGCTTCGACCGCGAGGGCGCGCTGCCCGGCTCCGTGCTGCACCTCCTGCAGGACGAGGGCAGCGTGCAGACCCTCGAGGACGAGCCGCACCGGAGGCGGAAGCGGATGTTCCTGGATCTGGTGGAGACGCCCGAGCAGCGGTCGAGGCTGGTCTCGGCCTTCGCGCGGGAGTGGCAGGCGTCCGCCGCCCGGCTGACCGGCGAGCGGGTCCGCCTCCAGGACGTCGCCGCCGAGGTCCTGGGCCGCGCGGTCCTGTCGTGGGCCGGCATCGAGGCCGACGAGGAGGAGGTGCTGCGGCGCACGGACGAGCTCCGGGCGATGATCGACAACGCCGGGCGCTTCGGCCCGCCCAACTGGGCCGCGCGACTCCGCCGCCGCTCGACCGAGCGGTGGGCGCGCGGCCTGATCGAGGCGAGCCGGACGGCCGGACCCTCCCCGACTCCCCTGCACCGGATCGCGCACGAGAAGGAGGACGGCGGCCTCCTGCCCGTCGAGGTCGCCGCGGTGGAGCTCATCAACGTGCTGCGGCCCACGGTCGCGGTGGGGCGCTTCGTGGTCCTGGCGGCGCTCGCGCTGCACCGGCATCCGGAGTGGCGGGAGCGGCTCGCCGACCAGGAGGAGCGCGTCGCGTTCGCGAACGAGGTGCGGCGCTTCTACCCGTTCTTCCCGATGGTCGGAGGAAGGGCCCGCCGGGAGCTGGACTTCCGCGGCGAGACGCTTCCCGCGGGGCAGTGGATGCTGCTCGACCTCTACGCGACGGACCACGGCTCGCTCTGGGAGGCGCCGGGCCGCTTCGATCCGGAGCGGTTCCGGTCGCCGGTCGACCGCAACGGCTTCATCGCCCAGGGCGGCGGGCACTACGGAGGCGACCACCGGTGCCCGGGCGAGCCGGCGACCGTCGACCTGCTGTCCGCGGCGCTGGAGCTCCTGGCCGCGGGGCACCCGTACGACGTCGAGGACGGGCAGGATCTGCGCGTGAGCCTGCAGAGCTTCCCGACCGGGCCGGAGGACGGCTTCGTGGTGAGGTTCCGCTAGGGGCGGGCGGGCTCGGCTCGCGGCCTCGGCGGGCGGCCTCGGTCGGCGGCCTCCGCGGGGGCGGTCGTCCTCCACAGGCCGCGGTTCCGCGCGCTCTCCCCGGATCCGCTCGGGCACTCCCCGCCCGCCTCGCCCGGCGAGCACGCTCGGGGGATGCAGAAGCCGAGTCAGTCCTCCGGAGCGTCGAGCTCCTCGAGCGCCCGCAGCGCCTCGCGGGCGCGCTCGAGACGATCGGCCTCGGGCTCGTCCCACCATGCCGGTCCGCGCTCGCCCAGCCCGTGCTTGGCGAGCCCGACCCTCCTGCGCGCCAGCGCCTCCGCCTCCGCGTCCTCGTGCAGCCTGGCGGAGCGCACTCCCGAGCGCCCGCGCCCGAGGTGCGAGGTGAGGCCGGCGACCACGTCCTCCGGCAGCGAGGGGTCGGTGCGCCGCCATCGGCGGCCCTTCACCACGAGCCAGCGCTCGTCGTCCTCGTCGCTCACCCCGTCACCGCCGCCTCGGGTTGAGCCGGTCACCGGTGCTCGTGAGGTCCACCTGCTCCGGCAGCAGGAGCGCCTCGATGCGCCCCGCGGCGGAGAGCCGCAGCAGGTCGTCGACGAGGGCGCGCGAGCCGCCGATCAGCGTCGAGTCGAAGTCGACCTCGCTCGCGAGGTACCAGGCCCGGTCCTCCGGCCAGAGCGCGAGCGGAGTCTGCACGACGAGCCCGGAGGCGTCGGCGAAGCCCGCCGAGCGCGCCCACGCGGTGTCCTCGAGCACCCTGACGTCGAGCGAGAGCAGAGGCCCTTCCCGCCCCGGCAGCTCGACCGTCGCCGCGGCGGCGGTCTCGGGGTGCTCCCAGCCGATCGGCCGAGTGTCGCTCATCCACTCGGGCAGCTCGTCCGAGGCGTCCGCGCGGGAGATCAGGATCCGCGACCCGCCGCTCAGCACGCCGAACCCCTCCCAGAACACCGCCAGGCAGTCCTCGGGAGCGCTCGTGTGCTCCGCGAGCACGGCGGCGACGGCCGCGAGCTCGTCGAGCGGGAGCACTCCGAGGCGGGGCTCCGCGTACTCGTCGGGATGCTCGCCGGTGAGCGAGTACCACTGCGCGAGCGGATGCAGGAGCGTCCCCTCCCGCTCGGCGACCTCGCGCCACCGCCGGGGCGGGTCGTCGGAGGGGTGCAGGATCCGCACAACCGCCTCGAACAGCGGAGGGACGATCCCCTCGAAGCGCCCGAACGGTCCGAGAGCACTCAGCATCGGCTCCGCCCGCGCGGCGTCCCGCTCGGCGCGCAGGGGCGCGTCCCGGGGTGTCGGCTCGACCATCGGCCCAGGCTAGCGCTGGACGGTCGCTCCGCTCAGGGCGGAGAGGGCCCGCTGCGGTCCCGTCTCGCGGGCGAGGCCCTCGGCGAGCGCCGTCAGCCGTTCCCGGGCGGGAGCGTCGAGTGCGAGCATACGCCGCGCAGCCTCCGCGAGCTGTCCCGCGGAAGCGGCGTTCGGATCGAGCACGGCGGCGAACCCGGCGTCCTCGAGTGCGGCCGCCCCCGCGAACTGGTCCGTCGAGAACGGGAGGACGACGAGCGGCACGCCCGCGGTCATCGCCTCCGTGACGCTGTTGTTGCCGCCGTGGCTGACCGCGAGCGCGGCCCGGCGCAGGAGCGCGACCTGCGGCAGGAAGCCGCGGACCAGCCAGCCCTCGGGGACCTCGCCCAGGGCCGAGCGCTCGGTCGCGCCGGAGGCGAGAGCCACCCGGACGGGCCTGCCCCCGACCTCGACGCCGGCCAGTGCCTCGACGACCCGGGCGAGCACGTCGTCGCGCACCGAGAGGAAGCTGCCGAAGCTCACGTAGACGACCGGATCCTCGGACGCGGCGAGCCACTCCTCGACCTCCGCGTCATCGGGCTCCTCGCGGACGGCGGAGCCGAGGAACGCGTGCGGCGGCAGCTGAGCGGTGCGGGCCGAGTCGTGGAGCTCGCCCGGGTAGTTGAGCAGCAGGACGTCGCCGCTCTCGGCGAAGGCGTCGGCGCTGGGCGCCGCCCCGGGGTCGAGGGTGGTGAGGGCGGCGTTCCACTCCGCGGTGAAGGAGTCGCGCACCTGCTCGCAGAGGGCGCGGAGCGCATCGAGGTCGTCGGGCTCCGGAGCGAAGGCGTCCGGCCAGACCGGAGGGAAGCCGTAGACCTCGCCGGGCACCGTGAGCGCGCTGGGGTGGCCGAGCACGACGTCGCCGTAGGGCACGCGGAGTGCCTTCAGCGCCACGCGCGCGGTGAAGGCGAGGTGGTCGACCACGATCGCGTCGGGCTGCACCTCGTCGAGGATCACGCGCAGGCGCGCGGCGACGCCGGCCGGATCCCAGAGCAGGTCGGTGAGCCGCTCCCGCGCCTGGTAGGCGAGGGTCGGGACCATCCCGCGCCGGGTGGCGTCGAAGAAGCCGCGGAGGGACGCGCCCTCGTCGGGCGCCTGCTCCTCCGCGCGGATCGTGCCCGGGTTGGAGCCGCGCCCCAGCCGGAGTGCGATGTGCTCGAATCCGAAGCCGTCCACGATGGAGCGCGTCGCGTCGCCGGTCGCCACGACGACGCGCTCGCCCGCCTCCTGCCACGCCGTGCCGAGGGTCGCCAGCGGCAGCAGGTGCGACGCGTAGTCGGGGCTGATGATCAGCAGGGTCACGAGGCCCCCAGCACGAGCGGCGAGCGGAGGGGACGCTCCTGGTCCGCGGTCGCGTGCGCGTAGACGCCCGAGAGGGCATGAGCCATGGCCTGCACCGTGTAGCGCTCGGCGACCATCGCGCGCCCGCGGGCCGCGGCGTGCTCGCCGAGAGGCCCGCCTGCGAGATCCAGTGCGGCGGCGGCACCGGCGGCGAGCGCCGCGGGGTCGGCGGTGTCGACCAGGAAGCCGGTCTCACCCTCCTCGACGTAGGTCGCGGGCCCGCCTGTCGCCGGAGCGACGACGACCAGTCCTGCGGAGAGCGCCTCGAGGAGGGCGATGCCGAACTCCTCCTTGACGCTCGCGCAGACGTAGGCGCCTCCCGGAGCAGAGAGCCCCGGTCGGCCGTGCCGGATCGCTCCGAGCCAGCGGGCCACGGTCCCGTTCGGGCGGTGGCCGGCCAGGAGCAGCCCGTCGGACGCGACGGCGCGGATGCGGTCGAGCTGCTCGCGCTCGTCGGGGCTGGGGTCGGCGAGGTCGCCGCCGACCAGGAGCAGGTTGGCGCGCTCCCGGAGCGAGGGGTCGGACGCCCAGGCCTCGGCGAGCGCCGCCATCCCCTTCACCCGGTGCAGGCGGCCCACGCTGAGCAGCAGCGGGAGGCCGCGGCGGTGCTCGGGCAGCTCCTCCAGCAGGAGGTCGAGCGAGGCCAGGTCCCCGCCCTCGTCCAGCGCGACCGGCTCACCGGCGGCGGAGGCCCGTGCGGCCGCCTCGCCGCGCTCGACCAGGCCGACGTCGATCCCCTCCGGGACGATCGTGTGCCGCTCCGGGTGCGCGGTGATGTCGACGCCGATCAGCTCGCGGATGGTCGCCGCCAGCTCCTCCCGCGGGAACAGGACGGTGTGCGCGGCGTCGGCGGCCAGGCGCTGCACCAGGCGCACGCGGAACCAGAAGTGCTCGGCGGCGTCGCGCTCGCCGAAGTCCGCGCGGGTGAGGGCGCCGGACGCGTCCAGGCCCGCGATCAGGGCGTGCGGGTCCGGAGCGAGGGTGAACACGACGGGGATCTCGAGATCCCGGGCGACCGCGGCCGCCGCGAGGGATCCGACGTCCGCCATCCGCAGGTGCAGCACGTCGACCCGGCCGGCCGCGCGCAGGATCCGGCGGATGCCGCGCTCGGCGGTGATGCGTCGGCTCCACGCCTGGGGCATGGCGACGGGCGGCCCCACGAACGGGACCGGAGCGAAGCCGTGGCCGGAGTCGGGCAGCTCGCCGAGCGCGCGCTCGGCCTCGGCCGGAGTCCCGCGCGAGAGCGTGAGCACCCGGTCGATGCCCTCCCGCTCGACGAGGGAGTCGCCCAGGCGCACCAGCAGGGTCGCGATGCCGCCGTTGTCGCCGGCGCCCACCCGCGTCAGGGTGCCGTCGATGTCGGCGTGGACGAAGAGCTGCGCGACCGTCGGCCCTGCCTCCACGGCCGGTGCGGGGGCGAGGTCGCCGAGGGCGAGCCGGGCGAGGGGCCCGATGGGCGCCGCCTCCTCGGCCAGGCCGGTGAGCAGGAGCTCGGCGTCGTCGGAGCCGCGCTCGCCGAGCGCGTCCGTCGCAGCGGCCCGCGCCTCCAGCCCCTCCGCGCGATCGGCGGCCACGTGCAGGAGGGTGCGCTCGGCGATCGCGCCGGGCACGAGGCCCAGGGTCTCGACGAGCCGCGCCCGGGCCGCCGCTTCGCGCTCGCCGAGCAGCGCGCCCTCGAGCGCGACGGCGACGAGGTCGGGGGTCGAGGAGGCCCAGAGCAGGACGGTGCGCTGCGCGAGCATGCCGGAGAAGCCGCCGTCGCGGACCAGGCGCAGCAGCGGCCCGAGCGCGGCGGGGCGGGGCAGGCGCCCGCCGAAGGCCCAGGCGGCGTGCTCGCGGAGGTACGGGCGCTCGTCCTCGAGCAGCATCAGCAGCGCGAGGTCGGCCTCCTCGTCGAAGACCTGCGCGAGCGAGTGCACGGCCGCGATCGCGGTGAGCTGGTCCGAGGGGTCCAGGGCTGCGCGGGTGAGCAGGCGCACCGCGCGGCCGCCGCCGTCGCTCACCGCGGCGACCGTCAGCTCGTCCGCCATCCGGACGGCCTCGAGCAGAGTGGGAGCGGCGCGCACGGCGTCGAGAGCGGTCTGCGTGGCCATGGTTCACCTGGTCTGTCGGAGCGGAGAGTACGACGGAGCGCGACTCCCGACCGCTGGAGCGGCCCAGGAGGAGCGGACCGGTACCGAGCATGCCGCGTGGGCGGCTGGGATTTCGCCACTTGCGTCGGATCTCCTCCCGCGGTACGGCCTCCTGTCAAGGGGGTGATGGCCGCAGTTCGTTTGCGCAACGCGCGAGGATCCTCAGCCGCGGGTCCACTCCAGGAGCCGCTCGACCGGCCAGGTGGTCACGATCCGCTCCTCCGGGACGCCGAGCCGCTCCGCCCGCTCCGCCCCGTAGTCGAGCAGGCCCAGCTGACCCGGAGCATGCGCGTCGCTGTCGATCGAGAACAGGCAGCCCTCCTCGAGCGCGAGCGCGATCAGCTCGTCCGGCGGGTCCTCGCGCTCGGGGCGGGCGTTGATCTCGACCGCGGTGGAGTGGTCGGCGCACGCGCGGAACACGGCCCGGGCGTCGAAGGTCGACGGCGGGCGGGTGCCGCGCTCGCCCGACACCAGCCGCCCTGTGACGTGGCCGAGGACTTCGGTCCGCGGATCCGAGGCCGCCGCGACCAGCCGGGCGGTCATCTCGCGGGAGGGCAGCCGCAGCTTCGAGTGGGCGCTCGCGACGACCACGTCGAGGCGGTCCAGCAGCTCGTCCGTCTGGTCGAGCGCGCCGTCCTCGAGGACGTCGACCTCGATCCCGCTGAGCAGGCGCAGGGGCCCGGTGTCGAGGCCCGCGAGATGGGCCAGCTGCTCCTCCAGCCGCTCCGCGCTGAGACCGTGGGCGACCCGGAGCCGCGGCGAGTGATCGGTGAGCGCCAGGTACTCGTGGCCGAGCGCGCGGGCCGCGTCCGCCATCGCGAGGACGGGCGTCGCCCCGTCGGACCACTCGCTGTGGCTGTGGAGGTCGCCGCGCAGCCGTCCCCGCAGAGCACTCGCGGGCGGAGGAGCGGAGCCGCGCAGCTCCGCGAGGTAGTCGGGCACCCGGCCCGACCGCGCCTGCTCGATCACCGTGAAGGTCGTGTCGCCGATCCCGGAGGCCCGCCGCACGAGGGCGAGGTCGTCCCGCTCGGCGGACGCCATCCCCTCCAGCACCGCGGCCGCCCGGCGGAACGCCTTCGCCCGGTAGCGGGAGGCCCGCTCCCGCTCGAGCAGTGCTGCGATCTCCTCGAGTGCCGCGATCGGGTCCATGCGCCCGGTCTACCACGGCGCCCGCCGCGGCCTCACCCCCTCGACGGTGGCCTCGGCTCCGGCCCCCGGCCTCATCCCGCCTCGGCCCCGCCCCGGTCCCGGCCCCTCGACGCTGGGAACCGGCCGAGCCCCGTTGCCGACCGCAACGATCGAGATATATCGTGACTCTCGTCCACTCGCGATGTATCGCGTTTCAGAAAGGCACCCCGGTGCAGGAGGAGGAGCTCATGTCCCTCGAGAAATGGCTCGTACAGGCCGGCGAGACGAAGGTCATCGACCTCGACGTCGTCCGCTCGGTCAAGGTCGCCCTCGTCGGCGGCCAGATCGACGTCATCGCCCACGACGAGCCGACCGCCCGCGTGGAGGTCCACAGCGTCGCCGGTCGCCCGCTCAAGGTCTCGATGGACGGCGACCGCCTCGAGATCGACCACGTCCAGCTCCGCTGGGACACCATCGTCGATGTCGTGAAGGGTCTCGGCCGCCGCGGCGACCGCGCCGACATCAGCCTCCTCGTCCCCCGCGGCGTCGACCTCAAGTTCGACACCGTCTCGGCCGACGGCCTGGTCTCGGGTCTCCACAGCGACGCCCGCGTCTCGACGGTCGGCGGCGACATCGTCGTCGACGGCCTGCACGGCGACATCGAGGTGAACACCGTCCACGGCGAGCTCTCGGTCCGCAGCCACACCGGCCGCGTCACCGCGCGCACCGTCTCCGGCGACGTCACCGCGACCGGCGAGCTCACCCGCTTCACCGTCGACGGCGTCTCGGGCAGCGTGTTCGTCGACGCCGAGGGCACCCCCGACCGGATCCAGGCCAACACCGTCAGCGGCGACCTCACGATCCGCGTCGACGAGGGCCTCGGCGCCCGCTACCGCATCAACACCGTCTCGGGCACGCTCCAGCTCGACGGCTCCGTCGTCAAGGGCACCTTCGGCCGGGGCTTCACCTCGACCACGGGCTCGCTCGACTCGAAGTGGGTCGACGTCGCCGCCAACTCCGTCTCGGGAGACGTGGTCGTCGTCCGCCGGTCCGTCGCCGCGTCCTCCGCCTCGGTGGGCGAGGGCTGGGGCTCCCCCGGCGCCGGCCCCGCCGACGGCCGCCGCCCGATGGACGGGAGCTCGCTGTGAGCCCCGTCTTCGCGCACGGCCGCCTGCGCCTCTACCTGCTCAACCTCCTCGCCGAGTCGCCGCGCCACGGCTACGAGCTGATCCAGGCGCTCAGCGAGCGCTTCGGCGGCACCTACGCGCCCAGCGCCGGAACGGTCTACCCGCGCCTCGCGAAGCTCGAGGAGGAGGGACTCGTCACGAAGGAGGCCGACGGCCGCAAGACCGTCTACTCCATCACCGACGCCGGCCGCGCCGAGCTCGCGAACCGCGCGACCGACCTGGGCGACATCGAGGAGGAGCTCACCGACTCCGTCCGCCGGCTCGCCGACGAGGTCCGCCTCGGCGTCGCGGAGGCGATGAAGAGCCTCCGCGCCGACCTGGCCAGCGCCGCCCGCGACTCGCGGGAGCCCGGACGCCGACCGGAGCACTCCGCCGAGGAGCCGCGCCCGCAGGACACGTCCGGCACCCCCTCCGAGCAGCCCGCGCCGGAGCAGACCGCGCCGGTCTCGCCCGACGCGCGCACCGCCTCGCGGATCGCCCTGCGCGACGCCGAGGTGCTGCTCACCGAGTTCCGCGACGAGCTGCGCGCGGAGCTGCGCACCGCCGCCTCCTCGGGATCCGTGACGACCGCGAGCGTCGACGCCCTGCGCGCCGCGCTCGACGAGGCCCGCGCCTCGGTCCGCTCCACCCTGGACTGAGCCCGGACACCTCACCGCCGGGAGGGCGGGGATCCCGCCCGGGGTCCCCGCCCTCCCGGCGCTACTGCCGCCCGACCGCCAGCGCCTCCTCCTCCACGTCGAGGAACGCCAGAGCGCTCACCACCGCCGGCTCCTGGTACCGCCCCTCGGAGCGGGCGCGGAGCACCGCCTCCCGCTCGGCCGCGATCATCACGCGCCGGAGCCGGTTGTAGGCCTGCGGGAGCGGCTCCACACCCTCGCCCTCCGGCGGGTTCTCCAGGGCGTCGGCGAGGAACGTCGCGTTCCGCCGCAGCCGGTCGAGCACGCGGTCCTCCACTCCGTCCTGCGGCTCCGCGTCGAGCCGGGCTAGCCCGGCGGCCTGCGCCTCGGCGAGCAGCATCTGCTTCTCGACGTGCTCCTGCATCTCGTTCGGGGCCGGCAGCTTCAGGGCGCGGACGAGCCGCGGGAGCGCGAGCCCCTCGACGAGCGTCCCCGCCACCACGATGAAGGCGAGGAACTGCAGGAACGCGCGCTGCGGCGTCTCCGCGGGCAGGAGGAACGCGGCGGCGAGGGTGACCACGCCGCGGATGCCCGCGAACGACACCCCGATCGCGGTCGGCCAGGTCCACCCGCGCTGCTGCAGCCGGCGCGGACCGTGCCGGAACAGCAGCGTCGTCATGCACATCCAGGCCACGCGGCTCCCGACCAGCGCCGCGAGCACGGCCGCGCCGATGCCGACCGTCTGCCAGACCCCGATGCCCGAGTCGGCCGTCGCCTCCACCACCGACGACAGGCTCAGCCCGATGAAGAGGAACACCGCGTTCTCGAGCAGGAACTGGATCGTCCGCCAGTTGAGCGACTCCGCGATCCGCGCCTGCGCGGACTGGATGACCGGCGCCCGGTAGCCCAGGTAGAGCCCCGCGACCACGACCGCCAGCACCCCGGAGCCGTGCAGCAGCTGCGCCGGGATGAACGCGACGTAGGGCGTCACCAGCGAGAGGCTCGTGTCCAGGACGGACGACTGCACCTGCTTGCGCACGAACCCGAGCAGCACGGCGATGCCGATCCCGACCCCGCCGCCCACCGCCACGGCCAGCACGAAGTCGAGCGCGATGCGCCCGGGAGTGACCGTGCTGACGATCGCCAGGAGGGAGGCGTTCAGCGCCACCAGCGCGGTCGCGTCGTTGAGGAGGCTCTCGCCCTCGAGCACCGTGAGCATGCGCCGCGGCAGGCGGAGCCGCCCCGCGATCGCCGTGACCGCCACCGCGTCCGTGGGCGCCACGATCGCGCCGAACGCGAGGGCCGCGGCGACCGTGATCGCCGGGACGACCATCCAGGCCACCGCGCCGACCACCGCGACCGTGAAGACGACGAGCCCGACCGACAGCAGGAGGATGCTGTCGCCGCGAGCGCGGACGTCGAGGACGGAGGTGCGGATCGCCGCCGCGTAGAGCAGCGGCGGCAGGATCCCGAACAGCACCACGTCCGGCTCGACCACCACCTCCGGGATCCCGGGGACGAAGGAGGCGAGAGCCCCGACGGCGACGAGCGCCACGGGAGCGGACCAGTTCACCCGCCCCGACACCCCGGTGACCAGGACGGTCACCACCACGAACGAGACGATCCAGACGATCGCGACGACGGGCTCCTCCATCGCGTCACTCCTCCCGGGCGTCGGCGCGCCACGGCCCCATTGTGGCCGCCCGGAGAGCAGCCCGGACAGCCGCCGGGAGGGTGCGGCTAGCGGCCGGCCTCGTGGATGTCGCGCGCCTTGGTGACCTTCGCCGGGTCCACCGGGTTCATGCCGAGGACGATCTTGCCGCGCGAGTGGCGCTTCTCGAGGTCGTCGAAGGCGTCCTGCACCTGGTCGAAGGGGTAGAAGCCCGAGACGAGCACCCGCAGCTTCTGCTCGCCGACGAGGCCGACCAGCTCGCCGAGGATCTCGGTGTCGCGCTGGGCGGTCTCGGCGTCGGGCCAGACGGCGCGCAGCTCGATCTCCTTGCGGTCGTCGCTGGAGTGGAAGCGGCCCGCCGCGATGCCGAGCTCGTCGGCGAGGGCGTCGTTCTCCCCGCCGAAGTTGTCGAGGAACACCGTGACCCCGCCGGGCGCCGCGGCCCGGATGCGGTCGGCGATCCCGTCGCCGTAGACCACCGGCTTCACGCCGATCTGGCGGAGGTAGTCGAAGTTGCGCTCGCCGCAGGTGCCGATCACGGTCGCGCCGCGGAGCTTCGCCAGCTGGATCTCGAGGCTGCCCACTCCTCCGGCCGCGGCGGAGACGAGGACGGTGTCGTCGGGTCCCACATGCGTGGCCTCCAGCGCGCGCCACGCGGTCACTCCGGCGAGGAACAGCGCGCCGCCGACCTCCCAGCTCACGGAGGCGGGCTTGGCGACGAGGTTGCGGCGCGGCACCACGACGTGGGTCGCGTGGGAGCCGACGAGCGCGTGGCCGACCACGTCGCTGCGGAGCTTGATGTCGGTGACGCCCTCGCCGAGGGCGACGACGACGCCCGAGAAGTCGGTGCCCTGGCGCATCGGGAAGGCCGCGGAGTGGTCGGAGTCGAACTGGCCCTGCCGGATGAACGCCTCCATGTGGTTCACCCCGGCGGAGAGCACCTCGACCAGCACCTCGCCCGCCCCGGGCTTCGGCCGCTCGACCTCGGCGATCTCGAGGACGTCCGCGTCGCCGAAACGGCTGTACTGGACGACGCGGGCGGCGGTGGGGCTCAGACGGGACATGCGCTCATCATCCGCCCCCGCCGCCCGAAGCCCCTGACCCCCGAACGGGGGCGTGCGACTCAGGAGGGGTCGCTCGGGCAGTACAGCTGGGTGCGCGGACCGGAGCGGTCGATGACGTGCTCGGACATCGGCCGGCCGCAGAGCGGGCACGCCTGCCCCGCCGGCGCCTCCTGCTCGGGCTGGTCGTACGGGCCGAGCGGCGGCGGGCCGATCCAGGGGAACAGCCGCGCGTTGAAGCGCTGGTAGAGGGAGCCGGTCTTCTTGCGCGTCATATCCTTAGTGTACTAACCATCAGGGCGCGATGAGAGGATGACGCCGTGGAAACCGACCCGCTCGCCCTCCAGAACCAGGTCTGCTTCTCCCTCGCCGTCGCGGCGCGCACCGTCATCGGGCTGTACCGCCCCGTGCTCGAGCCGCTCGGGCTCACGCACCCGCAGTACCTCGTGATGCTCGCGCTCTGGGAGCGGAGCCCCCGCTCGCTCGCCGACCTCGGCTCCGCGCTCCGCCTCGAGCCGGCCACGCTCAGCCCGCTCGTGAAGCGCCTGGAGGCGAGCGGCCACGTCACGCGCGCCCGGAGCAGCGACGACGAGCGCCGCCTCGACGTCGCGCTGACCCCCTCCGGAGCGGCCCTCCGCGAGCAGGCCCTGCAGGTTCCTTCGCAGATCGTGGAGCGGCTCGACGTCCCCCTCGAGGAGCTCACCGCGCTCCGCGACAGCCTCACCGGCCTGATCGGAGCCGCGACCCGCGACGGCCGCTGACCCCCCGCTCGGGGCGCCGGCCGCGAGGACGCCGGCCGTCGCTCCCCGCCGCACCGGGAAACTCCCGGTCACAGCGCGGGATCAGCCTCCGCTCGGCCCGCTCCCGGCCGTCTTGACTGCCCCCTCGCACGGAGTAGTGTCATCGCTCGTGACACACGAGGGCCCCCCGTCCGCCGCGGACGGATCATCGGCCGACGCGACCGAGCTGCGCACCGCCAAGCACTTCTTCATCGGCGAGCCGCTCCCCAGCGACAAGCTCGAGGGACAGCTGCTGCAGAAGCGGCTCGCGCTCCCCATCTTCGCCAGCGACCCGCTCTCCTCCGTGGCCTACGCGCCGCAGGAGCTGCTGATGATCCTGCTGCTCGGCGGACTCTCCTTCCTCACCTTCGCCCCCTGGGTGGCCGCGTGCGTGGTCGTCCTCCTCGTCGTGGTGGTGCTGAGCTACCGCCAGCTGATCCGGGCGTACCCGTCCGGCGGCGGCGACTACGAGGTCGCCCGCACCAACCTGGGCGAGACGGCGGGCCTCACGGTCGCCGCCGCCCTCCTCGTGGACTACGTGCTCACCGTGGCCGTGTCGGTCGCCTCCGGAGTCGACAACATCATCTCCGCAGTACCCGAGCTGGCGCCGCTGCGGGTCGAGCTGGCCATCCTCTTCGTCGTGCTGCTGGCGGCCGTGAACCTCCGCGGCGTCTCGGAGTCGAGCCGCGCCTTCGCCGTCCCGACGTACCTCTTCGTCGCGAGCGTCTTCGTCATGGTCGTCGTCGGCCTGGTCCGCACCGCCTTCGGCGACACCCCGGTCGCGGAGTCGGCGGGCTTCACCGTGCAGGGCGAGCAGCTCACGCAGGCGGCCGTCGTCCTCCTGCTGCTGCGCTCCTTCGCGAGCGGCTGCGCGGCGCTCACGGGCGTCGAGGCCATCTCGAACGGTGTGCCCGCGTTCCGCGCCCCGAAGGTCAAGAACGCCCAGCGCACCCTCGTCGCGATGGGCACGATCGCGATCGTGCTCTTCGTCGGCCTGACCGCCCTCGCCCTGCTCTCGAACGTGCACTACGCCGAGAACGCCTGCCACCTGGTGGGCTTCGCCGACTGCGCCACGACCCCGCAGCGCTCCGTGATCGCGCAGGTCGCCGCCGCCACGTTCGGCAACAACACGATCCTGTTCTTCATCATCCAGGCCGCGACCGCCGCCGTCCTGCTCCTCGCGGCGAACACCGCGTTCAACGGCTTCCCGCTGCTGGGCTCCGTGCTGGCCCGCGACGGCTACGCGCCCAAGTCGCTGAACACCCGCGGCGACCGCCTCATCTACTCCAACGGAGTGATCATCCTGGCGCTCGTCGCCGCGATCATCCTGCTCGTCTACCAGGCCTCGCTCACGAGCCTCGTGCAGCTGTACATCATCGGCGTCTTCGTCTCGTTCACGCTCGGGCAGTCGGGCATGGTCAAGCACTGGGTGCGGATGATCCGCAACGGCGAGGGCTCGCGCACCGTCTACACGAGCCTGGCCATCAACCTGTTCGGCGCGACGCTGACGTTCGCGGTGCTCGTCGTCGTCACGATCACGAAGTTCACCCACGGCGCCTGGCTCGTCTACCTGGTGATGCCGATCCTCGGCGTCCTGATGGCCGGCGTCTACCGCTACTACCGCGACGTCGAGAAGGAGATCGAGGTCGACCCGACCACGACCTTCGGCGCCAACGGCGACCACGCGATCGTGCTGGTGGGCCGGATGAACAAGCCCACGCTGAAGGCGCTCGACTACGCCATCGCGGCACGGCACGAGACGCTGGAGGCGGTGCACTCCTCCATCGACGACGCGCAGACCGCGCAGCTGAAGGCCGACTGGGCGCAGATGGACATCGAGGTGCCGCTGCGCTGCGTGGCCTCGCCCTACCGCGACATCTCGTACCCGCTGATCAAGTACATCAAGGCCCACCGCCTCGAGCACGGCTCCGAGATCACGACGGTCTACATGCCGCAGTACATCGTCGGGCACTGGTGGGAGGCGTTCCTCCACAACCACAAGTCGCGGCGGATCCGCCAGAAGCTCCTGCTGGTGCACGGAGTGACGGTGGCGCTGGTGCCGTGGCTGCTCGACTCGTCCGAGCTGATCTACGGACGCCGCTCACGGCCGATCCCCGGCCAGACGCGCCGCGGCGAGCCGGTGCGCCCGGTGACCCGCCGCCCGATCCCGCCCGCGTCCTCGCTCCCCCAGGGAGCCGCCGGCGAGGGCGCTCCGCGCATCCCGCAGCGCCCGGCCGCGCAGAACCGGCCGCGCTCGAAGCGGCGCTGAGGCGACGCGCCCCCGGAGACGGGTAGAGGGCCCGCGGCGTGTGCCGCGAGCCCCCGATTTCCCCTTAGTGCCTTCCCCCGAAGGCGGCCCGCCCCAACGGGCCGTGTCCGACGCTATCGGTGGGCTATGCACCGGCGCATCCTCCTCGCGACGGATGCCCGTGCTCCCTTGAGACGACAGGCTCGTCCTCCGTCGTCTCAGACGACGGCCCCGCGCACCCCTCGGCCGGTGAGCCACCAGACCGCCGCGACGGCGATCGCGGCCGCCGCACCGCCTCCCACGAGCAGGATCGCCGCCCGCACCACGTGCGCCCGGTAGGCGGCGTCGAGCGGATCGATGCCCGCCCCCGCCAGCACGATCCCGGCGGGAACCACCGCGGCCGCGAGCACCACGGCCGCGGCCGCGATGCGCACCGGCTGCCGGCCGTCGGAGCGGAGCTTCCGGGGACGGCGGCCGACGTACCAGACCACCGCGCCGATCCCGAGCCCGAGCAGCCCGAGCACGCCGCTCGCGTACTGCGCCCATCGGAAGCCGGGGAAGGGCCCGAGCTCCTGCTGCAGCAGCGGGATCGCCGAGACGAAGAGGCCGCCCCTGTGGGTGAAGCCGTCCCACATCACGTGGCTGGCGGCTCCGATGGCGATGCCGGCGGCCGCGAAGACGAGCACGCGGATCCACTCGGCGGCCCCGCGGGGCGGCGAGCGCCGGGGACGCAGCCGCGAGCGGACCAGCGCGGGCGCGAGGTCGCGCCAGGCCGGAGCGACGACCGCGCTCCACAGCGCGAGGCCGAGCATCCCGAGCAGCAGGTCGACGGTGACGACGCCGAGGAGGGAGTGGGTGGACTCGCGAGCGACGGCGATCGGGAGGTACATGCCGATGTCCGGGACCATCGCGCCGATGGCGACGGCCGCGGCTGGGATCCGGCCGTTCGAGAACGCGAGCGCGACGACGGCGTGGCTCGGCGTGAAGGGCATGACACGCACGCTATCCCGGCGACGCGACCGGCGAGTGTCCGCGTCGCGAAGCGCGCGTCACCGATCGCGGTCCGGCTCCTGCGCTCCACTCCGGCGCGTCGGCCTCCCGGGGCCGGCGGTCAGTCCGAGGAACGTGATCCCCAGGACGAGGAACACCGGCCAGACCGGATTCCCGAGGACCGCGAAGACCGCTCCCGCCGCGAGGAACAGCGGACCAGTGACCGCGTTCCAGCGCCGGGACGCCTCCTCCGACGACATCCGACCCGAACCCTTCCCGTCCTGTGCGCGCACCATCCCTCCACGCTAGATCGCCTCCGCGGGGCCCGCCTCCTCCGTCCGGCGGAGCCGCGCGCTCGGGGAGCTCCGAGCGCGGCGACCGTAGAATCGTCCGGAAGTCCGGCCCTCCGGGCCCAGCGGCGACGGATCGGAGCGGGTGTGCGGAAGGCGTTCGCGATCCTCCGCCTGGCCCTCGCCGGGCTGGGCGCGGTCGGACTCGTCGGCGACTTCTTCTACACCCTGGGCTTCCGCGCGTTCCAGATCGACAACTTCTTCGCCTACTTCACGACGCAGTCGAACATGGCCGGGGTCGTGGTGCTGGGCCTGTCCGGCCTGGTCGCCCTTGCGCGCGAGCGGGAGCCGCGCTGGCTCAGCACGGTGCGGGCGCTCGTGCTCACCTACATGGTCGTGTCGGGGATCGTCTTCGGGCTGATCGCGGTCGAGGCCAACAACCGCGGCGTGCGGGTCGACGTGCCCTGGTCGAGCGCGCTCCTGCACTTCGTGATCCCGACGCTCGCGATCCTCGACTGGATCCTCGGACCCGGCCGCCGCCCGGTCGCCTGGCGCGGGGCGCTGACCGTGCTCGGCTTCCCGATCGTCTGGGGCGTCATCACCCTGGTCCGCGGGGCCCTCATCGGCTGGTACCCGTACTTCTTCCTCGACCCCGGCCAGGTCGACGGCCCCGTGATGTTCGTGCTCTACGACGTGATCGTGCTGAGCCTGATCTCCGGCATCGCCGCGTTCGTCCTCGCGCTCAGCCGGGTGCGGCCGCTCGGGGCGGCGCACGCGTCGGAGTGGCGGGGGCCGCTGGCGCGGCTCCGCGAGCTCGTCAGCCGGGGACGACGGCGAACGGCTCGAGCGCCGTCTGCGCGAGGGTGACCAGCTCGTCGTCGCTGAGATCCTGCAGCGAGAGGGCCTGATCCGCTCCGACCAGCCCGACGAGCACCGCCTCGCCGGTCGACGGCTGAAGATTGAGCCACTCGGTGATGCCCGCCTCGGAGCCGACGAGCGACCAGCGCGCGGGGGCGTCGGCCTCCCAGAACGCCTCGTCGAAGCGCAGCCACAGCGTCTCGACGACACCGGAGCCGAGGGCCGCGACGGCCGCGCGCTGCGCGAACGGGAGCGGCGGGTCGAAGGCGATCGCGTCCGTCTGGAGCACCCCGATCGGCACGGTGACCAGCACCCGGTCGGCTGTGAACGACTCGCCGGTGCCCAGGCGGATGCTGACGCCGGTCTCCGTGTAGCCGATGCCGCTCACCACGGCGCGCAGCGAGACCTCGACGTCAGCGAGCAAGGTGTCGACCAGGGGCGCGAGCCCGTCGGTCAGCAGCGCGTCGCCGGAGTCGTCGCTCAGCTCCTCCGCGGTCGTGGCGGCGGAGGCGTCGCCCAGTCCGTACCAGGAGGAGAGCTCCTCGGGAGCGGCGCCGGTGCGCAGTGCGGTCGTCCCGGCGAGGTGCGCCGCCACGCGGGCGGCGTCGCCGTCGCCGGAGCCCGGCTCGGCCTCGGCGGGATCGGGCGCTCCGGAGCCGGCGAACGACTCGGCGAGCGCCAGATCCTCCGGCTGCTCCGCTCCCCACTCGAGAGCACGGGTCAGGGCGTCGGCACCCGTGGTGCCGGTGTCGAGAGCCGCGCCGTCGGCATCGCTCGAGCGGACGTCGGCGAGGTCGACCGCGGTCGTGACCACGCCCGCGTCCGCGATGCTCTCGCGCAGGGCGGCTCCCGCGCCGGTGAGGGCCCAGGCTCCGGTCTCGACGGCGATCGGCCAGCCGTCCGGAGTCGCGGTGGCGATGCGGCCGCCGGTGCGCTCGCGCGCCTCGACCACGGTGACGTCGAAGCCCGCGTCGGACAGGCGCCGCGCGGCGACCGCTCCGGCGAGACCGGCCCCGACGATCGCGATCCGCTCGCCCTCGTCGGCGACGGCGCTGATCTCGGCGGCCGCGCGGACCCCGGAGCTCCAGGCGCCCTGGAGCGTGCCGGGCGCCTCCGTGTCGGTGGCCTCGCCCGCGAGGAAGACGCGGTCGAGGACCGCGGTGCCCAGGTCGGTGCGGTGCTGCGGCGTCGCGCCGACGGGCAGGTAGGAGACGGAGCCGAGCGCGTACGGATCCTCGGCCCAGGCGGAGCGCACGAAGGCGGCCGGCGCGGGGACGGCGGTGGTGCTCGGCGTGGGCACGGGGGCCTTCGTGACCGAGCGGGTCGGCGTCGGACGCGACGGCGTGCAGCCCGCGAGGGCCAGGAGCCCGACTCCCGTGGCGGCTCCCGAGAGGAAGAGGCGGCGTCCGATCGTCATCCCGGACATCCTACGTTCTCGGCGTTCGGCCGGGGCGGCGCGGTGCTGACCCCACCCGGGCACGCGGCCCACTTCGAGGTGCGGGGTGACGGCGGGACGGCGAGCGGATAGCGTCGGGGCAGCGCGGACCGGACCGCGGCGACGGGGGACGCGGCATGGACACGACACGGACGCGGACCGCGACGACGACGGCCGAGGCCCCTCCCCGCAGTCACCTCCACGCGGTGCTGCTCGGCGCACTGGGGATGATCGTGGCCCCGCTGCTCATCGTCCTCGCGACCACAGCCCGGTCCTCCCCCGGACCGGAGGAGTACGTCCGCATGGCGCTCGGCTCGGTGGTCGCGGCGTGCGTCTCGGTGGTCGGCGCCTGGTGGCTCGCCTTCGAGCGGCGCAGCGCCGGGGCACCCGGTCGCACCTGGTTCTGGGGCGTCGCCTGCCTCGTCACGGTCAGCGCGGTCTCGACCGTCGGAGCCGCCGCCGACCGCCTCACCGGCCTGATCGCGGGCTGAGCAGGTGGACGTCCAGGCGCGGTCACCGCGCTCGCCTCACTCCTCGGCGACCGCGCCGGTGGTCGCGAGTCCCCCCTCGAGCGAGCGGCGGCACCATCGGCGCCGGTGATCGCCCCGACGAGACGACCGAGCGGCTCCGGCTGTTCCGTCCCGCCGAGAGCGATCTGGACGAGCTGTGGCGGCTGTACTCCGACGAGCGGATCGCGGCGGGCGACCCCCTCCTCCGACACGGCTCCGTCGAGCAGACCCGGGCGGTGCTCGCCCGACGGACGGCGCAGTGGGCGCGAGACGACCTCAGCAGCTGGGTCGTCCGGGTGCGGAGTACCGAGGGCTGCGCGGACGGCGCGATCGGGATCGGCGGCTGCACCCTCCTCGCCGACACGGCCTGGAACGTCGCGTTCACCGTCCATCCGGACCGCTGGGGCAGCGGGTACGCCCAGGAGGTCGCCTCCGCAGGGATCGCGCGGGCGCGGCGGCTCCGGCCGGAGCTCCCCGTGACCGCGGTCGTCGCGGAACACAACGAGCGATCGCACCGCACGGTCGCTCGACTCGGTCTCGACCGGAGGTGGGAGGGCCCTGACGCGCACAGCCCCGACCCCGCGGCTCGCGTCGTGCTCTACTCCGACCGCCTCCTCTCCGAGGACGAGATCGGCCGCCTCACGAGCTGAGGGGCGCCGCGTGGCGCGGATTTCCGCCGGCAGCAGCGGAGCCGAGACGCCTGCGCGAGACCGCGACGTCACGTTCCGATGCGCCTCCCGTCCCCATCTTTCTTCCCGGCGGGCGGCGCTGCGCACGAGTGGGTGGGTGGGCGGCGCGGCACTCGCGCCGACCCCTCTCGCGATCGCGCTCAGCGGCCGCCCGCGAGTCGGGGCAGGAAGGGCGCGGAGGTACTCGCCGGACGGAGCATTCGAAGCCCGTCACCGCGAGGGACGTTAGCGTCGTCGGATGGCGAGCATCACGTACCCCGCGCCCCTCCGCGCCGGAGGCCGGGTGGAGGTGCCCGCGCCCTCGATGGGAGTCCCCGAGCACCTGCACGACCGGCTGCAGGACGCCGCGCGCCGACTCGGCTCGGCGGGATACGACGTCCGGGTCCGGCCGCACGCCCTCCTCGGCGGACTCGCTCCGGCGTCCGCCGCGGATCGGGCGGCCGACCTGCACGACGCCTTCCGGAGCGGGGACGCGGTCCTTCCTCCGTGGGGCGGCGAGCTCGCCGTCGAGCTGCTGGAGAGGCTCGACTGGCACGCCCTCGCGGAGGCCCGGCCCTGGTTCGTCGGCTGGTCGGACGTCTCGACGCTGCTCCTGCCCCTGACGACGACGACCGGGCTCGCGACGATCCACGGCGCCAATCTGATGGACGAGCCGTGGGAGCTGCCGGTCGGGTTCCACCGCTGGACGGAGGTCGCCGGCCTCGAGCCCGGAGCCGCGTTCACGCAGCACGCCGCGCCGCGACGCCGGAGCCGTCCGTGGGGTGCGTGGGCGGACGAGCCGCTCGACCGCGATCGGGCCTACGAGGAGCCGACCCGCTGGCGCTCGCTCGACGGGTCAGCGGACGCGGCGATGTCCGGCCGCTTGATCGGCGGATGCCTCGAGACGGTGTCCCTGCTCGCGGGCACGCCCTACGGCGACGTTCCGGGCTTCGCTCGCCGGCACGCGCCGGAGGGGACTGTCGTCTACCTGGAGGCGGCCGGGTCCGACTCCGTCTCGGTGCTCCGGATGCTCACCTCTCTCCGGCTCGCGGGCTGGTTCGAGCAGGCGACCGGCGTCCTGATCGGCCGGACCGAGGGCGCCTGGCTGCCCGAGCTGAGCCAGGAGGACGCGGTGCGGCGGGCTCTCGGCGATCTCGGCGTGCCGGTGATCCTCGACGTCGACATCGGGCACCAGCCGCCGCAGATGCCCCTGGTCAACGGCGCGCTCGCCGAGATCGCGCTGAGCGGGCCGACGGCCTCGATCACGCAGCGGCTCGTGCCCTGACGGGTCGTCGCAGCACCGCGCCGTCAGGCCCACAACGGATCTTGCACAACGATTCTTGTGCTTTAGGCTGGGGTCATGGTCGACCGCTTCCCCCTGCAGGACGCCGCCCACATGCGCGTCCTCGCTCACCCCACCCGCCTGCGCCTGCTCGGGCTGCTCCGGGAGCTCGGCCCGCGAACGGCCGCGCAGCTCTCGGAGCACATCGACGAGGCGCCGGGGACGCTGAGCTACCACCTGACGAAGCTGGCGGGAGCCGGGCTGATCGAGGAGGCGCCGGAGTCGGGCCGGGATCGGCGGGAGCGCTGGTGGAGGGCGAAGCACCTCGAGACCGTGTGGGACGACAGCGAGGTCGCACGCGACCCGGAGAAGCTCGGAGCCCTCCGCGAGATGGCAGCGGCGATCTCCCGCGTCTCCGCGCAGCAGTACGACGAGTACCTCGCGTCGACGCCGACGCTGCCGGAGGAGTGGGTGAGCGCCGGAACGAGCAGCGACCGCAGCTGGCGCCTGAGCGCGGATCAGCTGCGGGAGCTGCGCGACGAGCTCGCGCAGCTCGACCGGAAGTGGGCGCGGATCAGCGACGACCACAGGACCGACGACGGGTCGGAAGAGGTGTTCTTCCTCGTCCAGGCCTACCGCCGGCCGCGATGAGCGCGGCGGAGCGCTCCTCGCGGCCCCTCGCCGCCCTCCTCGTCGGGCACATCCTCTCCAGAACCGGCAACGTCGTCACCCTGTTCGCCGTGCCGTTCCTGGTGCTCAGCGCGGGCGGAGGACCGGTGGAGGTGGGGACAGCGGCCGCCGCGTCGACCGCACCGTCCTCCTCGGCGGGCCGCTCGGCGGCGCACTCGTCGATCGTGTCGGCCTCGTGCGGTCGTCCGTGCTGCTTGGTGTCGCTCCGCAATTTGGCGGGAGGAGTGCGCGTGGGAGCTGGGGGAGCGGCCTCCGTCACCGTGGCTCCGAGGACGTCGAGGTAGGTGAACTGATCGCAGGCGTTGCGGAAGGCTTCGGGGGTCTTGCGCTCCCCGAACCGGTAGACGGTGACACCCTCCTCGCGGATCCGCGATGCAAGCCGGGTGAAGTCGCCGTCGGAGGACACGATGCAGAACCCGTGGAAACGGCGCGTGTAGAGCAGGTCCATGGCATCGATGATCAGTGCGTGTTCTCGCACCCGCAAGAGACATGGCTGGTAGCGGGACTGTGACGGACGAGTCCCGAGAGTGGACTGTTGAGGAGTTCAAGGTCCTGCGAGCTGGCGATGCGAAGTCCATCAAGCTTTTCTGCCAGGTCCTCGACATCCTTGCCGCGGCGTCGCCGGCGGCTGTCCCACTCGAGGACGTGGCGAAGGTCACCGGCGTCGAGCCGCTGACGATGCAGCAATCCTTCGGCCGCGCGACGTTTTGGATGAAGAAGCGCATGGGCGGCGACACGCGGTGGCCGATCTATTGGCCCGGCGATGGCTGGGCGATGAGCGAGAGCAGTGCGTCGCTGTGGAAGTCGCTCGTCGAGTAGACGGTGGCGAGGAGGGGGGCGCCCCGCACGGAATGGCCTCGTCACACAGGTGCAGACCTGCGACGTCAGGCGTGTCCGAGGGGCGCGAGTGTCGGGGGTGCGCTCTAGGGTCGGTCTCACGTTCCAGAGTTGCGGCTGTCGGTACCTGGCCGGCCGCACGGCAACCCGATCCATCGATCGGGTGCCCCAGGGGAAGAACGGGCGAGGACCATCCGGCCGGCGCAATATCGATGGACAGGACCACCATGCCCGAGCAGCTCCCCTATATCTTCCGCATCCCCACAGCCCTCTCTTGGACGGACGCCCAGGCTCGACTCCTTGCACGCGCAGACAGCCTGCGCTCGAGCGAGGCCCTGGATGCCCGCTTCTTCGTTGGCACGCAGCTCCTCGCACGCTTGCGCGTCGCATCCCCCGAGGATGCGCGGCGAGCAGTGAACGCGGTCGCTCAGTTGCCCGACTTCCCGACTGAGAAGGACGCACTTCGCGGTGGTTGGGAGATGCGGGGAGCCCTCGACATCCGCGTGATCCCCGCGACAGAACTGGCTCCTTCGTTGGTCGAGGAGTTCGCCGATCATCGCGCTGCGGGCGAGCTCGCGCGGTTCCTGCATCACCTTCATTGGATCCCGCAGAGCCGCGGCATCACCGATGCGTTCGTGGACGAGCACTACCCGGGACGCACCTGGCAAGGCCTCGTGCTCGTTCTCACCGCGGCAGGCATCCTCGTGAGCCGCGGTGAAAGCCCGCCCTCCCTCATGCCAACTGTCGCGATGCTGCACTTCACGGACGCGGCACGGTGGGCAGTGGTATGGGGGGACGGCGTCGTCACCGCGTCGCTACCTCCAGAGCGCCCTGCCTACCTTCGTTAGCAATCGATCGTCTGTTCCTTCGGCGGCGTTGGCGTGAGAATGTCAACTTGATCTAGGACCACTGGAAACCGCCCCGTCACAGTGGTCCTAGATCAAGTTGACGTTCTCACAGGAAACCGCCCTGTCACAGACACGCGCTTCCAGGCCAAGGCGAAAGAGGCTCTGCCAGAAGGGATGCTGCTGTTCTTCAGCGCTACCTCACTGCTGTGAAGCGCTCGAGCATACTCATATCTGACCCTTGACAAAGACGATCGAGACTTCCTCCGTGCCCTCGACCGCAAGCTCGGCGTCGCCGATTCACTGGCACTCAGCGACGAGGCCGACGAATCCGGGCTCGGCGCCCGCGGAGATGCCGCCGGCGGAGAAGGCTCCGAAGTGACCTCCTCCCTCCGCGCGATCCTCTTCGGCTTCCTCGGCGACGTCGGCTCCAAACTCGGAATCTCCGTCGTCGCGCTCACCAACCGCCCCGACCGCCTCGACGACGCCGCTCGCGACCGCCTCACCACCCTCCCCGTCCTCCACCCCACCCCCAGCGAACTCGCCGCGATCATGGCTATCCAAGCCCGCCGCGACAACATCGCGTTCAACACCGACGAAGCCCGCACCGTCCTCAACGACACCAACGCCGTCTTCTCCGGACGCCAAGCCGTCCGCCTCCTCGGCCGCGCTCACATCCACGCCGCTCGTGACGGCCGCGACAACATCCGCGGCACCGACATCACCACCGCCCTCAACGAATCGATGACCACCCTCGGCACTGAAGAGGAATACCAGGCACTCCTCGCCATCAACCACACCACCTGGGCCGCCCACCTCCCCTGGCTCGCCGAAGAACAACTGACCGGCACCCGCGGCACGCCTCCCACCTACCTCGTGCCCTACATCCAACCCAACGGCACCCTCAACCACACCAAACTCCGCGACCGCCTCCACGAACTCGAACAACGCCGAACCCACTAAAGCCCACCCACCACCTCAGAAAGCGAGCAACGACATGGCTGACAACCTCTCCCAAGCACGCGCAAAACTCGATGGCCAGCGTCGAGCGGTCCGTGAACACATTGAGAAATGGAAGAAATATCCCGAACCCTACGAAAAGGAAGGGGCCTGGAAAACAATCCAGAACGCTCAATCTCACATTAAGAAGATTCGCGAATCACACTCGGCCCTCGCCGCCAGCTTCGAAGACACCTGGCGCCCAACCCATTAACCCCACACCCACCCAGCCTGTCGATCTGGGTGGGGCCACCGAGGCCTCACCCAGATCGGCAAACCACCACCAGCCCCGGAACTGGACAACACCGTGACCACCAACTACCCCCACCCCGACCAGCACCTCATCACCACCGTCACCAAGGCCATCAACCGCTGGGCAGCCGAACGCACCACCCCGTTCCCTACCAGCCAGTTCACCGGCGGCGGCGCCTTCGACACAGCAGAGCGCCGGCTATCCGCGATGTTCGACCACCGTCACGTCCAACTTGCCGCATCCGCCACCTACGCCATGCGCGCAGCGCTTCAAGCGGTCGGCGTCACAGAAGGCAGCGAAGTGCTCACCCCCGCCATCGACTGGAGCTCCACCGCCACCGCCATCCGCTCTCTCGGCGCCACTGTCGTCCCCGTCGCGGTAGATCCCTGCACCATGACCATCGACCCTGAAGGCATACGCTCCCTTCTCACCCCCCGCACAGCAGCCGTCGTGATCTGCCATCTTCACGGCATCGCGGCAGACGCCGTCGCTGTGAGCGCAGAAGTTCCTGGCCTACCGATGATCGAAGACCTCGCCGCTGCCTTTGGAAGTACCCTCGACGCGGCCCCTGTCGGAACCTTCGGCGACATCGCCGTCGCTAGCTTCGCGACGGGTAAGACCATCGACGCAGGCGAAGGCGCGGCGCTCATTATCCGCGATGAGCTCACCGCAGAACGGCTCCTGACCGCTACCGCGCATCCATTGCGCCAGCAACTCGCCGGTTTTCGGGAGCCGGAAATGGATGCGCTCTCAATCCGGCCCCACCCTCTCCTCCCGATTCTCTTGATGGAAGCACTGGACGGCTTCGACCTTGACGCCCGCGTTGACGAGCATGCACAGTTCGCGCAAGAGCTCGGGCAACTACCCGGTGTCCGAGTTCTCGGAGGATATGACGAACGTCGACAATCACCGTCGCGCGCCGTCGCCGTCGTCGGTCAGCTCCCTGCACATCTTCACCACCTGGTCAGCCCGTCGACAGCTCTCAGCATTGCGTCAACCAAAAGCTCCCGCACTGCGCAGCCTTACGCTTGGCTCATCACGCGACGCTAGCTCCTCAACCATGAGCGCTTTATCGAAGCACGAAGTTGAACTCGGCCACCCCAGGAGGCAATCACCAAGGTAGGCGAGGTGTACTCCAGCTAGACGGTCGGCTGCCTTGTCTGGATCGAAATTTCAGGATGGTGCGTCGCGCGAACGGCAATTCTCACAACACGACTCCTACCGGGGTCGGAGTTGTGAACTTTGACGAGGCAGCGCAAGCGATTCGCAAGCGGAAAGTGTTCCAAGGCGTTAAAGCTATCAACTCTGCAGGATCAGCGGGAGCAAGCAGGCGCTACGCTTTCCGTGATTGCTTTGCGCCGACCCTGCTTGAATATGCAGGCCTCAGGCCTCAGGGGTCTTGGAACCCCCAAAGGGCCCCTTGCCGCTTAAAAGCTTGTTGGCTACGAAAGGTGCCGCAAGAACGATTCCGAACCTTGCCACCGGGCCACCGTTCTCCTTCACGAACGCGCCGCCTTGCGTGAGCGCGTTCTTCCACTGTTGGGCCTGCTTTAGCGCATCCAGCCACTGCTCCGGGGTGAGCGATTCCCAGTCCATTTCGAGGTCAAGTGCCTCGTAGAGGCGCCCGACGGACCCACGCGACTCCTCAATTGAGGCAAGAACCTTGGGTACTTGCCGGTGATTTACGAGCACGTTCTTATTCGCCCATCCGGCCGTCTCGCTCATCCGCTTCATAAGCTCGGCGACGCCCGCTGTGAGGTCGGCGATGGCGGTAGCGCGGGTTTCCTGGATCCCTCGGCGCTTAGCGTCAAGCTTCCCAGGAGAAATGGCGGCGGTATGCTCTAGCTCGAGCACCGCGAAATCGTCCAAAACAGCGATCGACCGTGCGATAGTACTGAGCCACAGCCGCACCTCCCGTTCAGCCTTCGGCAACCAAGCCCTTAGGTCGCCGATTTTCTTGCGTGTGACCATGTTGTCGGCAACGCCCTCAAGCTTGAGGACGGCCTTTTTTCGAATCTGCTTGAGCTGAAGTGGAACCGCTGCGAGTGTGTCCCACGTCTGCGAGTCGATCTCTCCCTGAGCGGTCAGCATCGTCCGCGCATCGCGAAGATGTTCTTCGATCCCGCCGATGTCGCCGAGGAGGTCGTCGCGGTTGTCTCGCAGGAGCTGGTCAAGCTTCTCGTTCAGCGAGGCGAGCATCGCGTGCAGTCTTTCGGCCTCCGCTTGGCTTGCTGCTTGGGTCAGCCCGCTTGCGAGGCCTGAGAGCAGACTGGGATTGGTGAACTTTGCTCCGGCTGACGTGTCGAGTTTCAGCCACTGCTTGATGTCGCCACGGTTGCCAGCGACCGCGTATGAAACGCCGGGAACGTCACTGTCGATCAGGCCGAACCGCGCCTTGGCCTCCGCCGACTCCTCCGTGAGCTTCACCCAGAGGCCCGTTTCGGCGATGGTTTCTGAAACGGTGTGTCCGACCTGCGCTGCGGTTCGTAACATCGGAGCGAGGTGTTTCACGCGAACCGCTTGTGCCCGTCCCAGAATGCCCTTCGAGCGCATGTAGCTTACGACAGAGCGCTTGTCGCTGCCGATGACGAGGAGGTTCTCCCCATCGCGGATTACCAGCGTCGTGTCTTCTAGCTCTGGCAGCTGTTCGAAATTCTTGCTCATGATCCAACCCTAGTCGTGGAGTTTTGATGGCGGATTCAGCGTCGTTCGATTTCTGCCTGAAGCGCGTTGGCGATGTGCTCGGGAATTGGTGACTGGTCGTTCTCGGACCTAATCCAGTAGCGCCCCGACAGCTTGCCGTGATCGTTAAAGTCGAGTTCAGCTGTCCATTTTGTGAGCCCGCTCACTGACCGAACTTTGATTTTTACGTTCATGTCGGCGACTGTGACCTCGTGGACACGAGGGGCGCTTTTTGCAAGGCGTTTTGCCGCGGCGGCGAAGTCCTGAGACGTCATGCGGTCGTCGAACTCAGGCACGGAGTTTTTTCGGCGGGCTTCCTCTCTGGCATTGCGGACTACCTGCACGATTCCGGTCCCGATTACGGCCGTCAGCCCGCCGATTACCAACTTGTCAATGAAGCCCATGTTTTCTCCGCCGCTCGCTATTGGTGATCCAAGGCTGCTGTCGCCCCGCCGGTTCGCACTCGCTGATCATGGCGTGTAGTCGTCGTGGATGACGACACGACTGAGCTCGATCCGCCTGCCGGGGAGCACCCAGTAGTGCAGGCGTCGTGCCGATGCGGTTTTCTGCTCGATCGCGACCCGCCAGCATTTTGCGCCGTCGGCGCGCATCACCGGCGCGTCTTCGCCGCCCAGCCCCGTGCGCAGCTCGTGCAACTCCAGGCCAGGCACCTCGGGTGCACGTCCGGTGAGCACGTGCACGGCGGCGCGCAGCATCTTGTCCAGCTGTCCGTCATCGAGGATCTTGAGAGAGCCGACGAAGTCCGACCCCACGAGGTAGCCGTCTTGGAGCGGGTAGCGGCTCTTCTCTCCCGCCAGGACCCGATGCGTCCAGGCGATGCGGATCTCGTCGCGGATCCACGACTCGAGGTCGGGCCAGAGGTCGCGACGCCCGGACGGCGAGTCCTGGTCCTGCGCGACCTCGGGCCTCGCAGCCTTCGCCTCGCGGATGTCACGAGTCAGCCTGCCGATCATGAGGGCACGTTCGCCGCTCTTCTCGCGTTCCTCGCGTAGCTGCGCCGTCAGCGTGGTGACTTCGTCGCGCAGGCGATCGAGTGTCTCGAGGTCAGTGCCCTCGCGGAGTTCGTGCCCGAGGCGTCCGATAGCGCTGCGGAGCCCTGCGAGCTCGTCGCGGATGTCCTGCAGATCACGGGTGCCGGCGCTCGCTCCGGCGGTCCGGGGCGGCAGGAACGCCGGCACCACGGTCTCCTCCGCCGGTGACGTCGGCGCGGTCGTCGGATCGAGCAGCGGTGCAGGCGGGGCTGCGACCTGCTGATGCACGCCTTCTCGCAGCCACGGCACTCCGCCCTTCAATAGAGGCAGCGGCTCGACGAGCGTTGCGTTCGGATCCACGTGGATCAGGGAGAGGGCAAGAGCCTGCCCGTTTCGTGTCACGCGTACACGAACCGTCTCGCCTTCACGCACGATGTCGGCGCAGGAAACGTCATCGTTCTCGCCCTCGTCGACGCCTGGGATGACGTCCCGTCTGCGCAGTACGAACTCCGGCGCCAGCGGATGCAGCAGGAGATTCACGCGCCGGTCGGTGACCTTGACCACTCGGGCGAGCGTGCTGGATCCATCGAGGAACCGGCTGGGGGTGAACTGCTCAGCCTCCGGGGCGAGGTCTTTGCCGAGGAGCCAGCCATCGACGTGGCCGCCGACCTCGAGCCCTTCTGCGAGCGAGGCCAATGAGGAGAGGCGGTCGGCGACGATCATCACCCGCTCCCCGTCTTCGAGGCGAGCGATGTTGCCGGTCGTGCCGGAGACGAGCTCTACCGTCGCACTCACCCAGCGAGCTCGCTCGACCGGAGCGATGACCGTTGTGACCACTTGCGCGAGCGCATCCTCGATCAGCTCCTCGACACCGTGGTACTTCGGGAAGCGCAGCGAGGAGCGCCACCAGTCCGGCGCGCTGTGGAAATCAGGCGGATACGCGCGTGCCGCACCGCCGTAGAGGTTCGCCTTTGCTGGCAACACGGCCTCGAGTGCGTATGTCGCTTCAGCTGTGGTGATCGTCACAACGTCGACATGCTGTCCGACTTCGCTTTCGACGTGCTGCGGGTCGTAGAGAAATGCTCCGGATTCGTCGGTGCTGATCAGCACGAGCGGACGGCGCCGCGCACTCAGGATCTCGGCACCGAGCTCACGGGCAGCCACAGGAGAGTCGATGTGTCGCACACAGTCAGCATGGTGGGCGTCGCCGACATTGGGCGAGACCCGCCGTTGCGGGCACGACTTGTACAGTCGCGATCATGTCCGCAATCGTCCCGCTCAACGACCTCGTAACAGCCGCGGTTCACACGCTGAGCGGAGAACGCTGGGCGATCACCGCCGCAGGCGGGCACGTGCCGGCGCGGCCTGGCCTGTATGCGATCTACGGCGATGACCAGGCTTGGGCAGAACTCGCGCTCGCTGCGCCTGGGCGGCCTCTCTACGTCGGCAAGGCGGAGGACAGCCTGGTCTCCCGAGACCTCAACGGTCACTTCGCGACGAACCCGCGGTCGAAACCGCAAACCGGGAGCTCAACGGTGCGACGCTCGTTCGCCGCGCTCCTTCGGGCATCGCTGCAACTGGAGGCTGTTCCTCGCAACCCTGCCAATCCCGAGCGGTTCGCGAACTACGCGCTCGCGCCCGGCGGTGACGAGCGGCTGACTCTGTGGATGCACACGCGACTGACGCTCGCGGTGTGGCCCGTACCCGCGTGCATGCCAGTCCCTCTGAAGGAGGTCGAGACCGCGGTGATCGAGCACCTCACGCCGCCGCTGAATATCGACAAGAACCCTAGGCGCCTCGCACGCCTCAGCCGTGCACGTGCAGAAATGGCAGCGGAAGCCTCGCGTTGGCGACCCACCTGACCTCCGTCGTTGCAGTGCTGCAGCGAGAAACCGGCCGGCGCCTCTACGAGAGCGCATGTGATGCAGGCGTGTCCGCGGAGTCGGTTGCCGCGAACGGACCCAAGTCCGCTCTGCTCATCGTCGTGGGGACGGTCTAAGCAGCGCGTGCAGCAGCTCGCCTTTGGATCGAGAACAAACGTTAAAGAACGTTCACTCCCCACTTATGCAGCCCTGGTCAGCTCGGAGCGACCAACGGTCGTGCGGTGGCGCCGGCGATGACGGTTTCGACGTCACTGAGGGCAAGATTTGCGACGTCGGCGAGTTCAGCTGGGGTGATTCCGCTGCGTTCCGCTACTGCTGCTGCATTGGCGAGCAGGGTGGGGTCGTCTGGACGAGTAAGTGGGAAGGGTTCGTTTCGTCGACCGAAGGTGGAGTTGAAGTCGACGATGGCGCGGCGGTAGGCCGCCTCGCGACCGCAGCGTCCTTCGCCGCGTCCGCGATCCTCACGGCGGCACTCGTCCGGGCACCGTCGACCACCCCCGAGGGGCCGGAGGAGAGCTCGACGGGCTACTGGTCGGACCTCCGGGAGGGTCTGCGCTTCATCCGCCGGGATCCTCTCCTGCGCTGCATCATCGCCCTCGTCCTCGTCACCAACACCCTCGACGCCGCCCGGTCGAGCACGCTCCTCCCCCTCTACGCCGAGCGGCACCTCGACGGCGCGTCGTCCTTCGGCATCGTCTCCGGAGCGTTCGGCGCGGCCGCCCTGACCTGCCGCGCCGGATCCCCTTCGCCGTCTGCTTCCTCGTCGCCGCCACCTACGGAGCCGCGCCGGCTCTCGGTCTCGGCGTCGCGGGGCTGGCCGCCTCGGCTGCCGTCTGCGGGCTCGCCGCCGGAGCCCTGAACCCGATCCTCGGCGCGGTCCTCCTCGATCGCATCCCGACCGCCCTCCAGGCGCGCGTGCTCGGACTCGTGTCGGCCGGCACCTGGGCGGGGATGCCGCTCGGCGGAGTCCTCGGAGGGCTCGCCGCCGACACGCTCGGCCTCCGCCTCACCTTCGCCGTCACCGCCGTGGTCTACGTGGTCGCCGCAGGCACTCCGCTGCTCGGCGGAGCCTGGCGCCGGATGGAGCGGTCGGCCTCCTGACCCCGGCCGCGGAGCCGAGGACGACCGGCGGGAGGGATGCGGCACCCCGGCCCTCCTCCTCCCGCCGAGCGCAAGGCCGAGCGGCGGGGAGGCGCCGAGTGGTAGACCTGGGGGCATGAGCAACGACATCCGCGCACTCGCCGAGGGCGAGAGCTACCTCGCCTTCTTCCAGGGCGGGCCGTTCGACGGCCAGACCGAGAACCGCGTCAGCACCGAGGGGGGCTACGAGAAGGAGGTCGACGTCTACGCCGCCGTCGACGGCCAGGAGACGCACCTCGTCTACAACGCCGTCTCCGCGAAGGAGGTCGGCGAGGCGGTCCACGTGACCTACTCGATCGACACGCCCGACTCCGACCCGATCGAGGACCCGGAGGACCGCGGCGGCGGATTCCAGTAGTCCGCACCACCCTTCGGATGCCGCTCCGGCGTCGCGCTCAGCGCGGCCGGGGCGGCATCGGCATGTGAGGACGCGCCACTCCAGGGACGACGCCTCCCGCCGCTCCTAGGATGATGGTTCCTCACTGTCTCGGCCGATTCAGGTCCGCGTTCCTCGGGAGCCGCCGTGTCCGATCCGCTGATCCGCCCGATGCCCCTCCGCGGCGACTCCGCCCGGCACTGGCTGCGGGCCCGCCACGCCGAGGCCGGGCCCGACCCCGCTTTCGCCGTCACCGGTCAGGAGGCCGCCGCCGAGGGCGTGCTCCTCCGGCGGATCTGGCACACGGCCGGCACGATCGACTTCCGCCCGAGCCCCCGCGCCGACCCGGGGTCGGTGGTGCTCCTGCTCCCGCTCGAGGGCGCGTTCACCGTCGCCAGTCGGGAGGAGCGCGAGTTCGTCGGCCGCGGCACCCTCGCGGTACTGCCCGCCCGATCGGGAGCGTCGATCAGCACGAGCGCTCCCAGCTCCCGGCTCGTCCTGGTCGTGCGGCCCTCGGGCGACACGGATCCGCCCGCCGGCCTCACCGTGGTCTCCTCCCCCGCGGCACCGGTGCTGGTCGCCGCCGCGAACGCGGTGCTCGACGCCGGGCTGCCCATGAGCCCCGGGCTGCACACCGCGCTGCGGGGCCTCGCCGCGGCCGTCGTCGCGGAGTGACAGGAGCTGTCAACCCTCCCCGCCCCGGCCATCCGCTCGCAGGGACGTCCTCGAACATCAAGTGACGCCGATCGTCGGCGCCGGAAGGAGCACTCGCCATGGCCGAGATCACCGCCCACCACGGACTCTTCAAGGACACGGACCTGCACGTCGACGACACCGGCGGATCGGGCCGCCCCGTGGTCCTCATCCACGGCTGGCCCCTCTCGGGCGAGTCATGGAAGGAGCAGGTCCCCGCGTTCGCCGAGGCCGGCTACCGCGTCGTCACCTACGACCGCCGCGGCTTCGGGCGCAGCGACAAGCCGCTCACCGGCTACAGCTACGACACGCTCACCGAGGACCTGCACACCCTCCTCACCGAGCTCGACCTGCAGGACGTCACCCTGGTCGGCTTCTCGATGGGCGGCGGCGAGGTCGCCCGCTACTTCACGAAGTACGGCGCCGAGCGCCTGCACAGCGTCGTCTTCGCCTCGGCCGTCCCGCCGTACCTGATGAAGACGGACGACAACCCGGACGGCCCGCTCGAGAAGGCGCAGGCCGCGCAGATGACCGCGGGCCTCACGAAGAGCGAGGACGACTTCTACGACCAGTTCACCACCGACTTCTTCTCGGTCGACGGCGTGCTGAAGGTGACGGAGGAGCAGCGCCAGGAGGCGATCGCTCTGGCGAAGCAGTCGGCCAAGCACGCGGCCCTCGCCTGCATGACCGCGTTCGCGACCACCGACTTCCGCGAGGACCTGCCCAACGTGTCGGTGCCCGCGCTCGTCATCCACGGCGACGGCGACGGCACGGTTCCGTTCGAGGGCTCCGGCGCCCGCACCCACGCGGCGATCCCCGGCTCCGAGCTGCACGTCGTCCACGGCGCCCCGCACGGAGTGACCGTGAGCCACCCGGAGGAGTGGAACCGCGCCGTCCTGGAGTTCCTCGCGAAGTAGCGGCGGCACTCCCGCATGCTGGTCGAGCAGCCCCGCAGGGGCGTATCGAGGCCCGTCGCACGGACACGGATCTCGATACGCGCCCTGTGCGCTGCTCGATCAGCAGGAACCGGTCACCCACGCGCGATGCTCGCTCAGCAGGAGCCGGAGCCCCCGCGTCAGCCCTTCTCCGCGCCCTCGGTCGTGTTCATGATCCGCCGCTGGAAGACGAAGAACAGGACGGCCACCGGGATCGACATCAGCACCGCGGCCGCGAGCTGCAGCGGGTACTGGTTGCCGGTGCCCAGCTGCCCCGACACGAGCGACGCGACTCCGGTCGTCAGCGTGTTGAGCTCCGGCGACTGCCGAGACACCACGAAGTGCGAGAACTCGTTCCACGAGCCCTGGAACGACAGGATGAACAGCGTCACGATCGCCGGACGCGCCATCGGCACCACGATCGAGCGGAAGGTCCGGAACACTCCGGCCCCGTCGATCCGCGCGGCCTCCTCGATGGAGAGCGGGATCGAGTCGAAGAACTGCTTCATTATGAAGATCCCCGCCGCGTCCACGATCAGCGGGACGATCATCCCCGCGTAGCTGTCGTAGAGGCCGAGCTGCTTGAGGATCAGGAACCGCGGGATCAGCAGCACCACCGCGGGCACGCTCATCACTCCGATGAACAGCGCGAACAGCAGGCCCCGTCCGCGGAAGCGCAGCCGCGACAGCGCGTAGCCGGCCAGCGAGTCGAAGAAGACCCGGCCGACGGTGACGAACACGGTGACGATCACCGAGTTGAGCGTCCACAGCGGCAGCGGGACGTCGGTGAACAGCCGCTCGTAGGAGGCGAACGACCAGGTCGCGGGCAGCAGCGACAGCGGGTTCGCGGTGGCGTCGGCGTCCGACTTGAACGACGACGCGACCGAGATCAGGAACGGGTAGATGTACACCAGCGCCAGCGCGATCAGCAGCAGGTAGCCGCCGATCAGCGACGCGCGGCCGCGGGCGCCCAGGCGGATGCGGCGGTGCGGCACCGGTGCGGCGGGCTCGGGGCTCTCGGGGGCGCGGGTGCCGGGCTCGGTCAGCGTGCTCATCGGATGCCTCCCGTGGTGAGGGTCGTCGCGGCGTCGGCGCGGGCGGCGCGGCGGGGGCGCCGACGCGGCTCCCCCTTCTCGCGGAGGAGCGCCCGCTGCAGGAGCGTCAGCACGACGATGATGAAGAAGAGGATGAAGGCGATCGCGGCGCCCTGACCCCAGCGGAGATCCGTGAACGAGGACTCGTAGGCGAGGTACGCCGGGGTGAGCAGCGTCTTGCCCGGCGCCCCTCCTCCGGTGAGGTAGATCTGGTCGAACACCTGCCAGGTGCCGATCAGTCCGAGGGTCAGCACGGTGAAGAGCGTGGGCTTGAGCATCGGCAGAGTGACCGAGAAGAACTTCCGGAGCGGGCCGGCGCCGTCCATGAGCGCCGCCTCGTCGATCTCGGCGCCGATGTTCTGCAGCGCCGCGAGGAACAGCAGCATGAACGTGCCCGAGGTGGTGAAGATCGCCATCGTGATCAGCACGCACATCGCGACGGACGGGCCGGACAGCCAGTCCCACCAGGTGAGGCCGAGCGGGGCGCCCGCGGCCAGCGGCCCGGAGCCGTTGACGCCGACGGCGCCCAGGAGCGAGTGCAGGACACCGGTCGGGTCGGCCATCCAGGTCGGCCCGTCGGCGCCGAACCAGCCGAGCACCGCGTTGACGACGCCCGAGGCGGAGAAGAGGAACAGGAAGATCACGGTGATCGCGATCGAGGAGGTGACGGAGGGGAAGTAGAAGGCGGTGCGGAAGAAGCCCCGGCCCCGCAGGATCCGCCGGTTCACCTGCACGGCGAGGAAGAGCGCGAGCGCGGTCTGCAGCGGCACCACGAGCAGCACGTAGTAGACGTTGTTTCGGATCGCGGTGCCGAAGTCCTTCTGCGCCAGGCCGGAGTCGGTGAGCACCGCGCGGTAGTTGTCGGCTCCGACGAACTGCGCGGTCGGCCCGAGGGGCGAGCCGAGCCCGTTCCAGTTGCTGACGCTGACCCAGAGGGCGAGGCCGATCGGGACGACGAGGAACACGCCGATCACGACGATCGCCGGGAGGGTGAAGAGCCAGCCGTAGCGGGCCTCGTGCCCGCGGATGCCGGAGCGGCGGCTCCGGGGGGCGGCGGTGGTGCTCATCGATGCGTCTCCTTCGACTCACGTGCGCGGGGTGGGGCGTGCCGGTCGGGCACGGGGAGGCGGCGGTCGGGTCCGCCGCCTCCCGGCCGGGCTACTTCGCGTTCGCGGTGTCGAGCGCGTCCTGCAGGTTGGTCTGCAGGTCGCCGAGGATCGACTCCGGGTCGCCGGTCGCGAGGCCCTCGAGCGCCGAGTTGAAGTCGGTGATGACGGTCGCCGCGCCGGCGAAGGCCACGGGGCTCACCGCGTAGTCGTTGCCGGAGACGAAGGCGGCGTTCTCGGGGTACTTCGTCGCGTACTCGGCGGCTCCGGTCTCGGTGGAGGGGATGACTCCGAAGGCGTCCGAGAAGGCGAGCTGCTGCTCGTCCGAGGTCAGGGCCGACACGAGCGTCTCCGTCTTCTCGGCCGTGGCGCTGCCGACGGGGATGCCCCAGCAGTTGCTGAAGGTGAAGGTCGACTTCCCGCCGGGGCCGGCGGGGAGCTCGGCGACGCGGTAGTTCACGTCGGGGTAGTCGGCCGCGAGCGCTCCGTTGATCCACGGGCCCTCGATGACCATCGCCGCCGCGCCCTTGCCGAACGCCTCGCCGGACCAGCCGGAGTCGAGCGCGGCCGGGAACTTCAGCACGCCGTCGGTGAGCAGCGTCTTCACCTCGGTCAGGCCCGCGACGTTCTCGGGGGTGTCCGCGGTGACGGTGGTGCCGTCCTCCGAGAGGAGCGATCCGCCGGCCTGGTTCATGAAGGTGCCGATGCGCGCGTACTCGGCGCCGAAGGAGAGCCCGGTCACTCCGTTCGCGGTCAGCTTCGTCGCCGCCGACTCGAGCGAGGCCCAGTCGGTGGGGACGTCCGCGTCGGTGAGGCCGGCCGCCGCCCAGAGGTCCGTGTTGATCACGAGGCCGAGCGTGGAGAAGTCCTTAGGCTCGCAGTAGAACCGGTCGTCGTAGCTGAACGCGTCGCGCAGCGCCGGGTAGAAGGCGTCGGCGTTCCCGGCGTCCTGGGCGTACGGCTCGAGGTAGCGGTTGCTCGCGTAGGTCTGGAACTGGTCCCAGCTCATGTAGAAGAGGTCGGGCGGGTTGCCGCCGGAGAAGCCCTGGCCGAGCTGCTGCGTCAGGTCGCTGGCGGCGACCACGTCGACCGTCGTGCTGTTCTGCTCGCCCCAGGCGTTCACGGCGTCGGTGACGGCGGTCGTCTCGGCGTCGCCGGACGAGCCGATCATCACGGTGAGGGCGGAGTCGCCGCCCGCGTCACCGGAGTCGGAGCCGCTCGAGCAGGCGGCGAGCGGGAGCAGCAAGCCTCCGGCGAGGATCGCGGCACCCCAGCGTGCCGCGCGGTGGGTGGGGGTCATGGTCTGGCCTTTCGTGGGGAGGGGCGCCGGTCGGAGTGACGGCGCCTCAGTCGGCGGGGTGGTGGAGGGGTGTGCGGAGCACGAGGTGGGGCTCGATCAGACGGTGGGCCTCGCCCGGAGCGAGCGAGCGGTGGACGACGTCGTCGCCGCGCTCGCCCAGCAGGAGCTCGAGCGCGCCCGCGGCCACCGCGTCGAGGTCCTGCTCGATGCTCGGCAGGCCGACGGCCGCGGCGACGGGGGTGTTGTCGAAGCCGACGATCGGGAGGGAGGGCCTGCCGACGGCCACGGCGGCCATCGAGGCGCCGAGCGCCAGCGAGTCGGAGACGCAGACCAGCCCGTCGAGCTCCGGGGTCGAGCGGAGGAACTCGATGGCCGCGATCCGGGCCTGCTGGACGTCGTCCTCGGAGGAGGCGGCGAGCAGTGGCGCGTCGCGGAACCGCTCGCGGTGCACCCGCTCCCAGCCGCTGCGGCGGTCGTCGCCGGTCGCGGATCCGCTCGGCCAGCCGAGGAAGCCGATGCGAGAGCAGCCGCTGTCGGCGAGGTGCGCCGTGGCCTGGGCGAGCCCGGCGGCGCCGTCGACGTCGACCCAGAGGTGCTGCGGGTCGTTGCGGTCGTCGACGCCCCAGGGGCGGCCGAAGGTGACGAAGGGCACGGCCTGCTCGATCAGCCAGGCGGTCCGGGGGTCGCCGTAGAAGGTGGAGGTGAGCACGAAGGCGTCGACGTCGGCTCCGTCGCGGAGGCGCCCGATCCGCTCGATCTCCTCCTCCGGGCTCTTCGCCGTGTAGAGGAGGATGCGCATGCCGCGCGCATCGGCCTGCTCGGTGACGGCGTGGAGGAAGCGGTCGAGCAGGCTGCCGGAGATGCCGTCGAGCACGCGGTCCATCCGGACGCCGATGGTGCCGGACTTGCGGGTGCGGAGGCGGCGGGCGGAGGCGTGCGGCCGGTAGTTGAGGTCGCCGATCGCCTTCTCCACGCGCTCGCGGGTGCTGTCACGGACGATGTGCGGGCTGTTGAGCACGTTCGACACGGTCTGGCGCGAGACGCCGGCGGCACGGGCGACGTCCTCGACGGTCGGCAGTGCCATGCGTCCTCCTCGACGTGCTCTTGATCGTTCCAACCTGGCGGGATTCACCGGTTTGATCGATCAAATCCTTCGGTAAGGTTACCTCCGACGACGCCGCTGTCAACCGTCCGCCACGCTCCGGCACTCCCGGGGCCGGCGGAGGACGATCGGCGGCACGCCCCCAGCACCGACGATCCAGTGAGGAGTCGACCGTGACGACCGAGCGCGACGACCGACAGACCCCGCCCCGCCAGCCCCTCCTCCACGACTCCCTCGTCCTGCTCCGCGCACCCGTGCAGCTGTGGTCGGACGAGGCGGGCGAGGTCGGCTCCCGCCCCGTGCACGGGCTCTACCTCGGCGACGTGCGCGTGCTCGCGGGCGCCTCCCTCCGGGTGGGCGGCGCGGCGCTCGAGGCGATCGCGACCGGCCGCGACGGCGCCTCCTCCGCCCGCTTCACCGCGCTCGCCCGCCATCTCGACGACGCCGCCGCGGACCCGCGGATCCGCGTGGTCCGCTCGCGGGAGGTCTCCGCCGGCGGCGTCCGCGAGAGCATCCGCCTCGAGTCGGCGCTGCCCGACGAGGTCGCGACCACCGTCGAGCTGACCCTCGACCCCGACTTCTCGCTCGTGCACGTGGTGAAGGCGGGGCTCCGCGACGAGCCCTCCTTCGCGACCGCTCCGGTGGACGGCGGCCTCGACTGGACCCACGGCCCGGTCCGCGCCGAGCTGCGCGCGCCCGGCGCCTCGATCTCGGGCACGGTGCTCACCTGGAGCGTCGTGGTCCCGGCCCGCGGGAGCGTCGAGGTCGTGTGGAGCGTCGCCGCGGAGGACGCCTCCGCCGTGGTCGCCGCCGCGTCCGGACCGGCCGAATGGGCGGGGACCGCGCTCGAGACCGGCGACTCCCGCCTCGCCTCCTGGTGCCGCGCCGCGCTCGACGACCTCGACGCCCTGCGCATGGTCACCGTGGAGCGCCCCGGCGAGCCCTTCCTCGCCGCGGGAGCGCCGTGGTTCTTCACCCTCTTCGGCCGCGACTCGATCTGGGCGGCGCGGATGCTCCTCCCCCTCGGGACCGGGATCGCCGCCTCCACCCTCCGCGTCCTGGCCGGCCTGCAGGGCACCCGCCACGTCGCGGACACCGCCGAGCAGCCGGGCAGGATCATGCACGAGCTGCGCGCCACGACCCTCGAGATCCCCGGCGAGGGCGTCTCGCTGCCCCCGCTCTACTTCGGCACGGTCGACGCCACCGCGCTCTGGGTCTGCCTCCTCCACGACGCCTGGCGCTGGGGGCTCCCGGACGACGAGGTCGAGGAGCTGCTGCCCGCTCTGGAGGCGGCGCTGCGCTGGCTCCGCGACGACGGCGACTCCGACGGCGACGGGTTCCTCGAGTACGTCGACACCACGGGGCACGGCCTCGCCAACCAGGGCTGGAAGGACTCGGGCGACTCGATCCAGTGGCGCGACGGCACGCTCGCGGAGGGTCCGATCGCGCTCTGCGAGGTGCAGGCCTACGCCCACGAGGCCATGGTCGGCGGAGCGGCGCTGCTCGAGCACCTCGGCCGTGACGGCTCGGAGTGGCGCGAGGCGGCGTCGACACTGAAGGCGCGCTTCGCGGAGGCGTTCTGGATCGACGACGCCGACGGCGGCTACCCGGCGATCGCGCTCGACGCGGCCGGGCGCCCGGTCGACACGATCACCAGCAACCTCGGCCACCTCCTCGGCACCGGCATCCTCTCCCCCGAGCACGCCGCCCGGGTCGCCGAGCTGCTGGTCTCCCCCGGGCTCGACTCGGGCTTCGGCCTGCGCACCCTGGACACCGGCTCGGGCGGCTACTGGCCGCTGTCGTACCACGGCGGCTCCGTCTGGGCCCACGACACCGCGATCGCCGTCACCGGGCTCGCCCGGGAGGGCTTCGGGGCGGAGGCGACGACCCTCTCGCGCGGACTGATCGCCGCGGCCGAGGGCTTCGGCTACCGGATGCCCGAGCTGCACTCGGGCGACCCCGCCGCCGAGGTGCACGCGCCGGTGCCGTACCCGGCGGCCTGCCGACCGCAGGCCTGGTCGGCGGCCGCCTCCGTCGCCGTGCTGTCGGCGGCGCTGGGGCTCGCTCCCGGAGGCGACACCCTGGTCGTCGCGCCGCTCTCGCCCGCGCTCGCCGGGCCGATCCGCGTGGACGGGATCCGCTACCGCGGCTCCGTGGTGCCGGTGGACTGGGACGGCAGGATCTGAGGCGCCGCGCCGCTCAGGGCGGACCGGCTCAGGGCAGGCGCGCTCAGGGCAGGCGCGCCACGACCGCGCGCGCGATGCGCCGGCCCGAGCGGTTCGCCCCGATGGTCGAGGCCGTCGGGCCGTAGCCGGCGAAGAAGACGCGCGGATCCGTCAGCGAGGCTCCGTCGGCGACCGCGATGCCGCCCTCGCGCTCGCGCAGCCCGAGCGGAGCGAGGTGGCGCAGCTCCGGCCGGAAGCCCGTCGCCCAGATGATCGTGTCGGCGCGCGTGAAGGAGCCGTCGGGCCAGCGCACGCCCTCCTCCTCGATCGACGAGAACATCCCCCGCTCGTGCAGGAGCCCGCGCTCGATCCCGGCGACCACCCGGCGGGTGCGCTGCACGCCCGTGCCGCCGACGATGCTCGGGAGGGGCAGCCCGGCGCGGGCGGCGCGGTCCTGCTCGGCCACCGCCTCCACCGCCGACTCCATCGCCAGCTGCTCGCCGTCGTGGTAGACCACCGGTCGCCGCGTCGCCCACGTCAGCGAGCGCGCCACCCGCTCGAGCTCCAGCAGGAAGCCGATCGCCGAGGTGCCGCCGCCGACCACGAGCACCTGCTTCCCGGCGAAGTCCTCGGCGCGGACGTACTCGGTCGGGTCGATCTGCACGCCGCGGAAGCGGTCGCGCCCGGGGTAGTGCGGGACGAAGGGCGATCCCCAGGTGCCGGACGCGTTGACGAGCAGACTCGCGCGCTCGACCGCGCGGTCGGACTCGACGACGAGCGGCGACCCCGTGTCGTGCGGCGTCGCACTCGTGACGCGCCGCACCGACTCCGGACGGCGGATCTCGAGACCGAGCTCCTCCTCGTAGCGCCCGTAGTACTCGCGGACCACGTCCCGTGCCGGTCGCCGGTGATCGGCCGTGCGGAACGAGAGCCCCATCCGCTCCATGCCCGGGAGATCGTGCACGCGGTGCGCGGAGCCGAGCCGCAGGGCCTCCCAGCGGAACTGCCAGGCCCCGCCGGGCTCCGGACCGCGGTCGAGGACGATCAGGTCGCGCCCGGGGACGAGGCCGAGACGGCGCAGGTAGTAGGCCACGGACAGACCCGCCTGACCCGCGCCGATCACCACGACGGGACGCGGTGGGGCGACGCTGTCCACGGTGCTCCTGACGCGGTCGAGGATGGGCGGCCGTCCGGCAGATCGAGGCCCGGGGTGGCGTGTCCCCCGTCTGCTAAACTACCGCGTAGATTTCAACTTTCCCTGTCTGCTCTTTTCCCCAGCCGGCTCACTGCCCGTCTGGCCTGTCATCGTGAGGGGGTCACCCATGGGGCGCGGCCGTCAGAAGGCGAAGAACACCAAGATCGCCCGTGAGCTGAAGTCGTTCAGCCCGGCGGTCGATTACAGCGCGCTCGAGCGCGAGCTCAGCCACCCGGACGAGCCGGACTACTCGAAGTGGATCGACGCCGAGGACGACGGCGACGACACGGACCTCGTCGAGGAGCCGCACCAGAAGCGTGCGTGACTCCTCCCGTGAATCGGGGCCGCTCCCTCGGGGCGGCCCCGTTTCGCGTGCGGACGGGGATCCGGCGGGTGAGGGACCCGACCTGGAGCGCGGGTCGCTCGGCTGAGCACGTTCTCCCGCTTTCCGCCACTGAGTGCAGAATGTCGGTGCCCCCTGGGACACTGACCGGATGAGCACTTCCCCGCCCGCACGGCTGCCCGTGTGGCAGTCGGAGCGTCGCGGGAACGACCTCGACGAGGCGCGCGACTTCTACGCCGGCTCGTACAACGGCTCCGGCTTCCGGGCCGAGCGCTCGGTCGTGCCGTTCGCGTTCCGCTACACGACGACCGGGCCCGGGCCCGTGAGCCTCCACTCCGCCTCCTTCCTCGGCCGGGTGCGCGGCACGGTGGCCCCGAGCGACGTCTACGTCGCCCTCTGGCTGACCGCGGGGCGCGCCTCCCTCGACCTGGGGCGCGACGAGCACCGCCTCGTCGTCGGACGCCCGGCCATGTTCCCGAGCGGCCGGCCCTTCGGCTTCGAGGCCCTCGAGTACCGCGACGCGCTCGTGCACTTCGAGGCCGCCCACCTCGAGGCGATCGCCGCCGAGCTGCACGGCACCGAGCCCGGCCCGCTGCGGTTCGCCCCCGTGGCGCGCGATACGACCGCCTGGTGGGCCGCGATCCGGCTCCTGCGCGACACCCTCGCCTCCGCGCACACGCCCACCGTGCTGCAGCGCGACGGCGTCGCCCGCATCGCCGCGCTCGCCGCCCTGCAGACCTTCGCCCACCGCATCGCCCCGCTGCCGGCCGTGCCGCCCTCGGTCAGCGCGCGGCGCCTCCGCCGGGCCGTGGAGTTCGTGCAGGCCAACGCCGATCTGCCCCTCGGAGTGGCCGACATCGCCGACGCAGCGGGGCTCACGGTCCGCGGCGTGCAGCTGGCGTTCCAGCGCGCCTTCGGCGAGACCCCGCGGCACTACCTGCGCGACGTCCGCCTCGAGCGCGCGCACGAGGAGCTCGTGTCCGGGTCGGCCGGCTCACTGGTGGTCGGCGACGTCGCCGCCCGCTGGGGGTTCATCAGCGGTGGCCGCTTCGCCCAGCACTACGCGACGCGCTTCGGCGAGCTCCCGAGCGAGACCCTTCGCCGCTAGCCCCGCCGATCCCCGACGGCGGTTCCGCCGAGGGGCGTTCGGGCGTACTGTCCGAGGACCGCCCGCTGCCCCGCGGGCCCGCGTCGATGGAGTCGCGAATGTTCGAACCCGGAGGATCCGCGCGGCCTGTCGCGCGGGTCGGCTACGTCACCGCCGCCCTGCTGGTCGGCGCGATCCTGGTGGGCGGCGCGGTCGGCGCCGCCGTCGCCCTGGTCCTCTACCTGCCCGGCGTCCTCGCCGCCGACGGCCCGCCCGGGCTGGTGAGCTTCGGCCTGCTCATGGGAGCGGCCTCCGGCGCGGGCATCGGAGTCGTCGGAGGCGCGGGAGCGGTCGCCGGCATGGTCGCGGTGCGCGTCGCGAGCCGCCGCGACGGCCCGTTCGTGCTCGGCACCAGCGCGGGCGCCGGTCTCGGCGTGCTGGTCGCCTCCGCGAACCTGCTCGTCAGCCGCGACGCCCCGACCTGGGCGACCGCCCTGCTCGCCACCGCGGCCGCCTGCGCCCTCTGCGCGGCGGGCTCGTGGCTGCTGACCCGGCACGAGCACTCCTGGGAGCGCGCGCACGCCGCACCGCGCTGATCCGCGGCGCCTCCGGGGATCAGCCCGCGTAGGACCCGACCAGGCGGACCGCTCCGCCGTCGACGCCCTTCGCGCCCTGCTCGAAGCCCTCGAATGCGCGCGCGGCGGTCGAGACGCGGCCCGCGACCCACGACGGGACGCCCGAGCGCTCGAGGCGCGCGATCACGCCGTCGGCCGCCTCCGCCGCGACGACGGCGAACATGCCGATGCCGAGGTTCCAGGTGCCCTCGGTGCTCTCGAGCGTCGCGCCGGACATCCCGGCGAGCGCGCGGAACACGTCGGACGGGCTCCAGCTCGCCCGCTCGACCTCGACCCAGGAGCCGCGCGGCAGCACCCGGGCGAGGTTCGCCGCGATCCCGCCGCCGGTGACGTGGCTGATGGAGTGGACGGCCGGGCCGAGCTCGGCGTCGTCGAGCAGATCGAGGAGGGGCCGGGTGTAGAGGCGGGTCGGCTCCAGCAGCACCTCGCCGACCACTCCGCCCAGTTCCTCGGAGCGGTCGGTGAAGCCGATGCCGCGCTCGGCGAGGATGTGGCGCACGAGCGAGTAGCCGTTCGAGTGCAGTCCGGAGGAGGCCATCGCCACCACGACGTCGCCGTCGCGCACGCGGTCGGCGCCGCGCACCTGGTCGGCCTCGATCGCGCCGACCGCCGCGCCCGCCACGTCGTAGTCGTCGGGTCCGAGCAGGCCCGGGTGCTCGGCCGTCTCGCCGCCGACGAGCGCGGTGCCCGTCTCGGAGCAGGCGCGCGCGATGCCGGCGACGATGTCGGCGATGCGGGCCGGGACGACCTTGCCGCACGCGATGTAGTCGGTCATGAAGAAGGGGCGGGCGCCGACCACGACGATGTCGTCGACGACCATGCCGACGAGGTCCTGCCCGATGGTGTCGTGCTTGTCGATCGCCTGGGCGAGCGCGACCTTGGTGCCGACGCCGTCGGTCGAGGTCGCGAGGAGGGGGGCTCGGAAGTCGCGGAGGAAGGAGACGTCGTACAGACCCGCGAAGCCGCCGACCCCGCCGAGGACCCGGCTGTCGTGCGTCGCCGATACCGCCGACCTCATCAGCTCGACGGCGAGGTCCCCCGCCGCCGTGTCGACTCCTGCGCGGGCGTAGCTGCTCGTCTCATCACTCACGCGACGACCCTACCGACTGCCCTCTCCCGCCGCGGCGCGGATCCGGGTCCGCCGCACCGGCGGCTCCCGCTCCGCGCCCGCGGTCACGCGTCCCAGGCCACGTAGTGCAGCTCGGCGCGGTCGCGGCTGCGGTGGAGGTCGAGGTAGGACCGGGCGATGACCTCGGCCGCCGCGTCCGGGTGGCCGCCGTCGATGAGGGCGGTGATCGCCACGTGGGCGGCGTAGACGCCCCGGGGCTCGAGCGCGGAGTGGAGGTTGAGGACCCAGTTCCGCAGGCCCGCGGCGGCGATGTTGATGTTCGCCAGCGCCGCGTGCGGGGAGACGGAGCCGCCGCCGGTGGTGACGAGGATCGTCCCGCTGCCGGCGGCGATCATGTCCGGAACCACCTCGCCGACGGCGCGGAGCGCGCCGCCGAGGTAGAAGTCGATCTGCGGCTGCAGGTTCTCGGGCGTGACGTCCAGGACGCCGACCGGGGTGAGAGCGGAGTCGGCGGGGGAGAACTCGAGGACGTCGATCGGACCGAGGTCGGCACGGATCGCCCGCAGCGCGGCGGTCAGGGTCTCGGGCTGCGCGATGTCGGCGGCGAACCCCGTCGCCTCGATGCCCTCCTCGGCGAGGCGGGCGGCCAGGCCGTCCAGCTTCTCCTGGTTCCGCGAGACGAGGGCGACGGTGAAGCCGGCCCGGCCGAAGACGCGGGCGATCTCGAGGCCGAGGCCGGGGCCCGCGCCGATGACGGTGAGAAGTGGCATGGGAGGTCCTGTCGTCGTGCGCCCCGGGGCGCGATGAGCGGGGCTGCTAAGTTGAGGTCAGCCTCAAGACTCATTGGACCATCACTTGAGTGGCGCCTCAAGATCATCGGGAGGATCGCATGGATGAGCAGAAGGTCCTGCGCCGGGACGCGCAGCGGAACGTCGAGAAGCTGCACGCCGCCGCCCTCGAGGTCTTCGGCTCCCGCGGCCTGGCCGCGCCCCTCGAGGACATCGCCCGTCACGCCGGCGTGAGCATCGGCACCCTCTACAACCGCGTCGGCTCCCGTGAGGAGCTCATCGACGCCGTCATCCCGGCCGTCGCCGGCGAGAAGCTGAAGGGCCTGACCGAGCGCGCTCTCGCCGAGCGGTCCTCCCGCGGACGCCTGGAGCGCTTCGTCTCCGGGATGATCGACCTCCAGCTGGAGGACCCCGCCCTCAACGACGCGATGCTGCGCCGCTTCCCCGACGCGGTCGCCCTCATCGACGCCTGCGACCGCTCGATCGAGCTCGGCCGGGATCTCGTCGAGGCCGCCCACCGCGACGGATCCCTCTCCCCCGACTTCACCCACGACGACCTGATGGCCCTGCTCTGGATGGCGGGCACGACCAGCCGCGAGTCCGCGGCTCCGCAGGGCTGGCGCCGCGTCCTGGACCGCAGCCTCGCCGGAGCCTGGACGGCTCCGAGCAGCTGAGCGGCCGCGCGGCTCCCCGACCGACCGCCCGGCCGATCCGCCGGTCGACGCCGCCCTGAGCACCCCCGCGACCACGGATCCGCCCACGGCGAACCATTAGGGGATGAGTCCCCCGCGTGCCAGGATGGACCGTCAAACCCCCCTGCTATCCCCTTGGGAGCCCCTCCGGCATGTGCGGAATCGTTGGGATCGTGTCCTCCGGACCGGTCAACCAGTCCATCTACGACAGCCTCTCCCTCCTGCAGCACCGCGGCCAGGACTCGACCGGCATCGCGACCGCCGACGGCAGCACCCTGCACATCAAGAAGGCCGCGGGACAGGTCCGCGAGGCGTTCCGCACCCGCGACATGCGCTCGCTGCTCGGATCCATGGGCCTCGGCCACGTGCGCTACGCGACGAAGGGCAACGCCGAGCGCGAGGAGGAGGCCCAGCCGTTCTACGTGAACGCGCCGTACGGCATCATCCTCGTTCACAACGGCAACCTCACGAACACGCGCGAGCTCACCGAGGAGCTCTTCCGCATCGACCGCCGCCATCTCAACACCACCTCCGACACGGAGCTGCTGGTCAACGTGCTGGCGAACGAGCTGCAGGCCTCGATGTCGGGCCGCGACCTCGACGCCGACGAGGTGTTCGACGCCGTCGCCCGCGTGCACGAGCGCGTCGAGGGCTCCTACGCCACCATCGCGCTGATCGCCGGCGTCGGGCTGCTGGCGTTCCGCGACCCCTTCGGCATCCGCCCGCTCATCGTCGGCCGCCGCAGCAACACCGGCGCGCCGGACGACTGGGTCGTCGCCTCCGAGTCGCTCGTGCTCGAGGCGCAGGGCTTCGAGATCGTCCGCGACGTCGCTCCCGGCGAGGCGGTCTTCATCACCCCCGACGGCCGGATGGCCAGCCGCCAGTGCGCGAAGGATCCGCGACTCATCCCGTGCTCGTTCGAGTACGTCTACCTCGCCCGCCCCGACTCCGTGATGTCCGGCATCTCGGTCTACGAGGCGCGCCTGCGCCTGGGCGACCGGCTCGCCGGCACCATCGCGCAGTACACCCCGGGCGGAGCGATCGACGTCGTCATGCCGATCCCCGACTCCTCCCGCCCCGCCGCGATGCAGGTCGCGCAGAAGCTCGGGATCGAGTACCGCGAGGGCTTCTACAAGAACCGCTACGTCGGCCGGACGTTCATCATGCCCGGGCAGGCGGTCCGCAAGAAGTCGGTGCGTCAGAAGCTCAACGCGATGTCGAGCGAGTTCAAGGGCAAGAACGTCCTGATCGTCGACGACTCGATCGTCCGCGGCACCACCTCCAAGGAGATCGTCGACATGGCCCGCGCGGCCGGCGCGAACACGGTCACCTTCGCGTCCGCCGCGCCTCCCGTGCGCTACCCGCACGTGTACGGGATCAACATGCCCTCGCGCCAGGAGCTCGTGGCCCACAACCGCCGCATCCCCGAGATCTCGGAGGCGATCGGCGCCGACCAGCTGATCTACCAGGAGGTCGCCGACATGAAGGCGGCGATCCTCGAGGGCTCGGACGTCACCGACCTCGAGACCAGCTGCTTCACCGGCGAGTACGTCACGGGCACCGTCACCCCGGAGTACCTCGACTGGGTGGAGCGCACTCAGCTGAGCTGAGCTCTGCACAGCGCCGGGCGCGGCGCAACGGGTGCCGCGGATCCGTGCGCCGCTCCATGATCGGAGGGTGCGCGGCCCCGCGCGCATGCACCCGAGGAGTCCCCCGTGATCTACCGAATCCTGCCGTTCCTGCTCACCTTCGTGGCCAAGAAGATCTCGAAGTCGCAGAAGGCCAAGCGCGCCGCCGCCAAGCGCCCGACGTTCGCCCCGAGCAGCAGCCGCCGCTCCTCGTCGCGCCGGGGACGCTGACGCCGCGGTCCCGTCCGCGAGCGCGAGCCGCGGGCGGGACACTCAGCGCAGGGCGGAGTGCCGCGGCCGCAATGCGGCCTGCCTCCGCCGGCTAGACCCGGTCGGACCCCGTCCGCGGGTCGTCCTCGTCGGACGTCGTGCGCACGTCGGCCACGGGCTCCTCGGCCGCGTCCTCGCGCTCGACGATCCGCTCTGCGGTGGTCCGGACGACCTTCCGGCCGACGACCCGGTCGAGCAGCACCACGACGAGCCCCGCGAGAGCGCCGAACAGCGTCACGAAGAGCAGCAGGCTGAAGCCGAAGACCTGCCCGCGGGAGAAGCCCTGCGTCTCGGGCAGCGCGAAGGTCAGCACGAAGGCCGCGATCGCTCCGAGCCCGACGCCGAGGGTCAGGATGCGCCAGACGCGCGGGGAGCGGCGGACGTCGACCTCTTCGCGGGTGACCTCGGGGCGGGCGGGATCGCTCATGCCTCCATTCTCCCCCGCGCGGGCGAGGGCACGGCACCGTGATCGCTCAGAGCGCGTGCACGAGCCGGCCCGCCTGCGCGCGCAGCTCGCGGACGACGGTGCGGACCGAGAGCCGCTCCGCCCGGTCCGGCCGCATCAGTGCGACGATGTGCCGCACGGAGTTCACCCCGCGGAGCGGTTTCACCACCACTCCCGCGCCGCCCGCCGTGTAGCGCGGGAGCACCGCGATGCCCAGGCCCGCCGCGACGAACGCCTCCGTCACGCGGGTCGACGCGAAGCGCTGCTCCACCCGCACCGCCTCGCCGGACGCGGTCTCGATGTCCTGCATCACGCGCTCGAACGGGAACCCGTCCGGGACGCCGATCCAGGTCTCGCCGACCAGATCCGCCGCCGAGACCGTCGCCCGGTCCGCGAGGCGGTGCCCGGCCGGCAGGCCGATGTCGAGAGGCTCGATCATCAGCTCCGCCATCGCGAGGCCGCGGCCGGCCCAGGCGCTTCTGCCGGTGGGCGAGTGGGCGAGCACGATGTCGAAGTCGGCGGTCAGGTCGGCGAACTCGTCGGTGCCGGGGTCCGCGTCCTCGCACTGCACGACGAGTCCCTCGACGCTGCGGAGCGCGACCAGCGCGTTCGGGAGGAGCATCTGGCCCGCAGTGGGGAAGGTCGCGATGGTGACCTCGCCGATCGGGTTGTTCTTGAACGTCTGCCAGACGGCGTCGGCCCGCTCGAGCGCGATCGCGATCTCGGTGGCGCTCCGGGCGAGCTCGCGTCCCGCCGCCGTGAGCACCACACCGCGGCCGGAGCGCTCGATCAGCGGCACGCCGGCCTCGCGCTCGAGCACCTTGAGCTGCTGCGAGACCGCGGAGGGCGTGCGGTGCGTCGCCTCCGCCACGGCCGTGATCGAGCGGCGCATCGAGAGCTCGCGGAGCAGTTCCAGCCGTCGCACGTCCATGTAGAGAAACTACACGTCAGGGCAAGAACAGTTCGATTGTCCTACGGAACACGGGGCCGGACACTGGACGTTGTACACAGCATCCCGGCGGATCGATCAGAAGCCGCCGCAACGAAAGGCAGAACACTCATGAGCATCGCAATCCTCGTCGTCCTCAGTGGCCTCGCCGCGTGGGGCACGGTGTCGACGGTGCTCGTCGCCAGCCGCGACGGCTACCGTCAGGTCCCCGCGCAGCACTGAGCCCCGCCGCTCCGCGACAGCACCTCATCGCGTTCCGACGCCGTCTCCCGACCGGGAGGCGGCGTTCTCGCGTCTCCGGGGGCTGCTGCCGCTCCTCGGGGAGCGCCCCCCGCCACGGCTCCCGGGGGTCGACCATCGGCTCGCCCGCACACGACGACGGGCCCCCGACCGGAGTCGAGGGCCCGTCGTGCGCGCGGTGCGGCTACTTCGCGGCGGTGCGGCGGCGCAGGCGCGCGACCGTCATGCCCAGACCGAGCAGCAGAGCGGCGATCCCGGCGGCGAACGCGGGGGTCGCGTCCACTCCGGTCTCGGCGAGGTGGTGCGAGCCGGCGACCGGAGCAGTGGTCGGCGTCGGCGCGGGGCCCGTGGTGGGCGGCGTGGTCGGCGCGGGCGTCGGCTCCGTGGTCGGTCCGGGAGTCGGGGTGCCCGCTCCGGCGCCGGCCGCGACGGCGAAGCCGACGCTGATCTCGGTGCCGGTGGTGTCGAGCACGAACGTCGCGGTGTGCGCGCCGCCCGCCAGACTCTCGTCGATCGGGACCGAGAACGAGGCGCGACCGGTCGAGTCGTCGGTGACGGCCCGGGTCGGGTCGATCGTCGCGGTGCCGACGACGGTGCCGTCGACGCTCGCGGTCACGGTGGTGTCGGCCGCGGCTCCGGTGCTGAACAGGAGCGAGGAGAGGTCGACGGTCATCGTGTCGCCGACCGCGTACTCGCCCGAGTCCGGGACGTTGTCGGTCAGGCCGATCGTGCGCTGCACGGGGTCGGGGCTGACGGTGCCGAGGTCCTGGATGTAGCCGACGAAGGCGTCCAGGTCGATGCGGCCGGAGTCGGCCGTGCCGGTGCCCTCGGTGAAGGTGCTGAAGCCGTCGCCGCCGCTCGCGAGGAAGCTGCTGGTCACGACGGTGAAGGTCGCGGCCGGGTCGATCGGCTCGTTCTGGAAGAACACCTGCGAGATGCGCGAGCCCTCGGGCGCCGTGGCGTCGAAGACGTAGGTGAGGTCCTTCGAGGTGGAGAGGTTCAGCTGCGGGTGGCTGGAGCTGCCCACCCACTGCTCCTCGAGCAGGTCGGAGATCTGCTCGCCGGTCAGCTGCAGGGTCACCAGGGTGTTCGCGAAGGGCTGGGCGTCGGAGGCCTCGGCGTAGGTGACCACGCCGTCCGCGTCGCCGGGCTGGTCCGGAGTCGCGGTGTAGGAGAGGTCGTCGCGCAGGCCGCCCGCGTTCGAGAAGGCGATCTGCGTGCCGAGCTCACGGGTGGCCCACAGCTGGGCGTCCGAGACGAGGTTGCCGAGGGTCGACTCCGAGCCGCGGTTGGTCGTGGTGCCGTCCGGGCGGTAGGCGCGCGAGATGTCCTCGGTGATGGTGCCGACCTTCACGCTGCCCTCGCGGACGGCGACGGCCTGGGCGTCGGCGACGATGGTCTCGACCTCGGGGTCGGACTCGAAGGCGCCGACGACGATCGTCTTGGCCGGGTCGTCGGAGGTCGGGTCGTCGACGACCTTCGTCAGCGGCACGACCTCGCTGGTGAGCGACGTGAGCTGCTTGGTCGCCGGGTCGACGGTCAGGGACATGCGGCCGATGTTCTCGGCGTAGCTGCCGGTCTGCGACACGACGGTCGGGAAGGCCCGGCCCGCGTCGATGCCCGCGTCGTACTCCTGGTGGCTGTGGCCCGAGACGATCGCGTCGACGTTCGGGGCGACCGCGTTGACGATCGCGCCGAACTTGGGGTCCGCCTCCGGAGTGTTCAGCTCGGCCGCGTCGGCGTCGGCTCCCTCGTGCAGGAGCAGGACGACCACGTCGGCCTCGTCGTTGGCCGCGTCGCCGTCCTGGAGCTGCGCGGCGACCTCGTTGACGTTCTCGGCGATCGGCTCGATGGAGAGCGTCGAGATCGTGGCGGGGCTGACGAGCTTGCCGAGGTCCTCGGTGATCGCGCCGATGAAGGCGACGGAGACGCCGTCCTGCTCGGTGATCACGTACGGGGAGTAGGCGCGCTCGCCGGTCGCGGTGTCGTAGAGGTTCGCGTTCACGTAGGGGAACGCCGAGGCGTCCACGACGCGGCCGTCGACGTCGGCGCGGCCCTGGTCGAACTCGTGGTTGCCCAGGGTGCTGACGTCGAGGCCCATCGCGTTGAGCGAGTCGAGCGTGGGGATGTCGCCCTGCACCTTCGACACGAAGGTCGAGGCGCCGATGTTGTCGCCGGCCGAGACGAACAGCGTGTTCGGGTTGGCGGCGCGGTAGGAGTCGACGGCACCGGCGAGCACGGCGGCTCCGGCGACGGCGCGGTCGGCGGCGAGCCGCCCGTGGAAGTCGTTGATCGAGAGGATGTCGATGGCGACATCGCCCTCGGCCGCCACGGCGGGCGTGGCGCCGAGGAGGGCCGCTCCGGCGACGGCGCCGACGGCGGTCGCGGAGAGGAGTCGGGTGAGGCCGCGTCGGCCCGGGGAAGTACTGCGCATCGTGAAGGGGACTCCAAGCATCGAGCGGTGGATCCGGAGAGGATTCGTGCCGCGTGAGGGGGTTATTCCCAGACAACCCGACGGCGGACCCCAGGTCAAACGATCCGACGACGGCTCGCCGCCGCGTTTACGAGAAGTTAACTCGCCGACGCTCAGCCGACGCGCAGGATGGGGAGGAACGGCGTGAGGTCCGCGCGCACTCCGGAGGCGTGAATCCGCCCGCTCGCGAGACCCTCGCTCCACGGCAGGGAGCCGGTCGCGAGCGGCAGCCAGGTCGCCGCGTCCATCTCGATCACGTTCGGCGGAGTCCCGCGGGTGTGGCCCGGTCCCTCGACGCACTGGGCCGCGCCGAACGGCGGAACGCGCACCTCGACGCTGCGTCCGGGGACGTTCGTCTCGATGATCTGCAGGAGGAACCGCACCGCCGTCGCCGTCGTGTTCCGGTCCGCTCCTCCGGCGAGCGCCGCCCGCACCGCGGACTGCCCGCTCGCCTCGTCGATCCTGCCCTTGGCCATGCATCCATCCTGCCGCCGCCGCTCGCTCCCGGAGGCCTCCCGCCGGCTCCGCCCGGCGTGTCGGCGTCCGCAGCGCCGCCCTGCGGAGGAGGACGTCACAGGGACCAGCCCCGGGGCGGGGCGCCCTATCCTGTCAGGGTGAAGATCCTCGTCCTCGGTTCGGGTGCCCGTGAGCACGCCATCATCACGGCTCTCCTCGCGGAGGAGGAGCACCACGAGATCATCGCGGCGCCCGGCAACGCCGGCATCGCGCGTGACGTCGAGGTCATCCACTTCGACACGAACAGCCCCCGGCTGGTCAGCGACTTCGCGGTGGAGCAGGGCATCGAGCTCGTCGTCATCGGCCCCGAGGCGCCCCTGGTCGCCGGAGTCGCCGACGCGCTCCGCAAGCGCCGCATCCCCACCTTCGGCCCCGACCGGGCCGCCGCCGCACTCGAGGGCTCGAAGACCTTCGCGAAGCGCGTGATGGACATGGCCCGCGTGCCCACCGGCCGCGCGACCCGCGTCTCCACCCTGGTCGACGCCACCCGCGCCATCGACGAGTACGGACTCCCCTCGGTCGTCAAGGCCGACGGCCTCGCCGCGGGCAAGGGCGTCCTGGTGACGGAGTCGCGCAGCGCCGCGATCGCGCACGCCGAGTTCTGGCTGCAGTCCGGCGACGTCCTCATCGAGGAGTTCCTCGCCGGCCAGGAGGTCTCCCTCTTCCTCCTCTCCGACGGCCACGACGTCGTCCCTCTCTCCCCCGCGCAGGACTTCAAGCGCCTGGGCGACGGCGACGAGGGGCCGAACACCGGCGGCATGGGCGCCTACTCCCCGCTCCCCTGGCTCGCCGACCTCTGGGAGAGCGAGCGCGCCTTCGTCGACGAGGTGATCGACACGGTCGCCATCCCGACCATCCGCCAGCTCGAGCGCGAGCGCACCCCCTTCGTCGGACTCCTCTACTGCGGCCTCATCGTGACCGACGCGGGCCTGCGCGTGATCGAGTTCAACGCCCGCTTCGGAGACCCCGAGACCCAGGTCGTCCTCCCCCGCCTCGCCTCCCCGCTGTCCGCGCTGCTGCACGCGGCGGCCACCGGCGCGCTCGCCTCCGTCCCGTGGCCCGCGTTCACGGACGAGGTCGCCGTCACCGTCGTCCTCGCGAGCGAGGGCTACCCCGAGAACGCCGTCACCGGACGGACCATCACCGGACTCGACGCGGCGGCGGACGTCCCCGGCGTCACCATCGCCCACGCGGCGACCCAGCTGGTCGACGGGAGCTTCGTCGCCACCGGCGGCCGCGTGCTCAACGTCGTCGCGCGCGGCGCCGACTTCGCCGAGGCGCGGGAGCGGGCGTACCGCGCGCTCGACCTGATCCACCTCGACGGCGGGCTGTATCGGAGCGACATCGCGGCGAAGGTCGCGCAGTAGCGCGACCTCCGACGTGATGTCGGCCACGCCGCTCCCCGCGCGGCGTGGCGCGGTCGACTCAGAGACCGGCCGGGTACTCGGAGAGCGGGGCGCGGTCGGCGCGTCCAGAACGCTCGGCACGCGTTCCGGTCGACGCCTCGAGGGTGGCCGGGGTGGGGTGGATCCGCGCTCGGACTCGGACCTCCGCGACACGGGCTCGCGGCGGAGGTCGGTCGCCTCGCGGGGGGCGGGTCAGGCCAGGGTGCGGAGGGCCTCGGCGAGGTGGGGGTGCGCGAAGGTGAAGCCGGCGTCCTCGAGGCGGGCGGGCACGACCCAGCGGGACTTGAGCAGGAGCTCGGACTCGGTGCGGAGCAGGAGCGTCGCGGGCTCGAGGACGAAGCGCGGGGCCGGCACGCCGATCCGGCGGCCCACGGCGGCGCGGAGCAGCCGGGAGAGCTCGGTGTTGTCGCTCGGATTCGGCGACGCGAGGTTCACCGGCCCGTCGAGGGTCGACTCCTCGAGGAAGCGGATCGACCGGTGGACGTCCTCCACGTGGATCCAGCTGAAGTGCTGACGGCCGCGGGTGCGCCGGTGCTCGTGGTGCACGCCGGCCTCGCGGCGCGCGCGCGTCGAGGGCCACGGCCCGTCGAACTGCGGACCGCCGAGCCCGAGCCGCGCCAGCCGCAGCAGGATCGCCGTCGCCGGACCGTCTCCGAGCACGATGGACATCCGCAGCGCCACGCGCCGCACGCCGGGCGTCTCCCCGGCGAAGAACTCCGACTCCCACGCCCGCGCCACGTCGACCGAGAAGCCCTCGCCGAGCACGCCCTCGTCCTCGGTGTTCGCCCGCTCCTCCTCGTGCCGGTAGATCGTGGCCGTGCTCGCGTTCATCCAGACCGGAGGAGGAGTCGCGGCCGCCGCGACCGCCCGGTGCAGCTCCGCGGTGGTCGCCACGCGCGAGCGGAGGATCTCGGCGCGGTTCGCCGCGGTGTACCGGCAGTCGACGCTCTTGCCGGCCAGGTTCACCAGGAGGCGCGCACCGTCGAGCACGCGGGTGATGCCGACGGTGTCGCCCCAGCGCGCGTCCGGCCCGGAGCGGCCGATCCTCCGCACCGTCCAGCCGTCGGCGGTGAAGCGGCGGGCGAGGTCCGTCCCGAGGAATCCGCTCGCACCGGCGAGGACGACGACGGGGTCAGCGGTGCTGCTCATCGCCCCATCGTGCCGCACGGCGCCGGAGTCACGGGGAGGACTCGTCGCAGGCGCGCTGCCGGGACGCGGAGTGGGTGGAGGCGGGCCTCGATCAGCCGCCGAACGACCCCGCATCGCGGAGGAGACGCGCCGCGGCGAGCGCCCCGGCCAGCCGCTCGGCGAACCCCGGCGGCACCTCGGCGGGCAGCGCGTCGACCGGCCACCAGGCCACGTCGTCGCTCTCGTCGCTGACGGTCACGGGAGCGTCCGGATCGGCGATCGCACCGTAGCCCACGTCCCAGTGGCGGGAGCAGCGGCCGAAGCCGTCGCCGAGCGCGTGCCGGTCGAGGTCGAGGGGCAGGACGCCGAGCGGCTGCAGTCGTGCCGCTCCGCTCTCCTCCTGCGCCTCGCGGAGGGCCGCGTCGGCCGTGGAGTCGTCACCGGGCTCGACGTGACCGCCGAGCTGCACCCAGAACCGGCCCTTGCGGTGGAAGCAGAGCAGCACCTGCGCCAGATTCGGCGAGAGCACGAAGCAGCTCGCCGTGACGTGCTCGGGGCCGCCGTCGCGCTCGAGCGCCGACTCGCCGCGCTGCTCGAGGAACGCCAGGTACTCGTCCCGCAGGTCCGCGAGCGCGCCCGCGTCCCACTCCCGCAGCTCGTCCGCCAGCCGCGTCCCTCGCTCCCCCGTCACGCGATGGACCCTACCTCCCCTCCGCGAGCTGCCACTCCGGTGCGCGACACGGCGTGCGTGGCGTAACGGAGCGGCAGCTTCCGGGGAGGGAGCAGGGACGGGAGCGTCAGACGGAGAGGCCGGAGAGGCCCTCGCGGTCGACGCGGCGGTGGAAGCGCATGCCGGCGAGACCGCCGAGCACGGCGCCGACCAGCGCGACGACCAGGGCGGCGAGCGCCGTCACGACCGCCGCGGCCGTGGCGTCGCCGGCGTCGAGCGGGATCGTCGGGAAGCCGCTCACCGCGGAGAGCGCCTGGCTGCCGCCGGTGATCGCCGAGACGATGCCCACGACGATCGCGACGACGACCGCCCAGGCCCACACTCCGACGCCCTGCTTCGCTCCGCTGAAGCGGGCCATGCGGCCTGCCACGTAGCCGCCGCAGTAGTAGGCGACGAGGAGGATGACCAGCAGTGCGATCGCGCCCGCCCAGCCGAACGCGGCGGGGTCGGCCGCGAGGTCGCCGGTGACGTCCTGGGTGCCGATGACGGCGGCCCCGATCGCGGTGACGAGGGCGGTCAGGAGGACGGCGAGTCCGGTGGCGGCGAGCCAGCCGAAGAAGGCGCAGCCGATCTTGAAGCCGCCGAAGCGGTCGCGCTCGCGCTGGTGGATGTCCTTGCGCGCAGCCGCACGGGCCTGCTTCGCCTCGGCGGAGTCGGGGTCGACGGGCGCGCGGTGCTCGGGGGCCGAGTGCGCCGAGTCGGAGCGGTCCGTCGAGGCGGAGCGGTCCGTCGAGGCGGAGCGGCCCGGAGTCGCGGAGCGGTCCGAGGAGGCGGAGCGGTCCGGAGTCGCGGAGCGGTCCGGAGTCACGGAGCGGTCCGTCGCCGCAGCCGCTCCCGTATCCCCCGCGGAGTCGATTCGCGCCGTGCCGCCCGCCGCCGAGCCCTCTGCCCGTCGCGGCAGTCCGCCGTCAGCCGGATCCCTGTCTGTCGTGCTCATGTCGAACCTCCTGGCCGAGCGCCCCGAAGAAGGGCGACACGCTCAGTCAAGACCCAGGGAGCCCTCGGTGTCGCGGGCTTGACGACACGACGGAGCGGTCCGGGCGTCAACCCCCTGCGCCCCCTCCCTCCCACCCGCTTGCATGGAGACACCGACCGACGACACGAGAGGGAGAGTCATGACTCCGGAATCCCCCGAGCAGACACCGCCCGGCACCGAGGCCGAGCTGACGCCGAAGGCCGACCACGGCGAGACCACCTACCGCGGCACCGGCCGCCTCAGCGGCAAGGTCGCCCTCATCACGGGCGGCGACAGCGGCATCGGCAAGGCCGTCGCGATCGCGTTCGCGCGCGAGGGCGCCGACGTGGCGATCTCGTACCTCGACGAGCACGACGACGCCGAGGACACCGCGACGTGGGTCCGGGAGGCCGGCCGCGAGGCGCTGCTCCTCCCCGGCGACCTGCAGGACCCGGCGCACTGCCGCGCCGTCGTCACCGAGACCGTCGAGCGCTTCGGCCACCTCGAGGTGCTCGTCAGCAACGCCGCCTTCCAGATGAGCCGCGAGAGCGTCACCGACATCCCGGACGAGGAGTGGGACCGCACGATCGCGACGAACATCAGCGCCTACTTCCATCTCGTGAAGTCGGCGCTGCCCCACCTGAAGGAGGGCGCGTCGATCATCGCGACGAGCTCGGTGCAGTCCGACCAGCCGTCGTACCAGCTGCTCCCCTACGCCGCCACGAAGTCGGCGATCCTCAGCCTCACCGCCTCGTTCGCGCAGGCGCTCGGCGAGAAGGGCATCCGCGCCAACTCGGTCGCGCCCGGCCCGATCTGGACGCCGCTGATCCCCTCGACCATGCCGGAGGAGGCCGTCGCCGAGTTCGGCGAGCAGGTCCCGCTGGGCCGCCCCGGGCAGCCGGCCGAGGTGGCCCCCGCCTACGTCCTCCTCGCCTCCGACGAGGCGAGCTACATCAGCGGGTCGACGATCGCCGTCACCGGCGGGAAGCCGATCCTCTGATCACGCTCCAGGGCACCGCTCACCCGCAGGATTCCGCGATAGGTTCCTGCGGGTGAGTGTCCACATCCGCAGCATCGAGACGGCGGTGCCGACCACGGTCCTGCGCCAGTCCGAGGTGCGCGACCTCTTCGCGTCCCAGCCCGCGATGACCCGGCTCGGGTCCCGCCTGATCGGCGCGGCCTTCGACGCGTCCGGGATCGACACCCGCAGCACGGTGGTCGACGAGCTCGACCGGGTCGAGCGGGAGGGTGCGAGCGTCTTCTACGACGCGGGGAGCGGCCTGGTGCTCGACCCGGGGACGGCCGCGCGCAACGCCGTCTACACCGAGCGCGCTCCCGAGCTCTTCACGGAGGCGGCCCGCCGCGCCCTCTCGTCCGCGTCGATGACCCCCGAGGACGTCACCCACGTGGTGACGGTCTCCTGCACCGGCTTCTACGCCCCGGGGCCCGACTACCAGCTGGTCCGCCGCCTCGGCCTCGCACCCTCGACGCAGCGCTTCCACCTCGGCTTCATGGGCTGCTACGGCGCCTTCCCCGGCCTGCGCGCCGCCCGCCAGTTCTGCGAGGCCGACCCGGAGGCGGTCGTCCTCGTCGTCGCGGTCGAGCTGTGCACCATCCACCTCACCAGCTCCAACGACCCGGAGCAGATCGTCGCGACCTCCGTCTTCGCCGACGGCGGTGCGGCGGCCGTCGTCACCGCCCGCGAGGCCGCGCCCGGCACCCCGGTGCTCGAGCTCGACGCGCTCGCCACGACGCTCACCGACGAGGGCGAGACCGAGATGGCGTGGACGATCGGCGACCACGGCTTCTCGATGCGGCTGAGCACCTACGTGCCCTCGATCATCGGAGCGAACATCGAGGCGGCCGTCGCCCCGCTGCTGGCCGGCGCCGAGGTCGAGCGGAGCGACGTGCAGCGCTGGGCGATCCACCCCGGCGGCCGCAGCATCCTCGACAAGGTGCAGGCCTCGCTCGCCCTCAGCGACGAGCAGCTGGCCCCGTCGCGCGAGGTGCTGCGGACCAACGGCAACATGTCGAGCGCGACCGTCCTCTTCATCCTGCGGCGCCTGCTGCACGGCGAGGCGGCCGACGGCGAGCGGATCGGCGCGATGGCGTTCGGCCCCGGCCTCACCGTCGAGCTCGCGCTGCTCACCAAGCGGGGCGGGGAGTGACTCCGCGAGCCCCTCTCGCGCCGGACCTGCGCCACCGCGAGGTCTCCGAGCAGGAGCTGATGGACGACCCGGACTGCGACCGCACCCTGCTCGACGCCACCTACGCCCGCTTCGGCACCGTGAACCGGCTGGTCTCGGGGTGGCGTGGCCTCTACCGCTCGCGCCTGCGTCCGCTGCTGCGGCCCGACGAGCCGTTCCGCCTGCTCGACATCGGCTCCGGTGGCGGCGACGTCGCCCGCTCCCTCGCCGGCTGGGCCCGCGAGGACGGCCTCCGCCTGGCGATCACCGCCGTCGATCCGGACGAGCGCGCCTCCGCCTTCGCCACGTCGACGCCCGCGCCGCCCGGAGTCGAGTTCCGCCGCGCGAGCAGCGCCGACCTGGTCGCCGAGGGCGAGCACTTCGACCTGGTGACCTCCAACCACGTGCTGCACCACCTGTCGCCGGAATCACTCGCCGACCTGCTCGCCGACAGCGAGCGCCTGGCCCCGCGCGCCCTCCACAACGACATCGAGCGCTCGCGGCTGGCCTACACGGCCTACCTGCTGGCCACGCGACCGATCGCGGCCGGCTCGTTCCTCCACTACGACGGGTCGCTGTCGGTGCGGCGCAGCTTCACCGCCGCCGAGCTGCGGGCTGTGGCGCCCGAGGGGTGGCGGGTCGAGCGCGCGGCGCCCTACCGGCTGCTGCTCGCGCGGGGCGAGGTGTGAGGACGCGGCGGAGGGCGAGCGCTTCCGGTCCGCTCTGGCTGCGCGCCGCCGCCGTCAGCTACTCCGCCAACTGCGCCCTCGGCACCGCCGTCGCCACCGGCGCTCTCCGCACGGGCCGCTGGCACTGGATCCATCACGCGCTCTACATCTGCACGTCGACGCTCACCGCTCTGGCCTGGGCGACGCTGCGGCGGTCGGACCCCCGCGCCGCGTCCGCGCTGGCTCCCGCCGCCGTCCCGCTGGCGGTGATCCCCTTCGCGGGGACGCACGGACGCCGGCACCCGGCGATCGCGCTGGCGGCGGCTCCGTTCGTGCTCGCCGCTCTCGGGCGGACGCGGCGGCCGGCGCGGCACCGAGGCGTGCTCCAGCGTCTGAGGGCCGGGTCGGCCCTGCGCTGACGCGCCCCGGCTTCTAGCGCGGGGGCTCGACGTCGCGGTCGGGGTCGGAGCGGTACGAGCGCAGCGCCTGCCAGCCGGCGATCGCGAGGATCAGCGCGCCGCAGAGCATCGTCAGCAGGTTCGGCACCGAGAAGCCGCTGCCCACGACCGAGTTGATGCCCGCGCCGAGCACGAACACACCTCCGAGGAGGTAGAAGATGACCCTCGTCTTCACCGTTCCACCGCTTCCCTCGAGCCTGCACAGGACCCTCGATGCTACCGCGCGCGCCCCGGGCCGCCGCCGCTCCCCCCTCTGCGCGATCGATCGGGGCAGGATCGAGGCATGGAGTTCCTCGATGTCGTCCGGCGCCGGAAGACCACCAACGGCGCGTTCCTGCCCGACCCCGTCTCCGAGGAGCACCAGCGGCTCCTGATGGAGGTGGCCGGCCGGGCGCCCTCGCAGCTCAACAGCCAGCCGTGGCGGTTCGTGCTCGTCGAGGAGCGCGAGACGATCGACCGGATCGCCGCGATCAGCGGCGAGAGCATGACCACCGCGATGTCGAACGGCACGTTCTTCGAGCGCTACAAGCCCTACTTCCGCTTCAGCAGCGAGGAGATGGAGCGGCGGCGCGACGGGATGCTGTTCGACAAGCTGCCGGCTCCGCTCCGCCCCTTCACGAAGCAGGTCTTCACGAAGCGCGGGCAGTTCCTGATGAACTCCCTCCGCGTCCCGCAGACGCTCGGCGAGGAGAACCGCCGGCTCGTCGCGGGATCGCCGCTGCTGCTCGGGGTGATGCTCGACCGCTCCGAGTACCGGCCGGGCGAGCTCTCCTCCTTCTACTCGGTGTTCAGCATGGGCGCCGCGATGGAGAACGTCTGGCTGAGCACGGTCGAGCTGGGGATGGGGATCCAGTTCGTGTCGTTCCCGATGGAGGTGCCGGGAGCGTGGGCGCGGATCGAGTCGCTGCTCGCCGTGCCCGACGAGCTGGAGCTGATGGCGGTGTACCGGCTCGGCTACCTGCCTCCGGAGCAGCGGCGGCCGGCGATCGACTGGTCCTCCCACCAGCGGAAGCTGCCGTCGCAGTACGTCTTCCGCGGCACCTGTGCGACTCCGCAGGAGGGGTGGGACGCGCCGGCCGGGCCGTGACGGGATCCTGAGCGGCGCGGCCGGCAGCCGGAGGTGCCCGCGCTCGCTCCCGGGCCGGCCCCGGCCGACGGGAGATCCGCGACGGAGCATCGACTCCGCCGTCACGCGTCGGCTAACGTGGCGCCCAGCACGCGCGGCAGTGCTACGTCCCGTCCGCGGGACTGTCAATGGGGGTCCGGCGTGTCTCCCGCCCGATTCCCCGCACCGGGGTCCGAGCGGATACCGTCCCCCGAGGAGCCGTCCGCCAGGGCCGGCCCGATGAACGAAGGGGGCCCGTGGCCACGCTCATCTACGGACCGCAGAACCTCGAGATCGAATTCGAGGAGCGCGTCCTCGCGCACCTGAAGGTCGCCGTCCTCTCGAAGCTGCGCCGCAACGAAGCCTTCTCGCTCTCGTGGATGGAGGACGCCTCCACCGGACACGGCCGGAGCTCCGTCTGGCTGCACCCGTCGGTGCCGCTGCACTTCCGCTTCACCGAGGCGCACCAGCCCAAGCTCAACCGCGCGTGGATCGAGCAGATGCTCAGCGTCGCCAGCATGCACGGCGAGCTCTCGGTCCTGCCGGAGCCCGAGGAGCAGCGCCAGGGCTCCTGAGCCCTGCCGCTCCCGGGCCCTGCTGCTCCTGGGCCCCGCTGCCCCCTGATCGCACGGCCGTCAACCCCGTCCCCTCTGCGGGGGACGCGAAGTACCGTCGAGAAGACGTCCCCGGAACCATCGGCGGACGTCGACGGACGGAGACGACCATGACGGACACCGCGCGAGCGACCGGCCTGCCCACCCTCACCCCGGTGCGGACGCTCCGCAAGGAGCAGCCGATCGAGCCGCGCCGCGTGCCGGACTCCGTCTCCGTCGGCTCCCAGCCGGTCATCGGCTGCCGGATCGACGTGAGCGGCCGCTCCTTAGTCGTCGAGCTCGACATGGCCGGCATCTTCCTGCGCCAGGTGCGCCGGAGCCTGCGCGAGGGTGAGGGCGGCCTCGTGCTGCTGCGCCACGTCGACGGGATCGAGATGATCCCGTTCTCGCGCGCAACGCCGTTCGACGTCTCGGACATCGTCTGCCCCGAGGGCGTCGACCCCGCGGACGCCTGCTCTGCCCTGGGGCTCCGCGACCGCTGAGCCGCGACGGGTGGCGTGCTCCGCCCCGCGCCCGCCCCTGAGCGGGATCAGTTGGGGAGCGACGCCTCGATCAGGTCGACGATCCGCGGGTCGTCGGGCTCGACCGTCGGGCGGAACCGGTGGACCGTGCCGTCGGCCGTGATCAGGAACTTCTCGAAGTTCCACTTCACCCGGCCGGCCTTGCCGTTCTCGTCCTCCGCCTTGGTGAGCTCCGCGTAGAGCGGGTGCGCCGAGCGGCCGTTGACGCGGACCTTCTCGAACATCGGGAAGGTGACCCCCCAGGTCGTCGAGCAGTACGCCTTGATCTTGTCCTCGTCGCTCAGCTCCTGGAGGAACTGGTTGCTCGGGAAGCCGAGGACCGTGAATCCGCGCTCCCCGTAGCTCTTCTGCAGGGCCTCGAGCTTCTCGTACTGCGGGGCGAGGCCGCAGCGGGAGGCGACGTTGACGATCAGCCGCACGGGCGGGTAATCGGCGAGGGTCGACGTGGTGCCGTCGATCGTGGTGAGGGGGATGTCGGCGATCGTGTCGGGCACGGAGGGCTCCTTCGGACGTGGTGCGTCGACGCTACTCCCCGCCGCCGAGGGAACCCCGAGTCGTGGAGGCGGCTCGCTGCGGGTTCCCGCGACGGTCCGGGGTTCCCTCGGCGCGCACCTGCCTCCACCATGGGGGGATGGCCGCCTCGCAGCAGATCGTCTCGGTCGGCGGGCGGAGGCTGCGGCTGACGAACCTCGACAAGGTCGTCTACCCGGAGACGGGCTTCACCAAAGCCGATGTGCTCTCCTACTACGCCTCCGTCGCCTCCGCGATGCTGCCCCATCTCGCGCGCCGCCCGGTCACCCGGAAGCGCTGGGTCGACGGAGTGGGCACCGCCGAGCATCCGGGCGAGGTCTTCTTCGAGAAGAACCTCCCCTCCTCCGCCCCCTACTGGCTGAGCCGGACCCGGCTCGCGCACTCGTCGCGCGACGTCGAGTACCCGCTGGTCGACGACGTCGCCGGGCTCACCTGGCTGGCGCAGCAGGCGGCGCTCGAGCTGCACGTCCCGCAGTGGCGGGTGGGCTCCGACGGCGAGCGCCGTCCGCCCGACCGCCTCGTGCTCGACCTCGACCCGGGCGAGGGGGCGGGCCTCGCCGAGTGCGCCGAGGTCGCGTTCCTCGCCCGCGACCTGCTGGAGGGGATGGGGCTGTCTCCGCTGCCGGTGACCAGCGGGAGCAAGGGGATCCACCTCTACTGCCCGCTGGACGCCTCCGCCTCCAGCGACCAGATCTCGGCGGTCGCGCACGAGCTGGCGCGCGTGCTCGAGTCGGACCACCGCGACCTCGTCGTCTCGGACATGAAGAAGACCCTGCGCGAGGGCAAGGTCCTCGTCGACTGGAGCCAGAACAGCGCGGCGAAGACGACCATCGCCCCCTACTCCCTCCGCGGGCGCCTCCGGCCGGCCGCCGCCGCGCCCCGCACGTGGGAGGAGCTGGGTGCCGAGGACCTGCGCCACCTGTCGCCCGACGAGGTGGTGGAGCGGCTGCGGAGCGACGGCGACCTCCTCCGCCCGCTGCTCGCCGCCCGGGGTGCCGGGCTCGAGCCGACCCCGGAGCGGATGGCGGGCTTCGCCGCGACGGACGCCTCCTCCGACCGCCTGGCGACCTACCGCAGCATGCGCGACGCGTCGAGGACGCCGGAGCCGGTGCCCGAGGCGGGGTCCGCGGGCTCCTCCTCGGGCGACTCCTTCGTCATCCAGGAGCACCACGCGCGGCGCCTGCACTACGACTTCCGGCTCGAGCACGACGGCGTCCTGGTCAGCTGGGCGGTGCCGAAGGGCCCGCCGCTGGAGGGCGACCCGAACCGGCTCGCGGTGCAGACCGAGGACCACCCCCTCGAGTACGCGACCTTCGAGGGCACGATCCCGGCCGGCGAGTACGGCGGCGGCGAGGTGCGCATCTGGGACGAGGGCACCTACGCGCTCGAGAAGTGGCGCGAGGGGAAGGAGGTGATCGCGGTGCTGACCGGCCGCCCCGACGGCGGGCTCGGCGGCCAGCCCCGTCGCTACGCCCTGCTGCACACGGGCTCGAGGGAGGGCGCCGAGAAGAACTGGCTCCTGCACCTGATGGCGCCGGGTCCCGCTCACGGGCACGGGACGCAGCGACGGGGCCGGGCGGCCGCGTCCGCCGCGTCGCCCGCTCCCCGCCCCGCACCCTCCGCAGACCGCCCGGCCGAGGACTCCGCTCCGCGCCGCCACCGCCCCATGCTCGCCACGGCCGGACGCCGCGGCGACGTGGACCCCGGGGCCGCGATCGAGATGAAGTGGGACGGCTACCGCGCTCTCGTGCGGGTGCAGGGCGGCACCGCGACCCTCACGAGCCGCAACGGCAACGACCTGACCGCAGCGTTCCCCGATCTGCTCGCCCCGCTCGCCGAGGCCGCCGCCGACGCCGTGCTCGACGGCGAGATCGTCGCCCTCGACGCTCGCGGGCGCCCCGACTTCGGCGCCCTGCAGACCCGCGGCGGGCTGACGAAGCCGCGCGAGATCGAGGCGGCCGCCCGGTCCACTCCGGTGCACCTGATGGTCTTCGACCTGCTCGAGCGCGCAGGAGAGGACCTGACCGGGAGCGACTACGACACCCGTCGCTCGGCACTGGTCGAGCTGGTCGCCGAGAACGAGCGCGTGCACGTCCCGTCCGTGTTCGACGGCGACCTGGAGGAGGCGATGGCCACCAGCCGCACCCTCGGCCTCGAGGGCGTGGTCGCCAAGCGCCGCGACTCGCGCTACCAGGAGGGCAGCCGCTCGCGCGACTGGATCAAGCTCACCCACCACCGGCTGCAGGAGGTCGTGATCGTGGGCTGGCGCGAGGGCGAGGGCGGCCTCCAGGGGTCGGTCGGGGCGCTGCTGACCGCGATCCCCGGCGAGGACGGGCTCGCGTACTCCGGCCGTGTGGGCACCGGCTTCAGCGACCGCGAGCGCCGCGGACTGGTCGACCGCCTGGCCGAGCACGCCACCGAGGAGCCCGCCGTCTCCGTCCCTCCGCTCGAGTCGCGCGGCGTGCACTGGGTGTCGCCCGTCCTGGTCGGCGAGGTCCGCTACCGCGAGCGCACCGCCTCCGGCACCCTCCGCCAGCCGGTCTGGCGCGGCTGGCGCGCCGACAAGGCCGCCGAGGACGTCCGCGTGGAGGAGCCGGGCAGCTGACCCTCCGGTCTTCCGACGGAGAGGCCCGGGAACGCAGCTCGCGCCGCCGATCCGCTGCGCCCCCGGGCACCTCAGTCCAGGCGCACCCCGCGCAGCAGGAGGAGGGTCGCGCCGACCGCGGCACCGGTGCCGATGAGGACACCGCCCGCTCCGGCCCCCGCCGCGAGGACGCCGAGGAGGCTGGGCAGGGCGATCAGCCCGAGGCGGTTCCCGGCCAGGCGCAGCGCGAGGGCGCGGCCGTGGCGGTCGGCGGGGGTCCGCTCGATCAGCCACGACATCGTGATGGGCTGGCCGATCCCGAGGCCCAGGCCGAGGGCGGCGACCGCGACGAAGAGGAGCACGGTCGGCGCGGGCAGGGCGACCAGCACCAGGCAGAGCGCCGAGATCAGGATGCCGCCCACCATCACTCGGGTGCGCCCGAGCCGGGCGGTGGCCGCGCCGAGGAGGAGCCGCGAGGCCATCGACGCGAGCGCGCGCACGGTGAGCAGGGCCCCGACGACGCCGGCCGGGAGCCCGCGCTCGGCGCCGAGGGCGGGGAGGTAGACGACGGTCAGGTCGACGGCGGCGACGACGGTCGCGCTGGTCAGCAGGGCGCGCGCGAGGCCCGGCACCCGGAGGAGACCGAGCGTCGAGCCCGGAGCCGCAGCCCCCTCCACCGCGAGTCCGCGCGGGGACGGGCTGCGGATCCCCGCCGTCGAGACCAGCAGCAGCACCGCGAGGATCCCGCCCACGAGGAACAGCGGCGCCGGGTCGGGCCGCACCGAGCCGCCCGCGAGCACCGGGATGAACGCGGGCCCGATCGCCTGCCCGAGCGACGCGGCGAACGTGTAGTAGCCGAAGCGGCTGTCGAGACGCGTCCCTCCGGTGCCGCCAGCGACGACGGTCTGCTGCCCGACCACGCAGCCCAGATGCCCCGCGCCGAGCAGGGCGATGCCGAGGAGCAGCCCCGCGACGCTCCCGCCCGCCAGGAGCAGCACCGCGGCCGCTCCCACCGCGACGAGCGAGCCGACGGCCATCACGGCCCGGGCGCCGACCCGGTCGACCAGCCCGCCCACCGGCAGCGCGATCAGCAGCGGCACCAGCGCGAACGAGGCGCCGAGCGCCCCGAGCGCCCAAGCCGGCACGTCGAGCCGGATCGCCTGGTAGACGGCGGCCGGCCGGAGCAGGAACGCGACGGCCTGAATGAGCACGGCGTGCGCGAGCAGGGACGGAGTCGCCAGGCGGTTCCGCACGCGCGCTCCTTCCCGCGGCGCTCGGCCGAGCACCCGCTCCCCCATCCTCCTCCCGGTGCCGCCGCCGAGTCGCCCGGGAAGGATCGTCCTGCCCCCTCGAACGGGCCTTCTCGTGCGACTCAGCCCTGCGGCGGCGGCGAGGGGAGCGCGTGCGCGGGCAGGGTGCCGAGGCGGTGCCGGCCGCGGAGGAGGAACCAGGCCAGGCCGATCCCGACGACCGCGGCGATCACGACGACCGCGCTCCAGCGCAGCTCCTCCCCGTAGACCTCGACGCGCGGCCACGCGAGGTCGACCGTCATCGCCGCGCCCCAGAGCACCGCGACGACGTTCACCGGCAGGCCCGCGCGGCCGAGCGAGAAGCGCCCGGGCGCGGCTGCGGGCCACCGGCCGCGGAGCCGGGCGATCAGCAGCGGCACCGTCACCAGCAGGTAGGCGAGGTAGATCAGGATGACCGCCACGCTCGTCACGGCCGTGAAGATCGCCGGCGTCCCGATGTTCACGACCAGGATCAGCACCGCGAGCACCCCCACGACCAGCGCCGGCGCCACCGGTGTCCCGCGCCGCGGGTCGACGCGGGCGAGCACGCGGCTGCCGGGCAGGGCGTTGTCGCGGGCCATCGCGAAGATCAGTCGGATGGCCGCCGTGTGCACCGCCAGCGCGCACACCGTGATCGCGACGACAACGCAGAGCAGGAGGACCGATCCGAGGGGGCCGCCGAGCACCTGCAGCACGATCCGCTGCAGCCCGCCCGACGCCTGCCCGAGCGCCGGGTCGGCGAGGTCGGGCGCCGAGAGGATGCCCAGCAGCAGGATGAGGCCGCCGAGGACGAAGGAGGCGGTCACCGCCCGCAGGATCGCCGTCGGCGCGGTCCGGCGCGGATCGACCGTCTCCTCGCCGAGCGAGCCCGCGGTGTCGAACCCGTACATCACGTACGCCGACGCGATCGCGGCGATGAGGAACGCGCCGGCGTACCCGCCCGGCGTGCTCCCGCCGTAGCCGCTGGTGTCGAGCAGCACGGTCGGCGGATGCACCACGTTCACCGCGAGCACCGCCACCAGCAGCACCGCCGCGACGAGCTCGATCAGCACGCCGACGCTGTTGATCCGGGCCATCAGCTGCACGCCGCGCGCGTTGACCGCGGTGGTGAACGCGATCAGCAGTCCTCCCCAGACCACCGCGCTCACCCCCGCGGAGCCGCCGAGCTGGAACCCGCTCCAGATCTGCGGGAGCGTCGCCTGGTACGCCAGCACGACGGCCGCGAGCGTGACCACGGACGCGGTGGCCATCAGCCAGCCCGCCATCCAGCTCACCGTCGGCCCGGCGAGGCGCTTGCTCCAGTTGTAGACGGAGCCGGCGACCGGGTAGCGGGCGGCGAGCTCGGCGAAGCACAGCGCGACCATGAGCTGCCCGGTGAACACGATCGGCCAGGACCACCAGTAGGCGGGACCGCCGAGCGCGAAGCCGAAGGAGAAGAGCTGGAACGTGCCGGTCAGGATCGAGATGTAGCTCACGCCCGCGGCGAAGCTGCCGAAGCGGCCGATGCCGCGGGTGAGCGAAGGGCGGTACCCGAACTCGGCGGTCCCGTCGTCGACGTCCTCGGCGGTGCTCATCGGGCTCCCCCTCGCGGGCACGCTCGTCGCACCGAGGTCAGGATGCCAGCCGCCGCCCGGCCGCACGACTCCCCCGTCCCGGGCGTCCGTCAGCGGGTGCTCAGCGCTCGCCCCGCTCCCGGTGCACAGGACTCGGGCGGCCCCCGCGGACGGGAGCGGCGTCAGCCGTGCGCCGCGAGCCGGGTGCGCTGGGGCACCAGGAGCTCGAGCAGCTCCTCGACCCCGTCGACCCGCTGCGGCTCGACCGGGTGCCCGGGTCCGCACGGCTTGTAGGCGGGCGGATCCACGTTCAGGACGTGCCCGACGGGCCGCCCCTTCTCCCAGACCGTGAGGAGGAAGGCGCCGTCCCGCTCGTCGGGGGCGCCGATCTCGAAGACCCGGCCGCGCACGATGGCGCACTGCGGCTCCTTGCGCGCGAGGCGCACCCAGAAGGGATGGTCTCCGGTCATGGTGTCCGTCCTCCCCGGCCGACCCGCGGCCGTGCCCGTAGCGGTCGGCCGGTGATCGTGTCGTCGGCGACCCGCAGGGCCACGGTACGTCCGCCTCCCCTCAGCCGATCAGGGGGTTCACTGCGGAGCCTCGCAGTGGTAGCGGACGCCGGTCGCGCCCGGACGCGCACCACGGGGAACCACTCACTGCTCGTAGGAGTCCTCGTAGTCGGCACCACTGGTCAGCTCGCCGTCGCCGGGCTGCACCGGATGCTCGCCGGTGAGCGCGTCGATACGAGCGCGCAGCCGCGCCACCTCCGCCGCGTTGTCCGGTTCGGGCAGGTCGCTCGGCGTGGTCTCGACGATGAGGGCGGCCGCGGCGTTCACGAGGAAGGTGGCGTCGACCGTCCCGCCGTCGGCGCCGATCCCCGTGTACTCGACGGTGTCGGCCGCGCCCTTCGAGGCGAGGGCGACGGCGTACTCGACGAGTGCGTCGGCCGCCTCGTCCCCCACCAGGATCGTCTTGTCGGCGAAGAGGATGTGCTTCATGCCGCCCATGCTCGGCAGCGCCGGCTGCGTGGAGGGAGGAGGTTGACAGAGGACCGCCGCTGACGGAAGACCTGGACAGATCGAGCAGAGAATGGCAGACCGGGTTGTCGGATCCCTCCGGTCTGCGGAAGGGTGGTGGCAACGGCGGGCGCCTGCCGGCCGGAGATCAGGGGCTGGAGACGCCGATGGGGAAGCTGCACTACGACGGGACCGTCGAGATCGATTTCGAGGACCGCGTGCTCGCGCACCTGCAGATCGTCATCACCGCGAAGCTGCGCCGCAACGAGTCGTTCCTGCTCAGCTGGCGCGACGACCACAGCATGGGCGACGGCCGCAGCGCGATCTGGATCCACCCCTCCCACGCGCTCCGCTACAAGTACTTCGGCGGCCGGATGCCCCGCATCAACCCCGCCTGGATCTCCGCGCTCACCGACCTCGCGAACTCCGCGGGCGGGCTGTACGTGATCTCGGAACCCGCCGAACCGGTGCGTCCCCCGGCGAAGGGCGACCAGCTGTGAAGCGCATCGACCTGATCTACAACGGCACCGCCTACACCGTCAACAACAGGAGCCTCGACGAGTTCCGCGCCGAGGTCGAGGCCGCCCTGGCCTCCCCGACCCCGCAGTGGCTGACCGTCAACTACGGCGAGGGTCGCGCGAACCCGGCGCTCCTCCTCATCACGCCGTACACCCCGCTGTCGATCATCACGAACGACTTCGACGAGCTCAACGCAGAGCACGAGTAGCGGCGGACCTCGGGGAGGTCAACCACGTCGTCCGGTCGATCCGCGCCCCGTACCGTCGGGCAGGACCTCGTCGACGTCGTGCGCGGACCCCGCACGGCGACACCCGATCGACACCGCCCGCGCCCCGGCGCGCAGAACAACGGCCGCGGACACCCGGCCAGGAGCCGTGATGACAGATCCCGCCTTCGCCGTCCTCGACGACCTCATCGCCGCCCTCGAGCGTCCCGGCTCGATCGACCCCGGCCTGAGCCGCTCCGTCGCCGTGCAGGCCGCCGTCCTCCGGCTCCCGTCGCCCCGCACCATGCACCGTCCGCGCCCGACGAGCCGCTTCACGGGCCGTCGCCTCGTGCGCCCGGGCAGCGCAGCCAGGCGGGCTCCGGCGCGTCACCGCGTCGTCGTCCCCGCCGGTCCGGCGGAGCGTCGCGCCGAGCGGAGCCGACGGCTAAAATGGGGGCGGTGAACGACTCCGACGCTCTCTGCGACCCGTATCTGCGCGGGTACCCGATCGACGGCGTCGCGATCTCCACGCTCGGCAGCCCCTTCGGCGGCGAGACCGTCGCCGCGAGCGACAGCACCGCGAGCCGGCTGGACGAGATCCAGATCGACCTCGGCGAGGGCCCGTGCTGGGAGGCGATCCGCGCTGCCGGCCCCGTCTCGGTGCCGGACACCGGCGCGGAGGAGCGCTGGCCGCTCTTCACCGAGGCGATCGGCCCCACGGCGGTGCGCGCGGTCTTCGCCTTCCCGCTCTCGATCGCGGGGCTCTCGATCGGCGCGGTCGACCTCTACTCCCGCCGCCCCACGTCGCTCAGCGACTCCCTCCTCGGCCGGATCAGTGCCTCGACCACCGCGACGGCGCTGCTGGTGCTGGCCGCGGTGCTGCGCGACAACGAGGTCGAGGAGAGCACGAATCCGCGCTCGCGACGCGTGGTGCACCAGGCGACCGGCATGATCATCGCGCGCTACGGCAGCACGGCCGAGGAGGCGCAGCTGCTGTTGCGCGCCCACGCCTTCGCCCAGCAGCGCTCCGTCGTCGATGTCGCCTCCGGCATCGTGGCCCGGCACGACGGGTTCCCCGACCGCCCTCTCACCGCCCAGGACGACACATGGTGACGAACTCCCGCGAGCGCAGCGTCATCCAGACGTTCGTCGCCCTCTCCGACACGCTGGTCGACGACTACGACGTCGTCGACTTCACGCAGACCCTCGTGGAGAGCAGCGCGACCCTCTTCGACGCCGTCTCGGCGGGGCTCGTCCTCGCCGACTCCTCCGGCTCCCTCGAGGTGCTCGCCTCCACGGACGAGGACACCCGGCTGATCGAGCTGCTCCAGCTCGACAGCGGGTCGGGCCCGTGCATCCAGTGCTTCGAGACCGGGCGGCCGGTGATCGTCGAGGACGCCCGCGCCGTGGGCGAGGAGTGGGCGGAGTTCCGGACGCTGGCGGTCGAGCTCGACGTGCTCTCGGCGCACTGCGTGCCGATGCGCTCGGCGGGGACGACGATCGGCTCCCTCAACCTCTTCCAGGCCCGGCCGGGGCGGCTCGATCCGGACGACATCGCGGTCGTGCAGGCGTTCGCCGACGTCGCGACGATCGGGATCCTGCACCAGCGCGCGCTCCAGCAGAGCACGGTCACTCAGGAGCAGCTGCAGCACGCCCTCGACAGCCGGGTGCTGATCGAGCAGGCGAAGGGGATCCTCGCCTACGCCCACCGCACCACGGTCGAGCAGGCCTTCGAGGTGCTGCGGGTCCGCGCGCGAGCGACGTCGACTCCGATCACGACGCTCGCCCAGGAGATCATCCGCGGCTACCGGCGCTGACGCTCCGCGCCCCGCGGAGCAGGAGCGGGGCGGATCCGCGCCGGCAGCGCCGCGGCTCAGAGCTCAGTACTCGTTCTCGAGCTCCCACGTCGCGCGGGGGTCGACGTCCGAGGCGGGCACCGGTCCGCCCGCACTGTCGAGCGCGTCGAGGCGCTCGAGGATCTCGTCGCTCGACTCCGCCGCTGCGCCATCGCTGCCCGCGACGACCAGGGGGACGCCGAGCCCGACGGTGAGCGTCACGACGGAGGAGGGGGCCGAGTCGTCGGCGACGCTGACCGTGCTCATCCGGTGCTGCTGCGCGAGCGCGAGCGAGTAGCGGACGACGGCGTCGGCGGTCGCGTCGTCGAGGGAGAGGGAGCCTCCGGTGTGGAAGAGCGTCGTCATGGTCAAGTCCTCGCAGGGCAGGCGGATGGGCATGGTTCCGTCACCGGGGGCCAGGATGCGGTGCGTTCACGCTACGCCCCGGGCGCTCGCGGGTGCAGGTCTTGCGCCGAGGCGTGCCCCTGGCGCATGGTTCGCTCCCGACGCCCGAGCAATTCCCCCATGGCTCTGAGGCGGTCCACATGTTAACGTGAACAGACGCGTCGGTCCCCTCGGCTCGACGCATCCCTCCCCTGAAGGAAAGGTCTCGACGATGAGACGACGCTCCCCGGAGCCCCCTGCCGCCGCGCCTCGGCGCCGCGTGCGATCCCTCTTCCTCTCCGCTCTCGCCTGCACGAGCGTCGCCCTCACCGGCGCTCTCGTCCCCGTCTCGGCGCAGGCCGTCGACGTCCCGGCGCCCACCGCGCACTACGACATGTCCCACGCCGGCTCGGCCCTGCTCGACATCTCGGGCAACGGACGCAACGCCACCCTGACCGGCCTCACCGACGCGTCCTTCGCGAACGCCGGCGGCGACCAGGTCGCCCGGTTCAAGAACGACGGCTACGCGAGCCTCCCCCAGGGCCTGGTCACCGGAGCCGACAACGCGTTCGCCGTCGAGTACACGGTGAAGACGCAGACCACCGCCAACCAGTTCGGCTGGGTCATCGGCGACGGCGTCGGCCCGTGGAACACCACGCAGCTCGGCAACCACGTCTTCGTGAACCCGCGCAACCCGGACGGCTCGCCCAGCGGACAGGTCCTCGCGGGCATCCGCGTCAAGGAGCCCACCAGCAACGGCGAGACCCGCATGCCGTTCGGCGGCACGCTGAACCCCGGGTTCACGACCCTCACGCTCGTCGGCACCGGCACGGGGTCGAGCACCGTGCTGACCCTCTACCGCGACGGCACGCAGATCTCGACCGCGAACACCACGAAGTCGATGGCGAGCATCGTCCCGACCGGGTCCACGCTCGGCTACCTCGGCCGCTCGCTCTACTCCGGCGACGCGCTCGTGACCGCCGACGTCACCGACGTGAAGTTCTGGGACACCTCCCTCACCGCCGAGCAGGTCGCCTCGAGCATGCCGACCGCCGCGGCGAAGGCGTCCGCGACCTCCGCCCTGCTGCGCTCGGACATCCAGCCCGTCCTGCTGGCCGGCAACCCGTCGCTGGCCCAGGTCTCCTCGAACCTGACGCTGCCCGCCTCCAGCAGCGGCGTCCCGCTCACCTGGACCTCCTCGAACAGCGCGGTCGTCTCGACCACCGGCGTCGTCTCGCGCTCGATCGCGCAGAACACCCCGGTCACCCTGACGGCGACCACCGCCCAGGGCGCGACGATCGCCTTCGAGGTGGTCGTGCTCGCCCCGAGCATCAACGACGACCTCGACGCGCTGAAGCTCGCCACGCGCACCACCGAGAACCTCCCCCTCGCGGTGAAGGGCGCCCGGAACGGCACCGACATCACCTGGACCTCCTCGGACCCGGCCCTCGTCACGCCGACGAACACCTCCTACGCGGCTCCGGCGGTCGGCGCGGCCGACCCCTACCGCGGCGGCGGCGTCGTCACCCGGCCGGCCTACGGCTCCGGAGACAGGACCGTCACCCTCACCGCGACGGCCACCCTCAACGGCGTCACCGAGACGCGCGCCTTCACGCTGACGGTCGCCGAGCTCGGCCGCACCGCTCCCGACGCGGGCTACGCCTCGGCGTACTTCAAGTCGGACGGCGACGAGAAGATCTACCAGGCCGCGACCTCGGGCAACGACTTCTTCACCTTCTCGCCGGTCAACGGCGGGAAGGCGGTCATCACCTCGACGACCGACACGAAGGGCCTGCGCGACCCGTTCATCCTCCGCTCGCACAACGGCGACAAGTACTACATGGTCGCCACCGACCTCTGCATCTCCTGCGGCACCGGCTGGGGCGACGCCCAGTCCAAGGGCAGCCTGAAGATCGAGGTCTGGGAGTCGACCGACCTGGTGCAGTGGACCCGCACCAACGGCGCCGACACCGGCATCACGGTGAACCAGCCGGCCGCCGGAATGACCTGGGCGCCCGAGGCGTACTGGGACGACGCCCTGCAGTCCTACGTCGTGTTCTTCTCCTCGCGCCTCTACTCCGACGCGACGAAGACCAACAGCGACAAGCTCTACGCCCGCGTCTTCTCCGTGATCACCCGCGACTTCCGCACCTTCACCGCTCCTCCCGCCACCTGGCAGGACACCGGCTACGCGCGGATCGACTCGACGATCACGAAGATCGGCGACTACTACTACCGCTTCACCAAGAACGAGGAGGGCGGCGCCGCCGGCACCCTCGAGGCCGGAAAGGACATCTTCCTCGAGAAGTCGAAGGTCCTGACCGCCGGGACGACCTCCTCGAACTGGAGTGCCGACCCGAACACCACCTGGCAGCTCACCGACACCCGGATGACCTCGCTCGAGACCGGCCAGGCCGGTGAGGGACCCGAGATCATCAAGCTGAACGCGGGCGACCCGAACGACACCACCGGCACGGGCGACGGCTACGCGTTCCTCGTCGACAACTACGGCGACGGCGGCTACAAGGCCTTCCTCACCTCCGGAGCGGCCATCGCCGGCAGCTCGCAGACGAACCGCCTCTCGCAGTCGGCCGACTGGAACGTCTCGCCCAAGAGCCGCGCCGGCCTCCCGGCCAGCCCGCGGCACGGTGCGTTCGTGAGCGTCCCGCAGACGGTCCTCACCGCCATGAAGAACTGGACCGGCGTCACCGCCGTCGACTCCACCACGACCCTCACCGCCGACGGCCGCACGGTCACGGCGACGGTCGCGGCGGCCGACAAGGGCGACGTCGTCGGCTCGGTCACCTTCACCGGCGGCTCGTGGACCTCGACCGTCCCGCTCTCCGGCGGCTCGGCGAGCGTCTCGGTCCCGGCGGACGTGACCGGCGTCACGGCCTCCTACACCGGGTACGCGGACAAGCTGGTGCGCACGTCGGTCTCGGCCGTCGTCCCGCTGGACACCCTCGAGCTCGTCCCCGCGGTCGCCACGCGCTGCGTCGCCGGCAAGATCGTGCTCACCGCGACCGTGAAGAACACCGATACCGCTGCCGCGGACGTCACGATCACCTCGGCCTACGGCTCGAAGTCGTTCACCGCGGTCGCTCCCGGCTCGTCCGCCTCCGCCGCCTTCACCACCCGCCTGGCCTCGATGCCGGCCGGCACGGTGACGGTGACCGGATCGGCGACCGGCCAGCCCGCGTTCACCGCGACGGTCCCCGTGGCCGCCGCGCGCTGCTGACGCACTGACGACGAAGGGCCCCCTCCTGCGCTCGCGCGGGAGGGGGCCCTTCGTCGTTCCCGGGTCAGACGGTGGGAGCGAGCAGGTCCGCGTGGTGGACGGCCGCCACGTTCGGGTGGGCCCGGAGGCGGTAGCGCAGCGCGTTCTCGCCGTAGGTCTCGAGGATCGGCGCGTTCGTCGGGTCGACCGAGAGGCCGGACTTGAGCTCCTCGGGCAGCGGGAGCGAGGGCATGGTGGCCGAGAGCGCGGGATTGAAGAAGAACGGGATCGAGATCCTGTCCGTCCCGATCAGCGGCGAGATCACGCGGTGCAGCGTGGCCTTGAGGTAGCCGCCCGTGGCGAGCTCCAGCATCTCGCCGATGTTGACGACGAACGCGCCCTCCATCGCGGGTGCCTCGATCCACGAGCCGTCGTGCTCGACCTGCAGGCCGCCCTTGCCGGGCTCGACCAGCAGCAGTGTCAGCACGCCGCCGTCGCGGTGCGCGCCCACGCCCTGCTTGGGCTCCGGGTCGGAGGTGCCCGGGTAGCGGACGACCTTCACCAGCGAGAACGGCCGCTCGGCGAACGCCTCGTCGAACACGTCCTCCGGGGCGTCGAGCGCGACGGCCCAGGTGCGCAGCAGCCGGATCGCGACCGCCGCGAGCTCCGCGTGCCAGCGCTCGAAGACCTCGCGGAACTCCGGCAGCGCCTCGGGCCAGAGGTTCGGCCCCTCGAGGCGCTCGTAGTCGGCGACGCCGGGCCCGGCGGGAACGGCCGGTCGGTCGATGCCGATGTCGACCTGCTCGCGGTAGTCGACGTCGCCGTTGGTGAGCTCGGCGCCGAAGCGGGTGTAGCCGCGGAACTGCGGGCTGAGGGTGTTCTCGATCGCGAGCTTCTCCTCCTCCGGCAGGTCGAAGAAGCGGCGGGAGACGGCGACGACGTCGTCGAGGAGGTCCTGGGGCACGCCGTGGCCGACGAGGTAGAAGAAGCCCACGTCGTGCGTGGTCTCCCGGAGGTCGCGGCGGAAGGCGGCGGCCTCCGCCTCCCCCCGGTCGAGGCGGGACAGGTCGAGGATCGGCAGGGAATCGGTCATGCACCGACTCTTGCGCACGAACCTGCACAGCAGTCGATTGTTACGACAACCAAAACGGCGGGCCCCGCCACGGCGCGGAAGAGGTTCCTCCGCTCCGCGACCGGGCCCGCCGTGAGCGCCGAGTGTTACGGCGTGGGCATGCCGCCGTTGACGTGCAGCGTCTCGCCGACGACGTAGCTCGACTCCGGGGAGGCGAGGAACACGTAGGCGGGAGCGAGCTCGGCCGGCTGACCCCAGCGTCCGAGCGGCGTCTGCGAGCCGACCTCGGGCAGCTTGTCGGACGGCTGGCCGCCCGCGGTCTGCAGCGGCGTCCAGATCGGGCCCGGGGCGACGACGTTCACGCGGATCCCCTTGGGCGCGAGCTGCTGCGCGAGCGCCTTCGAGAACGTGTTGATCGTGGCCTTCGTGCTGGCGTAGTCGACCAGCATCGGCGACGGCTGGTAGGCCTGGATCGACGAGGTGCTGATGATCGCGGAGCCCGGGGCGAGGTGCGGCACGGCCGCCTTCGTCATCCAGAACATCGCGTAGACGTTGGTCTTGAAGGTCTCGTCGAACTGCTCGTCCGAGAGCTCGAGGAAGTCCTCGACGTGCTGCTGCTTGCCCGCGTTGTTGACGAGGATGTCGAGTCCGCCCAGGCCCTCGACGGCCTTCGCGACGGCGCCCACCGCGAAGTCGTGGTCGGTGATGTCACCGGGGATGGCGACGGCGGTGCGTCCGGCCTCCTCGATCAGCGCGACGACCTTCTTCGCGTCCGACTCCTCCTCGGGGAGGTAGACGATCGCGACGTCGGCGCCCTCGCGGGCGTAGGCGATGGCGACGGCCGCGCCGATGCCCGAGTCGCCTCCGGTGACGAGCGCCTTGCGCCCGGTCAGGCGGCCGGAGCCGCGGTAGGTCGACTCGCCGCGGTCGGCGGGGTCGTCCATCTTCGAGTCGAGGCCGGAGCCCTCCTGGTACTGGGCCTCCGTGTCGATGTCGGCGAACATCGCGGTCGGGTCTTGGAACGTGTACTGGTCGTTCTGCGGAGTCTGGTCGTTCTGCGAAGTCATGTCTCGACGCTAGGTGCGCGGGATCGGCGACCGCGCGTGCTTGACAGCCCCGATCCGCCAGGACACAGGAGGTCTTCAGGAGCCGCGGAGCCCCCCGGATCGGGGAGAATGGTGCGGTGACCCGCGACGACTCCCTGTCCTTCGACACCACGGTGCCGCTGCCCGGCTGGCAGCACGCCTACTCCGGCAAGGTGCGCGACCTCTACACCCCCGACGACGCCGACCCCGTGCTCGGCGCCGACCGCATGCTCGTCGTCGCCAGCGACCGGGTCAGCGCGTACGACGCGGTCCTCGAGCCCGGGATCCCCGGCAAGGGCGAGCTGCTGACCACGCTCTCCCTCTGGTGGTTCGCGCAGCTCTCCGACGTCCCCAACCATCTGATCCCGGGCGCGATCCCCGAGGCGGTCCGCGGCCGGTCGATGCTGGTGAAGACGCTCGACATGTTCCCGATCGAGTGCGTCGTGCGCGGCTACCTCTCCGGCAGCGGCTGGAAGGAGTACCGGGAGACGGGCTCCGTCTGCGGCGTCCCGCTCCCCGAGGGCCTCCAGGACGGCGACGCGCTCCCCGAGCCGATCTATACCCCCGCGTGGAAGGCCCCGCAGGGCGAGCACGACGAGAACATCACCTTCGAGCGCACGGTCGAGATCGTCGGGGAGGAGGCCGCGGAGGCGCTGCGCACCCTCTCGCTCGCGGTCTTCCGCGAGGCGTCCACCATCGCCCTGGCCCGCGGCGTGCTGCTGGCCGATACGAAGTTCGAGTTCGGGGTCGACCGCGGGACCGGAGTCGTCACCCTCGGCGACGAGGTCCTCACGAGCGACTCCTCCCGCTACTGGGACGCCGACGACTACGACGCCGGCATCCGCGGCCGCTCGTTCGACAAGCAGATCGTGCGCGACTGGCTCTCCGACAACTGGGACGGCCAGGGCCTCCCGCCGACCCTCCCGTCCGAGATCGTCGAGCGCACGGCCGCGCGCTACCGCGAGCTCATCGAGCGCCTCACGCGCTGAGGCACCGGAACGACCTGTGGACGATCACCACCCTCGCGTCCGGCTCGAGGCCCGCGGCGAGGATCCGGACGAGGCGCGGCACAGCCTCGCGCGGCTCTACAACGGCGACGAGTGGCGCGCCGCCACCACCGCGGCCGACTTCAGCTACCGCTACGCGGCCATCGGCGACGGCGGGATGACCCTCCGCACCTCGCGGATGTCCGGGCGCCTCGCGGGCGGCGTGGGCGACTCGGACGACGTCGTCGTGCAGTGGATCGTCGGCGGCTCCGCCCGGATCGATGTCGGCCGCGCCTCGATCGCGATGGAGGAGAACCGTCCAGTCCTCTTCCCCGTCGGCCGGCCGTTCGCCTTCGACTACGTCGACTTCGACCAGCGCCTGGTGCACCTCGACCGGGGAGTGGTCGACCGGGTCGCCGCCGAGCGGGGCCTCGTCGGGTCCCTCGTCTTCGACTCCGAGCACCGCCCCGACGCCGCGGCGATCCGCCGGTGGCGCACGGCCGTCGCCGACTCCGCCCGCGCGCTGCGCAGCGAGCGCGTCGAGCAGCTGCTCTGGGACGAGCTCACCCGTGCCACGGCCTCCGCGCTGCTCGACCTCTACCCTCCGGAGTCCGCTCCGGTCCCGCCCGAGCTCCTCGCCCCCCGGAACGCACGGATCCGCACGGCCGTCGAGTACGTGCACGCCCACTGCAGCGAGCCGATCGGCCCCGCCGAGATGGCGGCGGCGTCGGGCCTGACCGTCCGGGGCCTGCAGTCCGCGTTCCAGCGGGTGCTCGGGATGCGCCCGATCGCCTACCTGCGCCTGGTGCGGCTCGACCGCGCCCGGGAGGAGCTCGCCGTGAGTCCGCCCCTCGGGACGACGGTCGCCGCCGTCGCCCGGCACTGGGGCTTCGGGAACGCGGGCCGCTTCAGCGCGGCCTACGCGGAGCGGTTCGGCGAGTCGCCGAGCGCCACGCTGCAGCGCTGATCAGTCGACGAGCTCGGGCGGCGGCTGCCCCTCGAGGATGCGGCTGAGGCCGTCGAGCAGCACCGCGACGGTCGCGGCCTCCGATTCGGGCACCTTCGCGACCATCGCGCGGATCTGCTCGTAGGTCGGGTCGTCGGTGCCGACGATGGCCTTCTGCGCGCGCTCCGTCAGGCAGAGGATGCGGCCGCGGCCGTCGGACGGGTCGGGAGTGCGGTTCACGTAGCCGGCGCGGGCGAGGCGGTCGACGAGGAGGGAGACGGCCGCCGTCGTGATCGACAGGGCCGCGGACAGGTCGACGGCGCGGACGATCTCGTCGCGCCGCTCCCCGACCCCGATCAGCCGCAGGGCCGCGAGATCCGTGGCGCCGATGCCCAGGCGGCGCTCCACGCGGCCGTCGTAGTCGCGCTCCGCCGTGCGCAATCGCGCGAGCAGAGCGAACAGGTCTGGCCGAGCGTCCATCGAGGTGCACCTTCCGAGCGGCAGGCGCCCCGGACGGGAACTCGCTGCCCCCATCGAACCACTTCTCCGGCGATCGGACGGCGTGTGTCCCGAAAGCGCAGTCGGCGCCGAGACTGTTAGTCAACCGACTTAGCAATACCTAGTGTCGACCGTGCGGCACGCCTTCCGTGCGCCGCCGACGGTGAGGAGGTGCGCGCGATGGGACAACTGCTCTACGGCGCACCCGCCAGCTCGCACTCCTTCGAGGACCGCGCCCTGGCCCACCTCCAGACCGTGATCACCTCGCGGTTCCGCCGCGGCGAGGGCTTCCTCCTGACGATCGAGGACGCCGAGGGCCGCCGGTCCGAACTGTGGCTCCACCCCGGCATCCCCACCCGCTACGAGTACGACGGCACCGCCGCGATCGAGCTGAACCCGCACTGGCTGCGCGAGCTCTCGAACGCCTCGAACGGCCGCCTCGGCCTCCACCTCCTCCCCGAAACCTCGTCGCCCGACGACCTCTCCGTGAAGAAGATCCCCGCATGAGCGACCACAACGGCACACTGTTCCGGCGCGGAGGCACCGTCCGCTTCGTCCGCTGGATCTCCTCCCGCGACGGCGGCTGGGCCCCCGAGATCGTGCAGGGGCGCTACCTCGAGCGCGACGACCGCGGCTGGCTGGTCGAGATCGAGGGCACCCCGACGGTGCTCGCGAAGGACGACTGGGCCGTCTACCGCTGACCGGCTCTGCGCTCGGCGTACTGTTGAGCAGGTGCGTTCTCGTGATCGCCGCGGCATCACCTCGGCTCCCCTCCTCCTGACGACCATCGGAACGACGAGCCTCGTCTTCCTCTGCGCGTTCGAGTCGCTCGCCGTGACGACGATCATGCCGATCGTCAGCGCCGACCTCGACGGCCGCGCCCTCTACCCCCTGGCCTTCGCGGCGACGCTCGCCGCCGCCGTGGTCGGGATGGTCGCGGCCGGCTCCTCGGCCGACCGCCGCGGCCCGACGCCGTCGCTCGTGGTCGCGATCCTGCTCTTCACCCTGGGTCTCGTCGCCGCGGGTGCCGCGCAGTCGATGCCGGTCTTCGTGGCGGCCCGCCTGCTGCAGGGGCTGGGCAGCGGAGGGATCACCGTCACCCTCTACGTGCTCGTCGCACGGGTCTACCCGAGCGAGCTGCATCCGAGGATCTTCGGCGCCTTCGCCGCGGCCTGGGTCGTGCCGTCGCTGGTGGGGCCGCTGGTGGCCGGAGTCGTCGCCGAGCTCGTGAGCTGGCACTGGGTCTTCTTCGGAGTCGTCGCCCTGGTGGCCCTCGCGAGCGCTGCGATCGCGCCGACGCTCCGCTCGCTCGAGCCGCGCGAGCGCCTCCCCTTCGACCGCCGGGCAGTGGGCCGCATCGCCCGCGCCGTGGTCGTCTCGGCCGGAGTCGTCGTGCTGAGCACGAGCGCCGAGCTCGCGCCCGATCTCGCCGGGCTCCTGGCCGCGGCCGCCGTGGTGGTCGTGGTCGTGGCGGTTCGCGCGCTCCTGCCCGACGGCACGCTGCGCGCTCGGGGCGTCCTGCCGTCGGTGATCCTCCTCCGCGCCCTCGTCGCCGCGGCGTTCTTCGGCACCGAGGTCTACCTGCCGCTGCTGCTCTCGGAGCAGTACGGCCTGCCGCCCTGGCTCTCGGGCGCCATGCTCACCGCGGGCGCCGTCTCCTGGGCTCTCGGCTCGAACATCCAGGGACGCCCGGGCACCCGCCTCAGCCACGGCGGAGCGATGCGGCTCGGCTCGTCGCTCGTGCTCGCCGGCATCGGAGTCGTGCTGCTCGTCACGGTGCTCGCCCTCAGCCCGATCGTCGCGGGCGTGGGCTGGTTCCTGGCCGGCGGCGGCATGGGCACGATGTTCCCGCGGATGGGGACGATGACGCTCGCGCTCTCCGCTCCGGGCCGGGAGGGCTTCAACAGCTCGGCCCTGCAGATCGCCGACTCGACCGGCGCCTCGGTCTCCCTCGCGCTGACGGGCCTCCTCGCGGCGGCGGTCACCGGCCTGATCGGGGCCGGGACCGGGGTCTTCGCCGCGACCTTCTCGTACGCCGCGCTGATCGCGATCGTCGCGGTCGGTCTGGCCGGCCGGCTCGACGGGCTCCTGCGCCGCGAGGGAAGCCGGGAGCCCGCCGAGCAGGCTCAGCTGTAGAGCGACTCCGGCACGTCGAGGCCGTAGATCGCGCGGCCGGACGACCAGATCACCGAGCAGGCGGCCCGGAGCAGATCGGTCGCGTCGTCGCCGGCGTCCACGATCACTACGGAGTCGCCGTCGAGGCGGACCTTGGCGCCGCGGACGGCGTGCGTGCCGTTCCGCGAGACCGTCGTCGCCGGGTAGGGCAGGTGCAGCTCGCGCAGGTCGCCGAGGATGTACGTCGGCCGGAGCTTCGGCTCCGCGGCGAGGAGCTGCTTGGCCCGGTCAATCCCGGTGAGCACGTGGGCGCTCTCCATGTCGGCGCCGTTCGCGCCGGCGATGTCGGTGTCGAGCCGGTCGCCGAGGAACAGCGGGTTCGTCGAGCCGAAGCGCGCGGTCGCCGCGTCGAAGATGGCCCGCTCGGGCTTGCCCGCGACGACCGGGAGCCGGCCGACCGCGGTGTGCACGGCCGAGACGAGGGTCCCGTTGCCCGGGGCGATGCCGCGCGCGACGGGGATCGTCCAGTCGGTGTTCGTCGCGACCCACGGGATCCCCGTGTGGAGCGCGAACGAGGCCTCGGCCAGCTGCTCCCAGCCGACCGTGGGCGCGAAGCCCTGGATGACCGCCGCCGGCGAGTCCTCCGCGCTGCGCGTCACGGTGAACCCGGCGCGCTCGACCTCGGAGGTGAGGCCCTCCGCCCCGACGACGAGGATCGTCGAGCCGGCCGGCACCAGGTCGGCGAGCAGCACGACCGCCGCCTGGGGGGAGGTGACGACGTCCTCGGGCCGGACGCTCAGCCCCAGCTCGGAGAGGTGCCCGGCGACGGAGGCGTCCGTGCGGGAGGCGTTGTTGGTGATGTAGCCGACCCGCAGCGTCTCGGCCGCTCGGTTGAGGCTCTCCACCGCGAAGGGGATCGCGTCGGCACCCTTGTAGACGACCCCGTCGAGGTCGGCCAGGACGGAGTCGCGGCCGTCGAGCGGAGTGGGCTCAGTCCTGCTGCTGCGGAACATCGGCGTCCTCCTCGATGGTGTCGGCGGGCGTGGTGGGGCGGGTCGTCGTGACGGGCTCGTCGGTAGCGACGGACTCGTCGACGTGGGCGGGCTCGGTGGGCTCGGCGGACTCGGTGGTGTCGGCGGGCTCGTCGGTGTCCGCGGAGTCGGTCGGCCCGTCGGAGTCGGTCGGCTCCTCTGTGTCGGTCGGCTCGTCGGAGTCGATGGGCTCGCCGCTGTCCGCGGGCTCGGCGGACTCGTCGGTCTCGCGGGCGTCCGGGGAACCGGCCGTCTCAGCGGCGTCGGCGGGCTCGACCGAATCGTCGGCGGTCGGCTCCGCCGAGTCGAGAGCCTCATCCGGGTCCGTCTCGGCGAGATCGTCGGACTCGAGGGACTCGTCCGCGAAGGTCGGCTCGTCCGTGTCGACGAGGTCGGCCTCGGCGCCAGCGGTCGCATCGGCGTCGTCCGCGTCCGCGTCGTCACCGTCGGCGATCTCCTCGGAGACGGTCCGCCGGGCGTCGTCCTCGTCCGCGTCGTCGACGGCGGTCGGGTCGTCCTCGTCCTCGTCGTCCAGGTAGTCATCCGCGTCGTCGACCGCGGTCCCTTCCTCGGCGCGATCGGGAGCGGACGCGGCGTCGGCCGACTCGTGCTCCTCCTCGATCACCTCGATCGTCTCGTCGTCACCGCCGCCCTCGGCCGCGAAGACGGCCTGCGCCGCGATGTCGGCGCGACGCTGCCACTCGGCCGCCTCCTCGGAGCGGCCGACCTCCTCGAGGACGAGTGCGTAGGCGGCGAAGAGATCCGGGCTGTACGAGAACGCGCGGTCCGGGTCCAGCTGCGGGATCTCGAGCTCCATGAGAGCGAGCTCCGCCTGGCCGAGGTCAAGGCGGGCGCCGGACATGGCGATGGCCAGCGACACTTGCGCGCCGGGGCTCAGCGTGGTGCGGTCGATCGACCGTCCCAGCTCGAGCGCCTTGTCGGGTCGGCCGACGCCGCGCTCGGAGTCGACCATCAGCGGCACCTGCTCGTCCGAGCCGGAGATCCGACGGAAGGTCCGCAGCTCGCGCAGCGCCAGGGCGAAGTCGCCCGTCGCGTACGCCGAGATGGCCAGCGACTCGCGGACAACGGCGATGCGTCCCGCGCGACGAGCCGCCGAGAGCACGTGGCGGTGCGCCAGCTCGGGGTCCTCCTCGAGGAGGCGGCCGGCCATCACCAGGTGACGGGCGACCCATTCGGCGTTGTCCTTCGAGAGCGTGCGCAGCTCGTTGCGGGCGACCTTGTCGAGGTCCTTGGCCTGCACGTCGTCCGGAAGGTCCGGGTCGTCGTGGCGCGGACGCACCGACTGGAGGGAGCGCCGCTCGCGCTCCTCCTCGGTGAGCTCCGGCTCCTCGCGGGGGCCGCCGCGTCCGCCGCCGAAGCCCTCGCGTCCGCGTCCGCCGCCCTGGCGGTCTCCGCCGCCCCGACGATCGTCCGACCACGGCCGGCTTCCCCCATCGCGCGATCCACCGCGGAACGGCGGACGCGAGTCCCCGTCACGCTGCGGACGAGAGTCGCCACCACCACGGTAGGAAGGGCGGGAGTCACCATCCCGCTGCGGACGCGAGTCCCCACCTCCACGGTAAGGAGGCCGGGAGTCCCCGTCACGCTGGGGACGCGACTCGCCACCGCGATAGGGAGGCCGAGAGTCACCGTCCCGCTGCGGACGCGAGTCGCCACCGCGATAGGGAGGACGCGAGTCACCGTCCCGCTGCGGACGGGAGTCCTCACCGCCACGGTAAGGAGGACGGGAGTCCCCGTCGCGCTGAGGACGGGAATCCCCACCCTCGCGGTAAGGAGGACGAGAGTCACTGTCACGCTGCGGACGAGAGTCGCCGCCACCGCGGTACGGAGGACGCGAGTCCCCATCACGCTGCGGACGCGAATCGCCACCGCCGCGGTAAGGAGGACGAGAGTCACTGTCACGCTGCGGACGGGAATCGCCGCCACCGCGGTACGGAGGACGCGAGTCCCCATCACGCTGCGGACGCGAATCGCCACCGCCACGGTAAGGAGGACGAGAGTCCCCGTCGCGCTGCGGACGGGAATCGCCGCCACCGCGGTACGGAGGACGCGAGTCCCCATCACGCTGCGGACGCGAATCGCCACCGCCACGGTAAGGAGGACGGGAGTCCCCGTCGCGCTGCGGACGGGAGTCCCCACCACCACGGTACGGAGGACGCGAGTCCCCATCACGCCGCGGACGCGAATCGCCACCGCCACGGTAAGGAGGACGGGAGTCCCCATCACGCTGCGGACGGGAGTCCCCACCACCACGATACGGAGGACGAGAGTCCCCATCACGCTGCGGACGGGAGTCGCCACCGCCACGATAGGGAGGACGAGCATCACCGTCGCGGCGGGGGCGGGAGTCGCCCGAACCGCCGCGATCGTTCGAGGAGCGGCCGGGGCCGCCGGCGCGAGGCGGCCGCTCGTCACGACGTCCGGAGTCCCGGTCGTTGCGGTCGGATCCTGAGTCGTCCATGCGTTCCTCGCCTGTCGTGGTGATGCTCTGTGGAGTTGACCCACCCGAAGGCGGGGAGGACGGCCGTAACCGTCGCACCACCCTAACCCGCACCGCGCTCCAGTGAGCAACGGGGATCCGAGGTGGTGGTTAAACAGCGATGGCCACCCATTTCTGGGTGGCCATCGTGAATGGTGTCCGGCGGTGTCCTACTCTCCCACAGGGTCCCCCCTGCAGTACCATCGGC
>NZ_PSWD01000067.1:0-614 GCF_002931705.1 Rathayibacter sp. AY1C5
CCCGAGCGGCCCGCGCGACCGGCCGCCGACACGTCGTCCGCCGGGAAGAAGCGAGGAGCCTCCGGCGCCCGCACGCCCTCCGCGCCCCGTGCCGCGTCCGCCCCGCGCACCCCCCGCCCGAAGCAGCCGCCCGCCCCGCCCTCGTCCGCGTGGATCGCCGGCGTCCGCGGCTCGGGCTTCACGCTGCTGGTGATGGGGATCATGATCCTCGCGGTGGTCGTGCTCGCTCCGAGCATCAAGAACTTCGTCGAGCAGCGCGCCGAGATCGCCGAGCTGCAGCGCTCGGTCGACGCGGCCAAGACCCAGGCGCAGAACCTCGACGAGCAGCGCACCCGCTGGTCCGACCCGGCGTTCATCCGCGCGCAGGCCCGCGAGCGGCTGTACTTCGTGATGCCCGGCGAGGTGAGCTACCTCGTGCTCGACGACGTGACGCTCGCCCAGCAGGCGCAGCAGCCCGCGAGCGACACGGTGCAGGAGACCCCGAGCGACTGGGCCGGATCTCTGCTGTCCTCGATCGCGGTCTCGGGCCTCGGCCAGCCGACCGCCGACGAGCTGACACCGACTCCGTAGCTCCCGCCCGACCCCGTCGCCCCCGCCCGGCCCCGCGTACACTG
>NZ_PSWD01000068.1:0-573 GCF_002931705.1 Rathayibacter sp. AY1C5
TGGTACGGGTCGAAGCGGTGGGCGGGGCGGGGTGCGGTGGTCGTGGTGGTCATGGTCGGGCCTTCCTGTGCAGCAGTGGGAGAAGAGGAGGGGCGGGGATCGGCGCGAGCCGGTCCCCGCCGGGTGGGCTAGCTGAGCCCTGCGGCGTCGGCGGGGGTGTTGTCGCCGGTGACGACCTGCTCGACCGGGGAGAGCGCGTATCCCCAGGCGGCGGGCTGGCGGAAGTGCTCGGCCGTGCGCTCGTCGCCGCGGCGCCAGGACTCCTTGCTCGTGTGCGCCTCCTGGCCTCCGAGGACGACGGCCAGCGCGACCAGGCGGGCCTTCGCGGGGTTCGCCTCGACGAGCGCTGCGAGGGCGTCGGCGCGGTAGCCGGAGGGGCGCTCGATGCGCAGCAGCGTGTGCGCGAGGTCGCTGCCGCCCGTCATCCCGGAGGACACCGCGAACCGGTGGGTGGTGAGGCCGAGAGCGATAAAACGATCCGCGTCCTTGGGGAGGGTCTTGCGGGCGAGGAAGGTCGCGATCCACTCGCGGCGCACCTTCTCGGCCGCGTTCCACGCCTTGTTGTTGGCGATG
>NZ_PSWD01000009.1:0-97957 GCF_002931705.1 Rathayibacter sp. AY1C5
CGCCCCTCCCGAACCGAAGGAAGACCCGCCCCCGTGAGCATCGAGATCAACAACGAGTCGAGCGTCCCCGTCGACGAGGCCGCCCTGCTGCGCCTCGCCGGCTACGCGCTCGACTCGCTCCACGTGCACCCCGACGCCGAGCTCGCGATCGTGCTGGTCGACGAGGGCGCGATGGAGCAGCTGCACGTGCAGTGGATGGACGAGCCGGGACCGACCGACGTGCTCAGCTTCCCGATGGACGAGCTGCGTCCCGGGACCGAGGACGAGCAGACCCCCGCGGGGCTCCTCGGCGACATCGTGCTCTGCCCGCAGGTCGCGCAGTCCCAGGCCGAGTCGGCCGGCCACTCCGTGCTCGACGAGCTACAGCTGCTGACCGCCCACGGGCTCCTTCACCTGCTCGGCTTCGATCACGCCGAGCCGGAGGAGGAGCGCGAGATGTTCGGCATCCAGCGCGACATCCTGGTCGGCTTCCACATCAGCGAGCGACGCCGCTAGAGCGCGCCGTGCCCACTCTCCAGCTCCTCATCGCCGCCCTCGCGCTCGTCGCCGTCGGCGGCTGGTTCGCCGCGACCGACGCCGCACTCGGCGTCCTCTCGCGCAGCGACCTGCTCGACATGGCCCAGCACTCCCGCAGCGCCCGCGCTCTCCGCGCGATCGCGGGCGACATGAGCGCCCACGTCAACGTCGTCAACTTCTCGCGGATCGCGGCCGAGACGACGGCCGCGGTGTTCGTCACCACGGTGCTGGTCGTCGAGGTCCCGCAGCTCTGGCTCGCGCTCCTGCTGGCGGTCCTGATCATGGCGGCGGTCTCGTTCGTCCTGGTCGGCTCCAGCCCCCGCAGCGTCGGGCGCGCGAACGCCCGCGCGGTCCTGTCCACCAGCGCCTCGCTCGTGCACGTGCTCCGGCTCGCGCTGGGCCCGGTCGCGCACGGGCTCGTGGCCCTCGGCAACCGGGTGACGCCGGGGACCGGGCGCTCGGCGGGGTTCTCCTCCGAGGAGCAGCTGCTCAGCATGGTCGACGAGGCGACCGAGCAGGACGTGCTCGAGCAGGACGACCGCGAGCTGATCCACTCGATCTTCGAATTCAACGACACCTTCGTCCGCGAGGTGATGGTGCCCCGCACCGACATGGTGACGATCGAGGCGACCTCCTCCGTCGGCGCCGGCATGGGGCTCCTGCTGAGCCGCGGCATCTCCCGGCTCCCCGTCATCGGCGACGGCGTCGACGACGTCCTCGGCGTGCTCTACCTGCGCGACGTGGCCCGGCACACCTACGAGCGGCCGGACGACGACGACACGGTCGCCGATCTCGCGCGCCCGGCGCTGTTCGTGCCCGAGTCGAAGAAGGCCGACGAGCTGCTCCGCCAGATGCAGCTCGAGTCCAACCACCTCGCGATGGTGGTCGACGAGTACGGCGGCATCGCGGGCCTGGTGACGCTCGAGGACCTGATCGAGGAGCTCGTCGGCGACATCTCCGACGAGTACGACCGCGAGGTCGACCTCTTCGAGGAGACGGCGCCCGGGGTCTACCGCGTCTCGGCGCGCCTGCCGGTGGACGAGCTCGGCGAGCTGTTCGAGCTCGACCTCGAGGACGACGACGTCGACTCGGTCGGCGGACTGCTGACCAAGGCCTACGGGCGCCTCCCCGAGCGCGGCGCGACGGCGCGGATCGGCGGAGTGCTGCTCGAGGCCGAGCAGGCGGACCCGCGCCGTGGGACCATCTCCACGGTGATCGTCCGCCGCGATCCCGATCTGGACACCGCCGGCGAGCCCGGCACCGGCCCCGTCGCGATCATCGCGGACGGCGGCACCACCACCCCCAGCCCGAGCACGGCTCCCACCCGCGGAGCCACGGGCGATCAGCACGAGGACGCACGATGACCGACACCACTCCCGCCGCCGCTCCCTACCGGGCGGGCTTCGTGTCCTTCGTCGGCCGCCCGAACGTGGGCAAGTCGACGCTCACGAACGCCCTCGTCGGCGAGAAGATCGCCATCACGAGCTCGAAGCCCCAGACCACGCGGCGCGCTATCCGCGGAGTGGTGCACCGCACCGACGGCCAGCTGATCGTCGTCGACACCCCCGGCATCCACCGGCCGCGCACGCTCCTCGGCGAGCGGCTGAACTCGCTCGTCACCTCGACCCTCGGCGACGTCGACGTCATCGGGATGCTGTTCCCGGCGGACGAGCCGATCGGCCCCGGAGACCGCTTCATCAACGAGCAGCTCGACTCCTTCCCGCGCGCCCGGAAGGTCGCGATCGTCTCGAAGGTGGACCTCTCCTCGAAGAAGTCCGTGGCGAAGCAGCTGCTCGCCGTCTCGGAGCTGCGCGAGTGGGACACGATCGTGCCGATCTCGGCCGTGACCGAGGAGCAGCTGGACGTCCTGGCCGTCGAGCTCCTGCGCCTGATGCCCGTCTCGCCCGCCCTCTACCCGGAGGAAGCGGTGACCGACGAGGACCTGTCCTCGCGGATCGCCGAGTTCATCCGCGAGGCCGCCCTCGAGGGCGTGTCGGACGAGCTGCCGCACTCCCTCGCCGTGACGCTCGACGACATGGTCGAGCGCGAGGACGGCTCGCTGATCGACATCTACGCCAACGTCTTCGTGGAGCGCGACAGCCAGAAGGGCATCATCATCGGCAAGGGCGGCCAGCGCCTGCGCGAGGTGGGAGCCGTCTCCCGCGAGCAGATCGAGCGCCTGCTGGGCCGCCGCGTGTTCCTCTCCATCCGGGTGAAGGTCGCCAAGGAGTGGCAACGCGACCCGAAGCTGCTCGGGCGCCTGGGCTTCTGACGCCGGAGGACGACGGCGGTCACCCTCCAGGACGACGCCCCCGGGCGCGCGGACCCGTAGCGTGATCCTCATGCGCGCCCTCCTCGACCGACCGGCGGCCCTGCCGATCGCCGGGGCGCTGCTCGCCGCCCTCCACCTGCTGCTCGGGCTCACCGGGGTCACTCCGACCGAGCGGATCGCCGGCGGCCTCGTGCTCGCGCTGGCCCTCGCGGTCGCGGGATTCCTGCCCGCGCTCGCCCCCTCGCTCGTCGCGGTCGGCGCGCTCGCCGACGGAGGCGTCCTGCTCGGCGGCGTCCCCGTCGACGGGGTGCTCGTCGGCCTGGTCGTCCTCTGGCAGACGACCCGCCGGGTGGGCCCCTGGACCCGTGCCCTGGCGCTCGCGGGCGGCCTGATCCTCGCCGGGATCGGCGGCGTCACCGTCGCGCTCGGCCTCTCCGGCCCGCTCGATCCGTCCGGGCTCCCGGCGCGCGTGGAGTTCGTGGTCCTCGCCCTGGTCGCCCTCGCGGTCGCCTCCGTGCTCGGTGCGGCGAAGGTCCTCGTGTACCTCAACGCGCTGCGGGCGCCGGTCCTCGCGGGCGATCGGATCGACGCGCTGCTGAACCGGGTCGCCGGTCCGCAGGACCCCTTCGCGGTGGGGGTCGCCGGTGGTCAGGCGCTGGTGCTCCTCCTCGTCGCCGGCCTCCCGTTCGCCGGGGTGGACGGCGCGATGCAGCTGCTGGTCGCGGGCGTGCTCGCGGTCGCGCTGGTGCTGCACCGGCGGTCCCCGGTCCTCGCCCTCTCGATCGCCTGGGCCGGCGCCGCCCTGCAGATGAGCGCGAGCCTCGCTCCCGGACCCGCGGATCTGGCCATCCTGGCCGTCCTCTTCGGCGCCGGCGCGTCGGAGTCGCGGCGGGTGCGGATCGCGGGCGCGGTGTCGGCCGTCCTCGGCGCCGTGGTCGCCGTCGTCTACCTCGTCCTCGTCTTCGACCTCGTCGCGAGCGCCTACGACGGCCTGCTGTCGGCCGGAGCCACCTTCGGCGGGATCCTCGCGACGCTCGGCCTCTCCTGGACCATCGGACTGCTCTCGCGCTCGGTCCGCCGGGCGCGGGAGGGCCAGACCCTGCGCGCGCAGGCCGAGCAGGAGCGCGCGCGGGCGCAGCGCGAGCTCGACACCGTGGAGGAGCGCAACCGGATCGCCCGCGACATGCACGACGTCGTCGCCCACTCCCTCGCCGTCGTGATCGCGCAGGCCGACGGCGCGCGCTACCTCGGCGCCACCAGCCCCGAGCAGACCGACGCCGCGCTGCTGACCATCTCCTCCGTCGCCCGGGACGCCCTCGGCGACGTGCGCGTGCTCCTCGCCCAGCTGCGGCACTCGCAGAGCGACGGCCCGCAGCCCGGCGCCCGCGACCTGCCGGCCCTCCTCGACAGCGTGGGCGGAGCCGGAGCCCCCGTCCGCGCCGACCTCGCCGTCGACCTGGAGGCGGTGCCGCGCGCCGTCGGTCTGGCCCTGTACCGCATCGCCCAGGAGGCGACCACGAACGCTCTCCGCCACGGCCGCCCGGGCTCGCCGCTCGACATCGCCCTGCGCCAGGACGGCGGCGAGCTCGCCCTGACCGTGCGCAACGCCCGGTGCGCCGACGTCGAGCGCGACTCCCTGCCGGGCGAGGGCCACGGCCTGGTCGGCATGCGCGAGCGCGCCGCGCTCGTCGGGGGAGTGCTCGCCGCCGGCCCGGTCGGGGACGACTTCGTCGTCGACGCGCGCCTGCCCTCCTCCCCGTCCCTCGCCCGCACCGCCCCACCCCTCGCCTCCGGAGGCAGCCCCGCATGACCGACACCATCCGCCTCGTCCTCGTCGACGACCAGGCCCTCTTCCGCGCCGGCATCCGCATGCTGCTCGGCTCGCAGCCCGATCTCGAGGTGGTCGGCGAGGCCTCGGACGGGGCGGAGGGCGCGGAGCTGGTCGCGCGGCTGGCCCCCGACGTCGTGCTGATGGACATCCGGATGCCGGGCGTCGACGGGATCGAGTCGACCCGGCGGATCCTCGCGGACGCGCAGGAGCGGCGGGTCCAGCCTCCGCGCATCCTCGTGCTGACGACCTTCGACCTCGACGAGGCGGCCGCGCGCGCCATCCGGGCGGGCGCGAGCGGCTTCCTCCTGAAGGACACGGAGCCCGGCTTCCTCCTCGCCTCCGTCCGCACCGTGCACGCGGGGACCGCCGTGGTCGCCGCCTCCGCGACCCGCGAGCTCTTCGAGCACTTCGGGGCGGCGGGCAGCGGACGCGAGACCCCGCCCGCCTTCGCGACCCTCACCGACCGCGAGCGCGAGATCTTCCACCTGGCCGCGCGGGGGATGAGCAACACCGAGATCGCGCGGGCCGAGTTCCTGAGCGAGGCGACGGTGAAGACGCACATCAGCCGCACCCTCGGCAAGCTCGGCCTGCGCGACCGCGTGCAGCTGGTGGTCTACGCCTACGAGAACGGCCTGGTCTCCTAGCGCGGGACGCCGGGGTGACGCGCCGCGGGGGCGGTGCTACCCTGACCGGGTGCGCTTCGGACAGCTCCTCCTTCTCCGCCGCGACGAGATCTGATCCTCAGGCCATCCTCGTCGCGGAGTCCGTCGTCGGCTGAACCATCCCTCGCCCGCGAGGTCGATCCGCATCCGGATCCCCGGGAGACCGCCCGACCGGCACCGCCCACCAGCGGAGCCGCACGCGAGCGGGATCGGTCACGAGCGAGAACAGACACGTGCGCACCACTGCGCCGGGAGAGCACCTCATGCTGAACAACCAGAAGCCGTCGCCCATGCCGATCGGCAAGTACCGTCCCTTCCACGAGCTGATCGCCGTGGACCTGCCCGACCGCACCTGGCCGTCGAAGCGCATCACGACCGCGCCCCGCTGGTGCGCCGTGGACCTCCGCGACGGCAACCAGGCGCTCATCGACCCGATGAGCCCCGAGCGCAAGCGCATCATGTTCGATCTGCTGGTCCGGATGGGCTACAAGGAGATCGAGGTCGGATTCCCGAGCGCGAGCCAGACCGACTTCGACTTCGTGCGCAGCCTCATCGAGGAGGGCGCGATCCCCGAGGACGTCACCATCCAGGTGCTGACCCAGGCCCGCGACCACCTGATCGAGCGCACCTACGAGTCGATCCGCGGCGCGCGCCAGGCGATCGTGCACCTCTACAACTCCACGAGCGTGCTGCAGCGCGAGGTCGTGTTCCGCAAGGACCGTCAGGGCATCATCGACATCGCGCTGGCCGGCGCCCGCAAGTGCCGCGAGATGGAGTCGACCGTCCCCGGCACGGCCGTCTACTACGAGTACTCGCCCGAGAGCTACACCGGCACCGAGCTCGACTTCGCCCGCGAGATCTGCGACCGGGTCGTCGAGGTCTTCGAGCCGACTCCCGAGCGCAAGGTCATCCTGAATCTGCCCGCCACCGTCGAGATGGCCACCCCGAACGTCTACGCCGACTCGATCGAGTGGATGAGCCGCAACCTCGCGCAGCGCGAGAACATCGTGCTGTCGCTGCACCCCCACAACGACCGCGGCACGGCCGTGGCGGCGGCCGAGCTGGGCTACCTGGCCGGTGCCGACCGGATCGAGGGCTGCCTCTTCGGCAACGGCGAGCGCACCGGCAACGTCGATCTGGTCGCGTTGGGCGTGAACCTATTCACCCAGGGGATCGACCCGCAGATCGACTTCAGCGACATGGACGGCATCAAGCGCACCGCCGAGTACTGCAACCAGCTGCCCGTGCCCGAGCGCAGCCCCTGGGCGGGCGACCTGGTCTTCACCGCCTTCAGCGGCTCGCACCAGGACGCCATCAAGAAGGGCTTCGAGGCGATGCAGGCCGAGGCCGAGCGGACCGGCCGCAGCGTCGACGAGCTCACCTGGGCCGTGCCCTACCTGCCGGTGGACCCGAAGGACCTGGGCCGCTCCTACGAGGCGGTCATCCGCGTCAACTCGCAGTCCGGCAAGGGCGGAGTCGCGTACCTGCTGAAGACGGACCACGCGCTCGACCTGCCGCGCCGACTGCAGATCGAGTTCTCGGGCGTCGTGCAGGCCAAGACCGACGCCGAGGGCGGCGAGGTCACGAGCGAGCAGATCTGGACGGTGTTCCAGGATGAGTACCTGCCCGCGCCCGCCGAGCGCGCCGACGAGAAGTGGGGCCGCTTCGAGCTGCTGCGCACGAACACGTCGAGCGATCTGGGCGGCAGCATCGCGCTGGACGCGGTCCTCCGGGTGGGCGACGAGCGCGTCTCGGCCAGCTCGCGGGGCAACGGCCCGATCAACGCCTTCGAGGCCGTGCTGGAGCAGCAGGGCGTCGAGGTCCGGGTCCTCGACTACGTCGAGCACGCGCTCAGCGCCGGCGGCGACGCGCTGGCCGCCTCGTACGTCGAGTGCACGGTGAACGGCCGCACCCTGTGGGGCGTGGGCGTGGACGCCGACATCTCGACCGCCTCCCTCAAGGCCATCGTCTCGGCCGTCAACCGCGCCCTGCGCGAGGAGGTCCCGGTCCGCGAGCTGGCCGGCGCCTCCGCCTGATCGGGCCCGATCCCCGCCGGGGGAGCCGTGACGCGTCGCGCCTCCCCCGGCGTTCCCGTGCGCGGACCGCGCGGGACTCCGCTCCCTGCGTCCGGGTCGGCCGCCGCTAGGTCCGGCGGCGCCAGCGCAGGCGCGGCACCCCGCTGAGCGCGCGCTGCTCGGGCAGGCTCCAGCCGTAGCGGACCGCGAGCAGGCGGATGACCGTGGTCACGCCCACCGCGAGCGGCGCGGCGAAGTCGATCGTCACTCCGAAGCGCAGCGCGAGGACCAGGACGCCCGTGCCCACCGAGGCGGCGACCGCGTAGAGCGAGCCGACGTGCATCAGCGCGATCGGCCGGTTCAGCAGGATGTCGCGGACGACGGATCCGCCGACGGCCGAGACGGTGCCGACGAACACGGCCGGCACCTCCGGCACGCCGAGCGACAGGGCCTTCGTGGTGCCGATCGCGCCGAAGAGCCCGAGGGTCAGCGCGTCGAGGGCGGTGATCGTCCCGTCGACCCGGTTCAGCAGGTGCTGGAGCAGCATCCCGAGCAGGGAGGCGGTCACCGCGACGATCAGGTACGCGTCGGTGTGCAGGGCCACCAGGGGCGTCTGGAGCAGCAGATCGCGGAGCACGCCGCCGCCGAGGCCGGTGGCCGTGCCGATGATCGTGACGCCGAGCAGGTCGATCCGGCGGTCGCGGAACTCGCCCGCGAACATCGCGCCCTGGAGGCAGCCGATGGCGATCGCGAGCAGGTCGGCCCAGGCCGGGATCTCGAAGAGGGAGGCTGCCACCCGGACATCGTTCCACGGCGCGGGCCCTGCTCCGGCCGGGCTGCCAGCCGGGTGTCGGAGGTCGGGGGGATAATCGGAGGATGCCCACCTATCGCGACGAAGCCGTGGTGCTCCGCACGCACAAGCTGGGCGAGGCCGACCGCATCGTGACGCTGCTCTCGCGCAGCCACGGCAAGATCCGCGCGGTGGCGAAGGGCGTGCGCAAGACCGGCTCCAAGTTCGGCTCGCGGCTCGAGCCGTTCATGGTCGCCGACCTCCAGCTCTACGAGGGCCGGAGCCTCGACATCGTCACGCAGGCCGAGTCGCTCGGCGCCTACGGTGCGCTGATCGCCGCCGACTACGACAGCTACACGGCGGCGAGCGCGATGGTCGAGACGGCGGACCGCCTCACTGACGCGGACGCATCCCTGCAGCAGTACCTGCTGCTCGTCGGGGCCCTGCGCTCGCTCTCGAAGCACGAGCACGAGCCGGTGCTGACGCTCGACTCCTACCTCCTGCGGGCGCTCTCGATCGCGGGCTGGGCGCCCAGCTTCGAGGACTGCGCGCGCTGCGGCGCTCCCGGGCCCCACGGCGCGATCGTGGTGCAGCTCGGAGGCGTCGTCTGCGCCGACTGCACGCCGCCCGGCGCACCGCGGGTCGCTCCGGAGGTCGTGGTCCTGCTGGGCGCACTGCTCACGGGAGACTGGGCCCACGCCGAGACCACCGAGCCGACCACGCGGTCGCGGGCGAGCGGAGTGGTCGCCGCCTACACGCAGTTCCACCTCGAACGCGGTCTGAGATCCCTGGAGCACGTCACCCGATGAAGCCCTTCACCCACAAGGACGCCGAGCCGTACCGCCCCCTCGACTGGACCGGGATCCACCCGCCCGCGATCCCGCGGAAGGCCGTTCCGGGGCACGTCGCCATCGTGATGGACGGGAACGGCCGCTGGGCGAACTCCCGCGGCCTGACTCGGATCGAGGGGCACAAGCGCGGCGAGACGGCGCTGCTGGACGTCGTGGCCGGAGCGATCCAGATCGGCGTGAAGCACCTCAGCGTCTACGCGTTCTCGACCGAGAACTGGAAGCGCTCGCCCGAGGAGGTGCGCTTCCTGATGGGCTTCAACCGCGATGTGCTGCACCGCCGCCGCGATCAGCTCAACGAGTGGGGCGTGCGCATCCGCTGGGCCGGCCGGAAGCCGCGCCTGTGGGCGTCGGTGATCAACGAGCTGCAGTTCGCCGAGCGGATGACCGCGGACAACGACGTGCTGACGCTCACCATGTGCGTCAACTACGGCGGGCGCACCGAGATCGCCGACGCGGTGCAGCGGCTCGCCGCCGAGGTCCAGGCGGGGCGGCTCAAGCCCTCCGGCATCTCCGAGAAGACGATCGCCAAGGCGCTCTACGTGCCCGAGATGCCGGACGTCGACCTCTTCGTGCGCTCCTCCGGCGAGCAGCGCACCAGCAACTTCCTGCTCTGGCAGAGCGCCTACGCCGAGATGGTGTTCCTCGACCGGCTCTGGCCGGACTTCACGCGGACCGACCTCTGGGACGCGATCGAGCACTACTCCGGCCGCTCCCGCCGCTTCGGCGGCGCGGTCGACGTGCCGGGGGCCTCCTCGTGATCCGGGTCGGAATCGTCGGCTTCGGGCTCGCGGGCAGCGTCTTCCACGGTCCGTTCCTCGCGGCGGATCCCGCTTTCGAGGTCGTCGCCGTCTCCACCCGCGACGCCGGTCGGAGGGCCGCGGCCTCCGCCGCGCATCCCGAGGCCCGGATCGTGCCCGACCTCGACGCGGTGCTCGCCGAGCGGCCGGAGCTGGTCGTGCTCGCCTCGCCGCCGTCGGCGCACCGGGAGCAGGCCGTCCGAGTGCTCGAGGCCGGAGTCGCCGTCGTGATCGACAAGCCCTTCGCACCGAGCGCGGCCGACGCGGACGCGATCATCGCCGCCTCCGAGCGGAGCGGTGCGCCCGTCTTCGTCTTCCAGAACCGGCGCTGGGACGCCGATCTGCTCACCCTCCGCCGCCTCCTGGGCAAAGGGGTCCTCGGCGAGGTCCTCCGCTTCGAGTCGACCTTCGAGCGCTGGAGCGCGCCGAAGACGGGCCGGTGGCAGAGCGAGACGGGTCCGGCCGAGGGTGGCGGGATCCTCTTCGATCTCGGCAGCCACCTGGTCGACCAGGCGCTGCTGCTGTTCGGCCCGGCGGTCGTCACGGCGGCCGAGACCCGGACCGTCCACGAGGGCTCCGCGAGCGAGGACGACGCGTTCGTCTCGCTCCTGCATCACAGCGGCGTCCGCTCCCACCTCACCATGAGCCGCGTCGCCCGGGCGACCGGCCCCCGCTTCCGCGTGCTCGGCACCCGCGCCGCCTTCAGCGTCGACGGTCTCGATCCGCAGGAGACCGCGCTCCGCACCGGCGGCGCCCGACCGGACGACGACGGCTTCGGCGAGGTCGCGCCGGAGGGATGGGGCGTCCTCGTCGACGACTCCGGCGCACACCCCGTGCCGAGTGAGCGGGGACGATACGCCGCGTTCCTCGAGCAGGTCGCGCTGTCCCTCCAGGACGGCGCTCCCTCGCCGGTCGACGTCCGCGAGGCCCGCGAGGTCGTCGCCGTGCTCGAGCAGGCGCACGCCCTCGCCGCCCGCTGACCGGGCCCGCCGCCGGCGCGCCCGGTCGCTCCCCGGTCTTGGCGATCCGGCTCCGGAGCGTCATCCTCGAGAGGTGAGCACCGCACTGCCGAACTCCGCCGACCTGCGCGCGCGCTTCGCCGGTGCCCGCGGCTACCACAACGCCTGCACCCTCGGCCTGCCGCCGCGGCAGACCGTCGAGGCGCTGCGGGCGGACCTCGACGGCTGGTCGTCCGGGGAGAGCACGGCCGCCGCCTACGGCGCTGTCGCCGAGCGCGCGCGTGCCTCGTTCGCCGCGATCGCCGGCGTCCCGGTCGACCGTGTCGCGATCGGCTCGCAGACCTCCGCCATGGCCGCCGTGCTCGCCGCCTCGCTGCCCGACGGGGCCCGCGTGCTCTGCGTGGACGGCGACTTCTCCTCCATCGTGTTCCCCTTCCTCGCCCAGGCGCACCGCGGAGTGACCGTGCGCTCCGTCGCGCTCGAGGCGCTGTCCGACTCCGTCGAGGACGGGGACGACCTCGTCGTCTTCTCCGCCGTGCAGTCCAGCAGCGGAGCGCTCGCCGATCTCGACTCCGTCCTCGAGGCGGCCGCGCGCCACCGAGTGCGGACCGCGTGCGACCTGACGCAGGCGGCCGGCGTCCTGCCGGTCGACGCCTCCCGCTTCGACGCGACCCTCACCCACGCCTACAAATGGCTGTGCTCGCCGCGCGGAGTGGCGTTCCTCACCGTCTCGCCCGCCTACGCGGCCGAGCTCGTCCCCGTGCAGGCGGGCTGGTACTCGGGGGAGGACGTGTGGTCGTCCTGCTACGGACCGGCCATGCACCTGGCCGAGAACGCCCGCCGCTTCGACGTCTCGCCGGCCTGGCAGGCGTTCGCCGGCGCCGAGGCGTCGCTCGCTCTGTTCCGCTCGCTCGACCTCGACGCGGTCTGGGCGCACGCCTCCGGCCTCGGCGACCTACTGTGCGAGCGGCTTGACCGGGAGCCTCAGCACCGGGCGCTCGTGTCCTGGCCGGACGAGGGGGGAGCGGACCTGGAGCTGCTGCAGGCCGCGGGTCTGCGCGTCTCGGGCCGCGGCGGCCGGCTCCGCATCGCCTTCCACCTCTGGAACGACGAGTCCGACGTGGACGAGCTCGTCCGCGTGCTGCGGGAATAGCGGGGCGCCCCCTCCGTTGTCCTGGGGGTGAGTGCTGAGCCGAGCCCCCTGTCCGTCGACGTCTGGTCCGACATCGCCTGCCCCTGGTGCTACATCGGGAAGCGCCGGTTCGAGCGCGGTCTCGAGGCCTTCCGCGCCGCGCACCCCGAGGCTCCGGAGGTCGTCGTGGAGTACCGCAGCTTCGAGCTCTCGCCGGACACGCCGGAGGACTACCGCGGGGGAGAGGCGGCGTTCCTCGCCGAGCACAAGGGGATCCCGGAGGCGCAGGCGCAGCAGATGCTCGACTCCGTCACGGCGATCGCGGCGGGCGTCGGCCTCGACTACCACTTCGAGTCGGTGCGCCACGTCAAGACGGTCACCGCCCACCAGGCGCTCCACCACGCCAAGGAGAACGGTCTGCAGCTCGAGCTCGTCGAGCGTCTCCTGAGCGCGTACTTCGTCGAGGGCCGCGATCTGGCCGATCCGGAGGTGCTCGCCTCGCTCGCCGGCGAGGTCGGGCTCGACCCGGCGGAGACGCGCCGCGCTCTCGAGGACCGGCGCTACCTCGGGCGGGTGCAGTCCGACATCGCCCAGGCCCGCGAGTACGGGATCTCGGGGGTGCCGTTCTTCGTCCTCGACGGGCGCTTCGGCGTCTCCGGCGCCCAGGAGCCGGCGGCGTTCACCGAGGTCCTCGAGCACGTGCTGGAGCAGCGGGCGGCCGTCGCGTGAGCGGGCCGTTCGAGATGCTCGGCGACTCCGGCGGGCCGCTGTGCGAGGACGGCGTCTGCGCCGTGCCGCAGGCCGCGGAAGCGCAGGCCGAGGTGCCGCCGATCACCGCGGAGGCTCCTCCACGGTGATGTCGGCGACGGTCGCGCCGTAGGCGGCCACGAGGGCGTCCGCGTCGACGAAGGCGCTGCGCCCGTCGGCGCCGGCTCCCATCGCGACGCGGCGGCCGAGGATCCGCTCGTCGGCGTAGACCGGCCAGGCCGTCGTGGACCCGATCGGGGTGATGGTGCCGCGCCGGTAGCCGGTCGCCTCGAGGGCGGCCGTCTCGTCCGGGAGGCGGAGCTTGTTCACTCCGACCACCGCGCGCAGCTTCGGCCACGCGATCTGCCGCCCGCCGGGGACCAGGGCGAACAGGTAGCCGCCGTCGTGGCGCTTCACCACGAGCGACTTCACGATGTCGCCGGGCTCGATGCCGAGCAGCGCGGCCGCCTCGTGCAGGCTGCCGGCAGCGGGCCTCTCCACGATCTCGACCGCAAGGCCGCGGGCGGACGCGTCCGCCTCCAGCCGCTGCGAACCGTCCTCCACAGGTGTGCTCCCGTTCATCTCTCCACCTCTCCGCTCGTCACTCCGCCTTCCCCAACACAGGATCTGGGAGAATCGATACCGATGTCCTCCACTCTCACGGCCGCCCCGCCCGCGCGCACCGCGCCGGCGCTCCGGATCGGCCCCCTCGAACTCGACGCGCCGGTGGTGCTCGCCCCCATGGCGGGCATCACCAACACGGCGTTCCGCCGCCTCTGCCGCGAGTTCGGCAACGGCCTCTACGTGAGCGAGATGATCACCTCCCGCGCGCTCGTCGAGCGCACGCCGGAATCGATGCGCCTCATCCGCCACCACCCCAGCGAGTCGGTGCGCTCGATCCAGCTCTACGGAGTGGACCCGGTCACCGTCGCCGAAGCGGTCACCATGCTCGTCGCCGAGGACCGGGCCGACCACATCGACCTCAACTTCGGCTGCCCCGTGCCCAAGGTCACCCGGAAGGGCGGGGGAGCGGCCCTGCCGTGGAAGCTCCCGCTGTTCCGGCAGATCGTCGAGGGCGCTGTGAAGGCCGCCGGCGACGTCCCGCTCACCGTCAAGATGCGCAAGGGCATCGACCCGGACCACCTCACCTACCTCGAGGCCGCCCGTGCCGCCGAGGGCGCCGGGGTCGCGTCGATCGCGCTGCACGCGCGCACCGCCTCCGAGTTCTACAGCGGGCACGCCGACTGGTCGGCGATCGCCATGCTCAAGGAGACGGTCACGAGCGTGCCCGTGCTGGGCAACGGCGACATCTGGTCGGCCGAGGACGCGCTGCGGATGATGGCCGAGACGGGCTGCGACGGAGTCGTCGTCGGTCGCGGCTGCCTCGGGCGCCCCTGGCTCTTCGGCGACCTCGCCGCCGCGTTCGCCGGCTCCGACGAGCGGTTCCGCCCTTCGCTCGGACAGGTCGCCGAGGCGTTCCGCCGCCACGCGGAGCTGCTCGTCGACTTCTTCGAGAGCGAGGAGCGCGGCTGCCGCGACATCCGCAAGCACGTCGCCTGGTACTTCAAGGGCTACGCCGTCGGCGGCGACCTGCGCGCTCGCCTGGCCACCGTCGAGTCGCTCGCGCAGCTCGACGAGCTCCTGGCGACGCTCGACTGGACGCAGCCCTATCCGGGCGAGGCGGCCGAGGGGCAGCGGGGCCGCGCCGGCTCGCCCAAGGTCCCCTCCCTCCCGGACCGCTGGCTCGAGTCCCGCGAGCTCGACGCCGGGCAGCGCGACGCGGTCTCGGCCGCCGAGATCCACAACAGCGGTGGATGACCGCGCGCTCTGGGGGTACTCGCTCGTCGACACCGAGCGATTCCTGCCGGAGGACCACTCGACCCGCCGCTCCGACTTCGCCCGCGACCGCGCCCGGCTCTTCCACTCCAGCGCGCTCCGCCGCCTGGCCGCGAAGACCCAGGTGCTCAGCCCCACGGCGGGCGTCGACTTCGCGCGCAACCGCCTGACCCACTCGCTCGAGGTGGCGCAGATCGGCCGGGAGCTCGCCACGAGCCTCGACCTCGACCCCGACGTCGTCGACACGGCCTGCCTCGCGCACGACATCGGGCATCCGCCGTTCGGGCACAACGGCGAGCGCGCGCTCAACACCTGGGCCGAGGGGATCGGCGGCTTCGAAGGCAACGCGCAGACCTTCCGGCTGCTCACGCGGCTCGAGCCGAAGGTGTTCGGCGACGACGCCCGCCCCTACGGGCTGAACCTCACCCGCGCCAGCATCGACGCGAGCTGCAAGTACCCCTGGCCCGACACGCGCTCGGTCGCGGACCCGTCGGGGCGCGCCAAGTTCGGGTTCTACGCCGACGACGCTCCCGCGTTCGCCTGGATGCGCGAGGGCGCCCCCGACGGGGTGCGCTGCATCGAGGCCGAGGTGATGGACCTCTCGGACGACATCGCGTACTCCGTGCACGACTTCGAGGACGCGGTGGTCTCCGGCTACATCGACGTCGAAGCACTCGGCTCCCGCGCCGACCACGAGGACCTCGTGCAGTCGATGCACTCCTGGGTCGGCGGGGAGGTCGGACACGACGAGCTCGTCGCCGCCTTCGACCGTCTCGACTCGCTCGACGTGTGGGTCTCCTCCTGGGACGGCTCCCGCCGCGACCAGGCCCGGCTCAAGAACCTCACCAGCCAGCTCATCGGCCGCTTCGCCGCCGCCGCCACCGAGGCCACCCGCGAGGCGTACCAGCACCCCGACCTCGTCCGCTTCGGCGGCCACGTCGTCGTCCCCCGCGAGCAGCAGGCCGAGATCGCCGTGCTCAAGGGGATCGTCGCGACGTTCGTGATGTCGCGGAACACCCGCCAGCCCATCTACGCCCAGCAGCGCGAAGTCCTCACCCGCCTCGCCGACACCCTCCTCGACCGCGGCCCGGGAACCCTCGAGCCCGGCTTCGCCGAGGACTGGCACGCCGCCCCCGACGACGACGCCCGCCGCCGCGTCGTCGTCGACCAGGTCGCCAACCTCACCGACCAGAGCGCCCTCGCCTGGTTCGAGAGGCTGTGCTGATGCGCTGAGCCGGGCGGCGCCCGGCTCAGCTGTGCCGCCGGTCCCTGCTCGGCGTCACCGCGGTCGGCTTGTCGAGGTGGTGCGTTCCAGGGAGCGGGGTGCGTCCGCCTGAGGCGATCCGCTGTTACGCGGATCGTCCGTTCGGCGGTGCTCGATTGCACGCCGGTCCTCGCCCGGCGTGGCGCGGTCGGCTTCTCGGGGTGGTGCGGTTCGTGGAGCGGGGTGCGTCCGCCTAGGGCGATCCGCTGGCACGCGGATCGGCCGTTCGGCGGTGCCGGTGGCACGCCGGTCTCTGCCCGGCTCGGCGCGGTCGGCGGTGCTCGATTCCACGCCGGTCCCTGCCCGGCGTGGCGCGGTCGGCTTCGCGGGGTGGTGCGTTCCAGGGAGCGGGGTGCGTCCGCCTAGGGCGATCCGCTGGCACGCGGATCGGCCGTTCGGCGGTGCCGGGGGCACGCCGGTCACCGCCGGGCGTCACCGCGGTCGGCTTGTCGGGGTGGTGCGTTTCGTAATGCGGGGTGCGTCCGCCTAGGGCGATCCGCTGGCACGCGGATCGGCCGTTCGGCGGTGCCGGGGGCACGCCCGTCACCGCCAGGCGTCACCGCGGTCGGCTTGTCGGGGTGGTGGGTTCCAGGGAGCCGGGTGCGTCGTCTGAGGCGATGTGCTGGTGTGCGGGTCGGCCGGTCGGCTCGGAGGGCGGGGAGGGCACCGCACCGCGAGGCGCGGAGGGGCGCGGGGCGGCGGGTACGGTGGGGGCGTGGGAGCGGAGCGGACACGGCAGCGGATCCTCGAGGCGGCGACGGAGGAGTTCGCGGCGCACGGGCTGGCGGGAGCGCGGGTCGACCGCATCGCGGCACGGTCGGGGATGAGCAAGCCGATGCTGTACTCGCACCGGCCGACGGCGCGCGAGGCCGTCGCCGCCGTCGTCCGAGTTAGTGCGGAGGGGTACTCCGCGCCCGGCACTCCTGCCGGCTGCTTCGTGCTGAGCGAGCCGCGGCTCGAGGCCCGTCGCCGCGAGATGGAGGCGCTCGTCGCTGCCCGGGTCGAGCGCGGGATCGAGGAGGGCGACGTGCCGCCGGAGACGGACTCCGGATCCGTCGCCGCCTTCGTCGTCGCCGTGCTCAGCGGGATGTCGACGCAGGCCCGCGACGGAGCACCGGCGGACCGCATCGCGGTGATCGGCGAGCTCGCACTCGGCGCGCTGCCGGCGGCCACGGGCGTGCGAGCCGCAGGGCGCACGCCGGGAGCTCCCGGATGAGACTGCGTCGGCCGCGTCTCGGCCTCCTCGCCCTGGTCGTCGCGGGGCTGCTGCTGGTCCAGCCCGCCGCGGCCTCGGCGGCACCGCTGCTCCCTCCCGCGAACGGCGTCCTCGACTACCAGCTGGGAGGCGCCTACGCTCCGGCGTCGAGCGTCACCATCGTCGACCGCGACCGCACGGACGCGCCCGCCGCCGGCCGCTACAGCATCTGCTACGTGAACGCCTTCCAGACCCAGCCCGGCGAGAGCGCCGCCTTCGCGAAGCGGCACCCCGAGCTCCTGGTGAGGCGAGCGGACGGGAAGCCCCTCGCCGATCCGGGCTGGCCGGACGAGTACCTCTTCGACGTCTCGACCTCCGCGAAGCGGACCGCTCTGCTCGCGATCGTCGGCGCCTGGATCGACGGATGCGCCGAGGACGGCTTCGACGCCGTCGAGGCCGACAATCTGGACAGCTACACCCGCTCGGGCGGGAGGCTGACGAAGTCGCAGGCGCTGGCGTTCGCCACCCTCCTGACGGCGCGCGCTCACCGCTCCGGCCTGGCGATCGGCCAGAAGAACGGAGCCGATCTCGCCGCTGCCGGGAAGAGGACGGTCGGCTTCGACTTCGCCGTCGTCGAGGAGTGCCAGGTCTACGACGAGTGCGCGGCGTACACGGACGTCTACGGGCGCCAGGTCTACGAGATCGAGTACACCGACAACGGCCGGTCCGCCTACTCCGAGGCCTGCGCCGCGCAGGGCCGGAGCATCTCGGTCACCCTCCGCGACCGCGACGTCGTCCCCCGTGGCGCACCGGGCTACGTGAACCGGCACTGCTGACGCCGGGCGGACGCTACCGCAGGGCTCCCAGCACGACGGCCGCGGCGCGGGCGACCAGCGCGTCGTCGTAGTCCGCCTCGGGGTCGTTGCGCGTCGAGAGGATCGACAGCACGACCGCGTCCCGCCTGGGAGGCGTCACCACGGCGACGTCGTTGCGGATCCCGCCGGCGCCCCCGGACTTGTCCGCGACGCTCCAGCCGGCCGGAGCGCCCGCCCGGACGAGAGTGTCGCCGGTCGCGTTGCCGCTCATCCAGTCGAGCAGGAGCGCCCGGTCCTCCGCGGACAGCACGTCACCTGTGGCGACCGCGGCGAGGTCCGCCGTGAACGCGGCCGGGGTGGTGGTGTCCTCGGTGCTGCCGGGCTCGATCGTGTTCAGCGCGGGCTCCTCGTTCACCACCTCGGTGGTGGTGTCGCCGAGAGCCTCCAGTCCTCGGTCGAGGGCGGAGGGTCCGCCGAGGCGCCGGAGCACGAGGTTTAGAGCTGTGTTGTCGCTCCGGCGGACGGCCGCCTCGGCGAGCTGCGACAGCGGCAGGCCGGTGGCGGTGCTCTCCTCCGTGACGGGGGAGTAGCCCGCCGCCTCGACGTCGGCGACGGTCCAGGTGACCACCTCGTCCCGCTCGGCGGCGGGGACGGTGCGCAGGAACTCCGCTGCGGCGAGGGCTTTGAGGCTCGAGGCGAAGCCGAAGCGCTCGTCGGCCCGGTGATGGACCCGGCGGCCCGAGCCGGTGTCGACGGCGCTGACGCCGATCCGGGCGTCGAACTCGTTCTCGAGCGCGGCCAGCTCGGCGGAGACGTCGATCGGAGGAGGGGTGGCGGAGGACACCGACGACGGCACCGAGGCGGACGACGGCGGCGCGACCGGGGTGTCCGCCGTGGTGGTGCACCCTGCGAGGGCCAGGAGGAGGGCGGAACCCGCGAGTGCGCGGAGGGTCCGCGACGACCCTCTCGAACGGTTCACAGCGCGGAGTAGACGACGAAGAAGGCGACGGCGGCCGCCGCGGTGACGCCGAGCGCCGCGAGCGAGACGAGTGCGCGCGGCCTCCTCTGCACGACGGCCAGGACGAGGAAGCCCGCGCCCAGGACGATCTGGAGCCACCAGTACACCGGACTCGTGGTGTCGGCGACCGCGCCCAGCGCCCAGACGCCCTCGCCGATCAGCACGCCCGAGAGCGGCGCGACGGCCAGGACGCGCCACGTCCTCGAGCCGTGGAGGGTGAGTGCGGCGGCGGCCCCCAGGATCGGCCCGGCGGGGACGGCGAGCAGCCAGAAGACGTCCGTGAAGGGAGGCGAGTAGCCGAAGCCGCGCGCCGCGGTCACCAGGTCGTAGCCCTCGAGAAGCGCCCAGAAGCTCAGCAGGCCGAGCGCGGCCCCCGCTGCCGGTCGGGCGCCGCCGAGGCGCACGAGCGCGAACACGAGCATGGACCAGCCCCCGGAGGAGTTGGCGAACGAGCTCACCGACGGCGGGAGGGAGCCCTGCAGCAGGCTGGTGAGCCCGCCCAGGACGAGACCGCCGAGCAGGGCGACGAGCAGAGCACGCAGGAGAGGCGGGCGGGAGGCGGCAGGGGGCATGGGTCGATTCTCGGAGACGGCGGGCGGGTGCGGATCAGGGATGACCCTGATCTCGGGGTGCGGGGCCAATCACAGGTCTCCGGGGTGATCCGCGCCGCCCTGGTGCAGTTCTCCCCACCCCGGCTCGGCGGCCCCGGCGGCCGATACGATGGACCCCATGCCTCGGATCCGACAGTCAGATGTCGAGGAGGTCAAGGCGCGGGTGAACATCGGCGACGTGATCGGCGAGTACGTCACGCTGAAGTCGGCCGGCATCGGCTCGCTGAAGGGCCTCTGCCCCTTCCACGACGAGCGCAGCCCCAGCTTCCACGTCCGCCCGCAGGCCGGCTTCTACCACTGCTTCGGCTGCCAGGAGTCGGGCGACGTCTACAGCTTCGTCATGAAGATGGACCACAGCTCGTTCAGCGAGACCGTCGAGCGCCTCGCCGGGCGGATCGGCTTCCCGCTGCAGTACGAGGACGGCGACGGCCGCGCGCCCGAGACCGGCGGGCGAGCGCGCCTCCTCGCCGCGAACGACGCCGCGGAGGAGTACTTCCGCGAGCAGCTCGCGACCCCGGGCGCCGACGTCGGTCGGCGCTTCCTCGGCGAGCGGGGCTTCGACCGCGCCGCCGCCGACCGCTTCGGCGTCGGCTTCGCACCCGACGGCTGGGACGGGCTCACGACCGCGCTCAAGCGCCGCGGCTTCTCGGAAGAGGAGCTGACCACGGCCGGCCTGGTCAGCAGCAACAACCGCGGCGGCGTCTACGACCGCTTCCGCGGCCGCCTCGTCTGGCCGATCCGCGACGTGACCGGCCAGACCGTCGGCTTCGGCGCCCGCCGCCTCCTCGAGGAGGACAAGGGCCCCAAGTACCTCAACACCCCCGAGACGCCCGTCTACCACAAGTCCCAGGTGCTCTACGGGCTCGACCTCGCCAAGCGGGACATCTCCCGCGGGCACCGGGTGGTCGTCGTCGAGGGCTACACGGACGTCATGGCCTGCCACCTCGCCGGCGTCACCACCGCGGTCGCCACCTGCGGCACCTCCTTCGGCGTCGACCATATCAAGGTGCTGCGCCGGGTGCTGGGCGACGACAGCGGCGTCGGCGAGGTCGTCTTCACCTTCGACCCCGACGCGGCGGGCCAGAAGGCGGCGATGCGCGCGTTCCAGGAGGAGCACCGCTTCGCCGCGCAGACCTTCGTCGCCGTCGCGCCCGAGGGCCTGGACCCCTGCGACCTCCGCCTGAACCGCGGAGACGACGCCGTCCGCCGCCTCATCGACGACAAGAAGCCGATGTTCGAGTTCGTTATCAGGCAGCTGCTGGACCGCTACGACCTCGAGACGGTCGAGGGCCGGATCGCGGCCCTGCGCGCGGCCGCCCCGGTCGTCGCCGAGATCCGCGACCCGGCGCTGCGGCCCGGCTACTCCCGCGAGCTCGCCCGGATGCTCGGCCTGGACATGGCCGAGGTCAACTCCGCCGTGCGCTCCGCCGGATCCCGGCCCCGCTCCTCAGGACCCGAGGGCCGCGACCAGCAGGGCGGGCGGGGCGGCGGCGAATCGTCCGCGGCCGAGGCGCCCCTCGGCGCGCGCATCGCCGACCTCCCCGTCGACGTCGTCACGCGCATCGAGCGCGAGGCGCTGATGGCGATGCTCCAGCTTCCGCAGGCGATGGGTCCGGAGCTCCTGGCCCGGGCGGCGCACGCGGCGGTCACCAACGAGACCCTCCGCGTGGTCCGCGACGCCGTGGTCGCGAACCTCGAGCGGGCGGAGGACCGCGACTGGGTCGAGCACGTCGCCGACGACGTCCCCGGCCCCTTCGCCTCGCTGGTGCGCCAGCTCGCGGTGGCGCCGATCCCGGCCGCCGACGAGGAGGGGCTCGCCCGCTACTCCCGCGACGTGGCGATCTCGCTCATCGAGCGCGACCTGCTCCGCGAAATCGCCGAGCTGCGCGGGGCGCTCCAGCGCGCGTCCGCCGATCCGGTGATGGCGCGCGCGGTGCAGGTGCGACTGGTCGAGCTCGAGCGCGAGAAGCGGGCGCTGCGCACGGAGTGAGCGTGTTGCGGTCGTGTGAAGAAATCGGCCGCACGCCCGTGCCGGTTCGGAGAGCGCTTCCAACTGTGTTACCCATGAGGAACAGCAATGCGGGCGTCCAGTGTCGTGACGCCACAGCCCACAGGAGATCTGTGTGCCGAGAGTCCGCGCGCCCGGAGCGCGCCCGCATCCCATCCTTGACAGGAAGAGGCAGACGGAGATGAATTCCGCATCCACTCGCGGCACCCGTGCACTGGCCGCCGCCGCAGGCTTCGCCGCGGTCGCGCTCGTGCTGACGGGCTGCGCCGCCGGCGGGAACGACTCGTCCGGCGGCAGCGCCGGAGGGGCCCTGACCATCGGCACCACCGACAAGATCACGACGCTCGACCCCGCGGGCTCCTACGACAACGGCTCGTTCGCCGTGATGAACCAGGTGTTCCCGTTCCTGATGAACACCCCCTACGGCAGCCCGGACGTCGAGCCCGACATCGCCGAGTCGGCGGAGTTCACCGCTCCCACGGAGTACACCGTGAAGCTGAAGGAGGGACTGAAGTGGGCCAACGGCCACGACCTCACCTCCTCCGACGTGAAGTTCTCCTTCGACCGCCAGGTCGGCATCGCGGCCGAGAACGGCCCCTCCTCGCTCCTGGCGAACCTCGACAGCGTCGCGGCTCCGGACGACACGACCGTGGTCTTCACGCTGAAGTCCGAGAACGACCAGACCTTCCCGCAGATCCTCTCGAGCCCCGCCGGCCCGATCGTGGACGAGGAGGTCTTCTCGGCCGACGAGCTGACCGCGGACGCCGACATCGTCTCGGGCGACGCCTTCGCCGGCCAGTACACGATCGCGAACTACGACGTGAACAACCTCATCCAGTACAAGGCGTACCCGGACTACCAGGGCGTTCTCGGCGAGGCGAAGACGGACACCGTCAACGTCAAGTACTACGCGGACTCGTCCAACCTCAAGCTGGACATCCAGGAGGGGAACATCGACGTCGCGTTCCGCAGCCTCTCGGCGACGGACATCGACGACCTCCGCGGCAACGACACGGTCAAGGTCGTGGACGGCCCCGGCGGCGAGATCCGCTACATCGTCTTCAACTTCGACACCCAGCCCTTCGGCGCGACCACCGGTGAGGCCGACAGCGCAAAGGCCCTCGCCGTGCGCCAGGCCGTCGCCGACCTGATCGACCGCGACGAGATCGCCGACCAGGTCTACAAGGGCACCTACACCCCCCTCTACTCCTACGTCCCCGCAGGCCTGACCGGCGCGGTCGAGCCGCTCAAGTCGCTCTACGGCGACGGCAACGGCGCGCCCGACGCCGACAAGGCGAAGGCGACCCTCGAGGCCGCCGGCGTCACCGCTCCGGTCACCCTGAACCTGCAGTACTCGAACGACCACTACGGTCCGTCCTCGGGCGACGAGTACGCGCTGATCAAGGACCAGCTGGAGTCGACCGGCCTCTTCACCGTGAACCTGCAGACCACGGAGTGGGTGCAGTACTCGAAGGACCGCTCGAGCGACGTCTACCCGGCCTACCAGCTCGGCTGGTTCCCCGACTACTCCGACGCCGACAACTACCTCTCGCCGTTCTTCATCAAGGAGAACTTCCTCGCGAACCACTTCGACGACGCCGAGGTGCAGAGCCTGATCGCACAGCAGGTCTCGACCACCGACGCCGACGCGCGCACCGCGCTGATCGAGCAGATCCAGGAGAAGGTCGCGGCGCAGCTCTCGACCGTCCCCTACCTGCAGGGCTCGCAGGTCGCGGTCGTCGGCAGCACCGTGAGCGGAGCCGAGGACACCCTCGACGCCTCGTTCAAGTTCCGCTACGCGGCACTCAGCAAGGGCTGATCCACCCCCTCGCGGCCGGCGCCTCCCCGACAGGAGGCGCCGGCCGTTCTCCACGAAAGGCATCACGTGACGACAGCCACGACGGCTGCGGCGACGGCGCCCACCCGGCGACCGCGCGGCTCCGGGGGCGGACTCGGGCGCTACCTGCTCGTCCGCTTCCTGCTCATCATCCCCACCGTCTTCATCCTCGTGACGCTGGTGTTCCTCCTCATGCGCAGCACGGGCGACCCGATCACGGCGGCCCTCGGCGGCCGCCTGACCGCGGACCAGCTCGCCGAGCGCGTAACCGCCGCCGGCTACGACCGGCCGCTGATCGTGCAGTACCTCGAGTACCTCGGCAAGCTGCTGACCGGCGACTTCGGCACCACCCTGAGCGACAACCGCCCCGTCACCGAGGTGCTCCTCACCTACGGCGCCGCGACGGTCGAGCTCGCCTTCTACGCCCTGATCGTGGCGTTCCTGGTCGGCATCCCGCTCGGGATGCTCGCCGCCTACCACCGCGACCGCACGCCCGACGCGGTGCTGCGCATCTTCGCGATCCTCTGCTACGCGACCCCGGTGTTCTTCGCGGGCCTGCTGCTGAAGCTGGTGTTCTCCGTCTGGCTGAAGTGGTTCCCCGTCGCCGGGCGCGCCTCGACGAGCACCGAGCTCTCGCTCCAGTTCCTCGAGAACAAGACCGGCATCTACCTGATCGACGCGATCCAGACCGGCGACCCGGCCGCGATCTCGGACGTGCTCTCGCACGCGGTGCTCCCCGCCGTCGCACTGGGACTGCTCACCGCGGGCATCTTCCTGCGCCTGGTGCGCACCAACGTGATCGGCACGCTCGGCACCGATTACGTGGACGCGGCGCGCTCGCGCGGCGTCAGCGAGTTCCGGCTCGTCCGCACCCACGCCTACCGGCCCGCGCTCATCCCGATCATCACTGTGATCGGCCTGCAGATCGCCCTGCTGCTCGGCGGCGCGGTCCTCACCGAGACCACCTTCGAGTGGAAGGGCCTCGGCTTCCAGCTCGCCGAGTACCTCCAGGCCCGCGACTTCGTGGCCGTGCAGGGCATCGTCGCCCTGCTCGCCGTCATCGTGGCGCTGACCAACTTCATCGTCGACGTCATCGCGGCGCTCATCGACCCGCGAGTGAGGTACTGAGCATGAGCACCACCTCCCCGGCGCGTCCGCGCCGCCGTCTCGTCGACCGTCTGCCGGTCGTCCACCAGCTCCGGCAGAGCGTCGGCCTCCAGCGGGGGATGCTCGTCACCGGCCTGATCATCACCGGCGCGTTCCTGCTGGTGGCCCTGTTCGCGCCCCTCATCGCGCCCTACGGATACTCGCAGCTGCGCTCGGGCGGCGAGTCGTTCGGCGCGCAGGAGCCGCCGAGCGCGGAGCATCTGCTCGGCACCACCGTGGGCGGCTACGACGTCCTCTCGCGAGTGATCTGGGGAGCGCAGACCGCGTTCCTCGTGATCGTCGTCGCCGTGGTCCTGTCCATCTTCCTCGGCGTCTTCCTCGGCCTCGTCTCCGGCTACCTCGGCGGCTGGCTCGACCGCGTGCTCGTCGTGATCTGCGACGCGATCTACGCGTTCCCGACCCTGCTGCTGGCGATCGTGATGTCGATCGTCATCTCCGGAGGGCAGTCGAACCTCTGGGCCGGCATCTTCGCCGCGGCGGTCTCGATCACCGTGGTCTACATCCCGCAGTACTTCCGCGTGATCCGGGCCGAGACAGTGCGGATCAAGGGCGACGCCTTCGTCGAGTCGGCGAAGGTCATCGGAGCGTCGACGCCGCGGATCATGTTCCGCCACGTCCTGCGGAACGCGACGCGCACGCTGCCGCTGATCTTCACGCTGAACTCCTCCGAGGCGATCCTGACCCTCGCGGGCCTGGGCTTCCTCGGCTTCGGCATCGAGCCGACGTCGGCCGCGGAGTGGGGCTACGACCTCAACAAGGCGCTGTCGGACGTCACGAGCGGCATCTGGTGGACCTCGGTCTTCCCGGGCCTGGCGATCGTGCTCGTGGTGCTGGGCATCACCCTCGTGGGCGAGAGCCTGAACGACCTCGCCGACCCGCGCCTGCGCGGTCGGCGCGCGGTGGCCGCCGGTGCCGGCGACGTCGCCGCGACGTCCGTCGTGCCGGGCGGCGTCCTCGCCGCCGACGGCTTGGAGACGCCGGGGCACGACCCCGTCGCCGGAGTGGAGGAGACGCGATGAGCGACCAGCGCATCGTCCGGGACGCCTCAGCGCGCCCGATCGTGGACATCACCGACCTCGAGGTCGCCTTCGCGAGCGACCGCGGCGCCGTCCGCGCCGTCGCCGGGGTGAGCCTGCGCGTCGAGCGCGGCGAGGTCCTGGCGATCGTCGGAGAGTCCGGCAGCGGCAAGACCGTGACCGCGAAGACCATCCTCGGCCTCCTGCCCGAGACGGCCACCGCCTCCGGAGTGGTCCTGCTCTCGAAGAAGGACGGCAGCGCGGCGACCGATGTCGTCTCCGTGCCGAAGGCCCGCCTCCGGGAGCTGCGCGGCACCGACGTCGCCATGGTCTTCCAGGAGCCGGGCACCGCCCTCAACCCGGTCTTCACGGTGGGCTGGCAGATCGCGGAGGGACTTCGCGCTCACGGCTCCGTCTCGAAGAAGGAGGCGCGCAAGCGCGCGATCGACGTCCTCCGCACCGTCGGCATCCCGGAGCCGGAGAAGCGGGTCGACTACTACCCGCACCAGTTCTCGGGCGGCCAGAAGCAGCGCGTCGTCATCGCGATGGCCCTCGTCCTGGATCCCGGCCTGATCGTCGCGGACGAGCCGACCACGGCTCTCGACGTGACCGTGCAGGCCGAGATCCTCGACCTGCTCCGCCGGTGCCGCGACGAGTTCGGCACCTCGATCGTGCTGATCACCCACAACATGGGCGTCGTCGCCGATCTGGCCGACCGCGTCGCCGTGATGTACCAGGGCGAGCTGGTCGAGGAGGCGACGGTCTCCGAGCTGTTCTCGGCGCCGAAGGCCGAGTACACGAGGAAGCTCCTCGCCGCCGTCCCGCACGTGGGCCAGGGCGTCGAGCGCGCCCGCGTCCGCGCCGTCGAGCGCGCCGAGGCCCCCGAGACCGAGACGCTCGTCGCCGCCGAGGGCCTGCGGATCCAGTACCCCGGCCGGCTCGGCCGTCCCGGCTTCGTCGCGGTCGACGGCGTCTCGCTGCGCATCCGCGCGGGCGAGGTGCTCGGCCTCGTCGGCGAGAGCGGCTCGGGCAAGACCACCATCGGGCGCGCCATCGCGGGCCTGACGCCGGTGACCGGCGGGTCGCTGAAGGTCCTCGGCAAGGAGATGCGCGGCATCCGCGAGCGCGCCTTCCGGCCGGTCCGCGGCGACATCGGCTTCGTGTTCCAGGACCCGGCGTCGAGCTTCAACCCGCTGCTCACCATCGCGGAGTGCGTGGCCGAGCCGCTGATCGTGCACGGGCGGGCCGGCGACGCCGCCGGGGCGCGCTCGCGCGTCGACGAGCTCCTGGAGGCGGTGCAGCTGCCCCGCTCCTACGGCGACCGCTACCCGCACGAGCTCTCCGGCGGCCAGCGCCAGCGCGCCAGCCTCGCCCGGGCCCTCGCCCTCGAGCCGAAGCTGCTGATCGCCGACGAGCCGACCTCGGCGCTCGACGTGTCGGTGCAGGCCCGCGTGCTCGAGCTGTTCGCCGAGCTGCAGCGCGAGTTCGGCTTCGCCTCCCTGTTCATCAGCCACGACCTCGCCGTGGTCGACCTGCTCGCCGACCGCATCGCGGTGCTCTACCGCGGCGAGCTGGTCGAGGAGGGGACGGGGGCGGAGGTGCTCGCTGCGCCGAAGCACCCCTACACGCAGCGCCTGCTCGCCTCCCTGCCCGTGCCCGACCCGGTCGAGCAGGCCTCGAGGCGCGAGCTCCTGCGCAGCATCGTCGATGCGGAGCGCCGGGCGTGAGCCGGACCGCCGGGGATCCGGCCCCCATCGTCGTCGACGACCTCAGCGTCGAGTACCCGCCGCGCGGCATCAGCCGCCGGTGGACGGCGCTGCGGGGAGTGAGCCTCCGCGTGGAGCCGGGGGAGGTGCTCGGGATCCTCGGCGGCAGCGGCTCGGGCAAGTCCACGCTCGCGCGCGTGCTCGGCGGCGACGGCCTGGGGCACGACGGAGGCCGCACGCGCCCGGTGATCATCGGAGGGGACGCGACGGTCGCGGGGCACCGCCTCCGCTCGCTCCCCGCCCGCGAGCTCAAGCGCTTCACCGTCGACGTCGCGCATCTCGCGCAGGACGCCGGAGCGGCCCTCCGCCCCGAGCTGACCGTCTCGGAGCTGATCGCCGAGCCGATCTTCCTCCGCGACCGCCACTACGACCCGAAGGCCGCGGCGGTGCGGGTGGCGACGCTGCTCGACTCCGTGCACCTGCCGCTGTTCCTGCTCGACCGCTACCCCTACGAGCTCTCCAGCGGCCAGCGCCAGCGCGTGGCCGTGGCCCGCTCGCTCGTGCTCGGGCCGAAGGTGCTGATCGCCGACGAGCCGACCTCGGGCATCGACGCGACGGTGCGCGAGTCGATCGTCGACCTCCTCGCCGACCTGCGGCGCCGGGAGGGATTCGCGGCCGTCGTGGTCAGCCACGACATCGACGTGCTGAGCCGGGCGACCGACCGGATCGTAGTGCTGGTCGGCGGCGAGGTCGTCGCGTACGGGCCGCTGCTGGAGGTTCTGATCGAGGCCCGGCACCCCTACGTGCGCGAGCTCGGAGCGGCCTTCGCCGAGTACGAGCGCTTCGACGCCTCCCGAGCGCAGCGCGTCGAGGCGGCCGACCAGTGACCGTCCCGCGCGTCGCGGTGCTCCCGCGGCAGAAGCCGGTGTTCGCCGAGGCGGTGGAGTCGGGCGGTGGAGTGGTCGTCGGACTCGACGAGAGTCCGGACGCGCTGCTCTGGCTGTCCTACGGCCGCACGGACGAGCTGGCCGCTGTGCTGGAGGAGCACCCGTCGATCCGCTGGGTGCAGCTGCCCTGGGCCGGCGTCGACGTCTTCGCGCCCGTGCTCGCCGCGTCCCGCGCGGACGTCGTCTGGACCAGCGCCAAGGGCGCCTACGCGGAGCCGGTGGCCGAGCACGCGCTCGCGCTGGTGCTCGCCCTCCTGCGCTCGCTGCCGGAGCGGGCGCGCGCCGTGTCGTGGGGGCCGAAGAAGGCGGTCACGCTGCACCGCGCCTCCGTGGTGATCGTCGGAGCAGGAGGGATCGCTCGCGAGCTCCTGCGGCTGCTCGCCGTCTTCGACTGCCGGGTGACGATCGTCCGCCGCGGAGACGAGCCGGTGGAGGGCGCCGCCCGCACCCTGCCGGCGTCGCGGCTCGCCGAGGCCGCGGCGGACGCCGACGTGCTGGTCCTGGCCGCCGCCGCCACCGCGGGCACGGAGCGGATGGTCGACGCGGGTCTGCTCGCGCGGCTCCCCGCCCACGCCGTGCTCGTCAACGTCGCCCGGGGGAGCCTCGTCGACACGGACGCGCTCGTCGCGGCCCTCGCCGAAGGCCGTCTCGCGGGCGCCGCGCTCGACGTGACGGACCCCGAGCCGCTGCCGGACGGGCATCCGCTCTGGAGCGAGCCCCGGTGCCTGATCACGCCCCACAGCGCGGACACCCCCGAGATCACCGCGCCGCTCCTGGCCGAGCGCGTGCGCGCCAACGTGGCCGCCTGTGCCGCCGGCGGGCCGTTCGTCGGCCGCGTCGACCCGGGCTCCGGCTACTGAGTGCGCGCCCGATTTTGCGTTCGCGGAGAGTTTGCTAAAGTAGTACCGCGCTGATCGCCTCCGGGCGGTCGGATGATCCTCGATAGCTCAATTGGCAGAGCAATCGGCTGTTAACCGGTAGGTTCTTGGTTCGAGTCCAAGTCGGGGAGCGAAGGGTCCGGGACTCCACTCTCGGGCCCTTTTTTCGTGCCCGCGAGCGGTCGCCCTCGAGGGCCCACCCGCTCGGACCGACGATCGGAGGGGCGATGCGCGAGGACGTGCTCGCTCTCCTGCGCCGCCGCCCCGACGTCGAGGCGCCGGATCTCGTCGCCGTCGACGCCAGTGACCGTCTGCTGCTCGACCTCGCCGCCGATCGCGGCCGCCTCGCCGTGATCGGGGACGCCTACGGGGCACTGAGCCTCGGCCTCGCCGCCGACGGCCGTGCCGTGCGCGTCGTGCAGGACTCGATCACCGCCGAGCGCGCTCTCGCGCAGAACCTCGAGACGGTGCGGGGGTCGGGCGTCGATCTCGCGCCGATCGAGATCGTCGACTCCGTCGCGGAGGCCGTCCGCGACGCCGACGCGGTGCTCCTGCGCCTGCCGCGCTCGCTCGACGCGCTGGCCGCCGTCGCGGCCGGGACCGCACTCGCGAACCCGGCGGCGACCCTGATCGGCGCCGGCCGCATCAAGCACATGACCCGCACGATGAACGACGTGCTCGCCGTGCGCTACGAGCGGATCGACGTCTCCCTCGCCCGGCAGAAGTCGCGCGCCCTGCTCGCGAGCGGCGCGCTCCCCGACCAGCCGCCCGCGCCAGGGCCCGAGCGGCGCCGTCTGGACGAGCTCGACCTCGAGGTCGTCGCACTGCCGGGAGCCTTCGCAGGTGCACGACTGGACCTCGGCACCCGCGCCCTCCTCGCCGCCCTCGATCTCGACTCCCTCCCCGCGGGCACCGCACTCGACCTCGGCTGCGGAACCGGCGTGCTCGCCGCCGTGGTGGCCCGGGCCCGCCCCGACCTCGCCGTGACCGCGACGGACACCTCGCGTGCCGCGGTCGAGTCCGCCCGGGCGACCGCGGCGGCCAATGGGCTCGCCGTCCGCGTCCTCCGCGACGACAACGCCTCGACGCTGGAGGCGTCCTCCGTCGACGTCGTGCTCTGCAATCCGCCGTTCCACTCCGACGGAGCCGTCACCGACCTCGTCGCCCGGCGCATGCTGCGCGCGGCCGGCCGCGTGCTGCGCCCCGGAGGCGTGCTGTGGACGGTCTTCAACTCCCACCTCGCGCATCCGGCCGAGCTGCGCCGTGCGGTCGGGCCGACCACGGTGGTGGCGCGCGACCGCCGCTTCACCGTCACCCGCTCCGTGCGCTCCGACGGCTGAGTACGGCTCCGCAACCCCCTCCGCGGCCTCAGGTCCGCTGTCCGCGGCGCGGGTACGATCTCTCTCCGGCGCTCCTGTGCCGAACCCGTCCCGTCCCCCCGGAGGCCGTCGTGCTCGAAGTCGTCCTCGTCCTCGCCCTGATCGCCCTGGTCGCGGTCGTCGTGCTGTGGCGCCGCGCCGTCGGCGCCGAGCGCCGTGCCGCCGAGAGCCGTGCGGAGGAGGCGGCGCGCGTCGTCCGCCTCGAGCTGGCGGTCGGCGAGCAGGAGGCGAGGCTCCGCATCGTCGGCGAGCTCGAGCAGCTCGCGGTCCGCAGCGCCGCGCACGTCGTCGAGGAGGCCGAGAGCGTCCGGCTCACGATCGACCGCGACCCCGCCGCAGCCGCGCGGTCGGCGCAGCGGGCCGTGCGGGCGGCCGAGGCCTCGCTGGCGCAGCTGCGCCGCATCGCGACCGTCGCCTCCGTCGATCCGGGGGAGCTGCCGCGCACCGGCGGCTCCGTCCCCCTGATCGAGGGCGCCCGCGAGCGAGGCCTGAGCGTCCGCGAGGAGTCGTTCGGCGAGCCGTTCCCGCTGCAGGACGGCGCCGAGGTGGCCGTGCTCCGGGTGCTCGAGTACGCCTTCGACTCGGCGCTGGAGACCGGCGGCGCGGGGACCGAGGTCCGCATCAGCTCCCGATGGACGACCACCGGCCTCCGGGTGGAGGTCGACGACGACCGCGAGCAGCACGGCGGGGCGGAGCAGGACGCCAGCGCTCTCGAGGCGGATCTGCGCTCGCTCACCGAGCGCATCGACAGCCCCGCGCTCGCCGAGCTGCGCGAGCGGGCCGCCCTCTTCGGCGGCGACGTGACCGAGAAGCGGACGCCCGGCGTCGGCCGGAGCGTCACCGCCTCGTTCCCCGCGATCCGCCACCACAACGGTGTGCACGGGGTCGACCTGGCCTGAGTCAGTCCTCGAGGTGCTCCACGCCGGGCAGCCACGAGACGCCGGGGCCGCCCCAGCCGCGCTTCCGGGTGATCTTCGCGACCGGCTTGTGGTAGTCGTGCTCGAGGCGGTCGATGTAGAGCACGCCGTCGAGGTGGTCGAACTCGTGCTGGAACACGCGGGCGAACCAGCCGTCCGCGACGATCTCGAACGGCTCCTGCTCGAGGTCGACCGCGCGGAGGATCGCGCGCTCGGAGCGGCGGAGCGGGAAGCGCTCGCCGGGGAAGGAGAGGCACCCCTCCGACTCCGTGTCCTCGTCCGCCTCGCCGAGCGGGGTCGGCGTGACGAACAGCTCGGGGTTGATCGCGACGCCGCGGCGGGGGGTGCCGTCGTCGTCGGCGTAGTCGTAGACGAACAGGCGCAACGGGACGCCGACCTGCGGGCCGGCGAGGCCGACTCCGGGGGCTATGTCCATCGTCTCGAACATGTCGGCGACGAGGGTGCGCAGCGCATCGTCGAACTCGGTGACGGGGGCGGCGGGGGAGTGCAGGACGGGGTCGCCGGCGATGCGGATGGGGAGGACGGCCATGGTGGACAGGGTACCGCGGGGCCGCCGACCGGGTCCGCGAGGATCATCCGCTGGGCTCAGCCCCTCACCCGTGCGTCGGAGGACTCCCGGAGGCGTTCTGGGTAGGGTCGACCCCATGCCCGCCGATCTCGCCGAACTCCTCAACGACCCGGCGAAGTTCATCGGCATCCCGATCGCTCTCGTGGGCGCGGTGTTCCTCTCCCTCGGCGCGCAGTTCCAGCACCGGGGAGTGGCGAAGGTGGAGCGGTTCTCGAAGCGCTCCGGCTCCTCCGGGCTCAGCGGCGGCCAGCTGGTCGCGCTGCTCTCGCGCCCCTCGTGGGTGATCGGCACCCTGCTCCTGGGTCTCGCGATCGTCTTCCAGCTGACGAGCCTCGGCTTCTCCCCGCTCATCGTGGTGCAGCCGCTCGGAGCGGTGGCGCTCGTGATCACCGCGGTCGTCAACGCGCGGGTCAGCCGGGTGCGCCTGAACGCGGCGTCGATCCGGGCGATCGTGCTCTGCGTCGGAGGCGTCGGCACGTTCGTCCTCGTAGCGGCGTTCAACGCGGTCGACAAGTCCATCCAGACGCCCGAGCTCATCACGATCCTCGTGATCCTCGCCGTGGTGCTCACGGTCTTCGTCGTCGCCTTCCGCGTCTTCCGCCGCGGAGCGAAGGCGATCTTCTACATCGTGGGCGCCGGAGTGGTCTACGGCTTCGTCGCGACTCTCGCGAAGGTCGTGCTCAACCGCATCAAGTACGGCGAGTTCGACCCGCTGACGGTGGTCTGCATCGTGGCGCTCCTGGCCGCGACCGCGCTCGGCGGGTACTTCGTTCAGAACGCCTACTCCTCCGGCCCGCCGGACCTCGTCGTGGCGGGCCTCACCGTCATCGACCCGCTGGTCGCCGTCGCGATCGGCATCGTCGTGCTCGGAGAGGCGCAGTACGCGGCCCCGTGGGCGATCCCGCTCTTCATCGCGGCCGGTGCCGTCGCCATCTACGGCGTCTTCCTCCTCGCCAAGCACCACCCGCAGGCGCGCTGACGGCGCGGGATCCCGAGTGGTGAGGACTCCTCTGCCTACAATGGGTCCGCGCCGAGAGCCACGAAACCGACCGACCTCCGCCGATCGCTCCCTTCTCTCCCCGAGCGGCACGACACCGATAGGACCTCCCGTGTCAGATCCCCGCGACGCGTCCCGACCGGGATCGCCCGACTCCCGACCGCTGACGGTCGTGATCGGCTGCGACACCTTCGCTCCCGACGTGAACGGAGCCGCGAAGTTCGCCGAGCGCCTCGCCGCCGGTCTCGCGCAGCGCGGCCACGAGGTCCACGTCGTCGCCCCCTCGGCCGACGGCTGGAGCGGCACCCGGGTCGAGACGCACGAGGGCCAACGGATCATCGTGCACCGGCTCTACAGCTGGCGCTGGTACCCGCACGACTGGCTGCGCTTCGCGATGCCGTGGCGCATCCGGCAGAACAGCGCGCGCATCCTCGACGAGGTGAAGCCCGACGTCGTGCACTTCCAGTCGCACATCATCGTCGGCCGCGGCCTCGGGATCGAGGCGGCCAAGCGCGGCATCCGCATCGTCGGCACGAACCACTTCATGCCCGAGAACATGCTCGAGTTCACCCTCCTGCCGAAGGCCGTGCAGGCCAAGGCCGTGGCAATGGCGTGGCGGGCCGCGCGCCGCACCTTCGGCCGGGCGGAGGCGGTCACCACGCCGACCCGCAAGGCCGCGCAGTTCCTCGAGAAGTACACGGGCCTCCGGGGCGTCCACGCCATCTCCTGCGGCATCGACGCCGACAACTACACGCCCGACTTCTCGGCCCGCGCCGGCGACTCGATCCTCTTCGTCGGCCGCGTGACCGGCGAGAAGCACATCGACGTCCTGCTCCGCGCCGTCGCCCTGCTCGATCCGGCGCTCGACGCGAAGCTCGAGATCGTCGGCGGCGGCGACCAGATGCGCAACCTCCAGCAGCTCGCCGCGACCCTCGGCATCGCCGACCGCGTGCGCTTCACCGGCTACGTCTCGGACGCCGAGCTCAAGGAGGCGTACACGCGCGCCACCGTGTTCGCCATGCCGTCCATCGCCGAGCTGCAGAGCATCGCGACGATGGAGGCGATGGCCTCGGCCCTCCCCGTCGTCGCCGCCGACGCGATGGCCCTCCCGCACCTCGTCCACGACGGCGAGAACGGCTACCTCTTCGCGCCGGGCAGCGCCGAGGCCCTCGCCGACCGCCTCACCGCCGTGCTCACGGCCGACCAGGAGGACCTCGAGGCGATGAAGCGCGCCTCCCTCCAAATCGTCGCCGCGCACGACATCAACCGCACGATCAGCACCTTCGAGAGCCTGTATCGTGGGGAGCCGGTGGCCGATCCGGCCTCCGACGCAGCGTCCGCACCCGCCGCCACCTGACGGCCGCTCGGACGGCCGCCGCGGGGCGTTAGCTCAGCCGGTCAGAGCAGCGGACTCATAATCCGTCGGTCACGGGTTCAAGTCCCGTACGCCCTACTCGATAAGCCCTGGTCAGGCGATACATCTCGCAAATCGTGTGGGCTTCATGGCCCTCGCGTGGGGCTGACGTGGGGCAGTGTGGTACGACATGACGAGACAGCGAGGTGTCCGTGATTCCGATTCTCGACGAGATTGAAGGGGCGCTCAAGGCGCGTCTTTGGTATCTGGCGCTCACGGGTGCTCTTCTTGTGCCGGACATCTGCGCTGCGCTCGGTGATACGTCCGGCAAAACCAATGAGAACAAGTACATTCGTTGGGTTCAGGAGAACCAGGTCGACGACCTATGGCGACACCAGGACATCGTCAAGAACCTGTACAAGTACCGCAACGCGGTAGTGCACCAGTCCCGCTTGGATCCAGGCCATCAACCTCACGTGCCTCGTCTCATGTTCTTTCAACCCGGGCAGGATCCCGGTGAGCAGCAGGTGAGCATCCACGGCCCGCGGTTTGTAGCGGCCGATGGATCGTCTATCGGTATGTCAATCGATCTCGAAATCTTCTGCAGGACAATGGTTGATTCAGCCCGCCAGTGGCTTGGCCGTAACTCCCATAACCAGATCGTGCTCGCCAACATCCAAGGAACAATTCGCAAGCATCCGGGTTCTGAGTTTCCGGTATTCTCCGGCATCTCGCAGCCCTTCTACGCGTAGACCGTCGACACGCAGCATTTGCTCCGCGTGTCCCTCTGCAGTATCAGTGGCGCCGCCCGTCGCGGCCTCGCAGCTGCCCCTCGGTGTCGCCCTCCCAGACGTACATGTAGCGCCCGGTGGTCGGGTTGGTGACGACCTCTCCGCCGCGCCAGAGGAGCAGCCAGGGCGCCTCCTCGCCATGGTCGCGGTACGCCTCGACCGCCGTGTCGAGGTAGCCGGTCGGCCGGTGGGGATGGTTCGGGTCGTACTTCGTTCCCATCACCCAAGAGTGCGGCCGACCACTGACACCGGACGTCGTAGGCTCAGCCCATGCAATCAGGGGGAACACTCGTGCCAGGTCGCATCCCGTCCCTCGACGGACTCCGCGCCGTCGCTATCGCCGTCGTCGTGTGGGGGCACGCAGGCTTGCCGACGCCCATCAAGGGCTCGACGGGCGTCACCCTGTTCTTCTTTCTCAGCGGCTACCTCATCACGCACCTGATGCGTGTGGAAGCCGAGCGGCGCGGACGCATCTCGCTCCGAGACTTCTACCTCCGCCGGACTCGCTCTACCTCGTCCTCGCAATCGCCATCATCCTCTCGCTCGCCGGTGTCCTCCCCTCCGAGATGTCACCTGTAGGAGCGCTCAGTGGCGGCACGTTCTGGGCGAACTACTACATCGTTTTCGAGGGGCGCACCGGGCTCCCCGCCGCGATGAACGCTCTGTGGTCCCTGGCCGTCGAGGAGCACTTCTACCTCCTCTTCCCCCTCGTCTACATCGGACTGCGCCGGCTCGTGCCGCGCCCCCTCCATCAGGTGATCGTGCTCGTCGCCGTCTGCCTCACGATCATGCTGTGGCGCGTCTACCTGTCCTCGCACGGCGCCAGCTGGGACCGGCTCTACCTCTCCACCGACACGCGCGCCGACGCTATCCTGTGGGGATCGATCATGGCGATCGGCGCTAACCCGATGTACCGCGAGATCCGGGCGCCCCGGCAGCGCTGGGCCCTCCCGCTGATCCTCGTCGGCAGCTTCGTCGCGTTCTACGCCGTCAGCCTCGCTCCCAACGATTTCGGCATGACGGTCGGTTACACATTGCAGAGCATCGCCCTCTTCGGCATCTTCGCCGCCGTGATCCTCGCCCCGGACTCGATCGCCGGTCGGGTCCTGAACTGGCGGCCCGTCGCGTTCCTCGGGGTGCTCTCGTACACCCTCTACCTCGCGCACCGACCGGCCCTTGAACTCGCCGAGCGCTACCTGCCCCTTCCTCACCTCGCGGCCGTCGCCGTCGGTGTTGTGGCAGCCGTCGCCTTCGCGTGGGCGGTACACATCGTGATCGAGAAGCCCCTCGAGCGAGCTAGGAAAAAGATCAGCCACACGAGCCCGCTGCCCGAGAACGCACAGAAGACCCCCTCGCCGCTCCCGTAGGAGGGCGAGGGGGCGTTTCGTCGTTGCGCTCATTAGGGCAGGAAGCGGAAGTTGTCGAAGCGGACGATGCGGTCGCTGCGGCCGATGAATCCGAAGCGGGTGTTGGTGCTGCCCGACGGGTTGGGGACGGAGTGCACGGTGACGCCGTTGATCTTGAACACGAGCGCGGTCGCTGAGCTGTCGACCGAGAGGACATCTCCCGCGGTCGGTGCCGTGGTTGAGGTCCACAGGTTGACGTACGCCCCATCGACGCGCCGGTTCACCTTGTAGACGTTTGCGGGGGCGGTGCCGGTCGTGGTCTTGTCTAGGAGGAGCACGTACTGGGTCTGCGTGGTGGGCGAGGCCAGTGCCACGAGTCCGCCGTACGCGTCACCGGTCGCGGCGATCGCGGCGATCGTGACGGAGGCGACACCGTAGGCGGTGCCGGCGTCGATCATCGCGTTCCCGGTGCTGCTGGAACGGGACAGCGCCGAGCTCGAGCTGATCCCCCACGTGACCGGTCCGGTGCCGGTGGCGATCATGGTCTCCCACGTCTTCTCGCCCTGCTCGGTCGCTCCGAGCGTGGTAGTCGAGTCGGGACGGTTGAAGCTGTCGACGACCTCGACCTTGGGGACGAACTTCGGAAGGGTGAGGTCGGTGAACGCGACGGGCAGGGTCTGCCGGTATCCGGTGGGCATCAGGCTGTAACTCCCAGGTTGTCGGTGATGAAGCCCGCGGTCGCGGTCCTCGTGTTGGCGAGCGCCGCGATCGCAGCCCGCTACGGCGACCGCCTCGCCGCCGATCGATCCGACCCCGAGCAGGACCTCGACGACAGGACCCCATGACACACCGCCCAGCCGGCACGTACGACCCGTACGAGCACGCGGACCGGCTGGGCATTCCCGTCCTCCACGGACGGATCCGCTCCGCCAACGGCCTCTGGCTCCCCGACGAGCGCGTCATCATCCTCAAGCGCGGCCTCCGCGCCTGGCATGAGCGCCAGACCCTCGCCCACGAGCTCGGCCACGTGTGCCTCGGCCACTGCGAGACCACGCCCCGTATCGAGCGCCTCGCCGACCGGTGGGCGGCCCGGAAGCTCATCGCCCCTGACCACCTCGCCGATGTCGCCCGCATGAGCCCCGACCCCGGCGTCTGGGCCCTCGAGCTCGGCGTCACCGACCACCTCCTCGAGCTCTATCTCCGAGACCACCGCACCGCATAGGAGCACACCCCCATGGCATGGACCGAGCAGCTGCCCTCCGGCCGGTTCCGCGGCGTCTACCGCCTCCCCGACGGGAAGCGCCGATCGGCCGGCACCTACGTCCAGGAGAAGCAGGCGCTCAAGTCCGCGATGGCCGCCGAGGTCGACGCCGCGAAGCTCGGCTGGCGCGACCCCGACGCGGCGAAGCGCACCTGGGCGGCCTGGTCCGAGGAGTGGTGGCCGACCCGCAGCGTCGAGCCAGGCACGCTCGCCCGCGACCTCTCACGCCGCGACGGCCGGCTCATGCCTCGCTGGCGCGACGTGGCGCTCGTCGACATCACCCGGCACGACATCCGGGCGTGGGCGGTCGAGCTGGCCGCGGACGGCCTCGCGGCGACCACCGTTCAGCGATGCGTGCACCTGCTCTCGGCGTCGCTCACCGCGGCCGTCGACGCGCAGATCATCACGCACAACCCGGCCTACCGCCTCCGGCTCCCCGTCGGCGCGCAGGCGACCGAGCGGTACCTCACCCGGAAAAAGGCAGCGCACCTGCTCGACGAGTTCCCGAAGAAGAGCCTCGACCGCGCGCTCGTGTCCCTCCTCGTCGGCGCCGGCCTCCGATGGGGCGAGGCGGCCGGTCTGCAGGTGAACCGCGTCGACCTCGGCCGCGGCGTGCTGCGCGTCGTCGAGGTCTGGGACGACAAGTCCCGCGCGCTCAAGCTCTACCCGAAGGGACGGAAGGTCCGCGACGTCCCGCTGCCCGACTGGGTCGTCAAGCGCCTCCGACCGCTCGTCGCCGGACGCCGCAGTGGCTACGTCTTCGACGTCAACGGGCACGTCCTCGACTACTCGAACTGGCGGCGCCGCGTCTGGCTGCCCGCCCTCGACGCCTCCGGCATCGGCGCAACCCGGATCCACGACCTCCGGCACACCTACGCCTCCTGGCTCATTCAGGACGGCGTCTCGATCGAGGAGGTCGGCCGGCTCCTCGGGCACGTCTCGCCGATGTCGACGAGGAAGTACGCGCACCTCGCGGACACCCCGCGGGACGCCGTGCTCGCCGCGCTCTCCGAGCCGACGAAGCGGAAGAAGAAGCCGGGCCGTGGGGCGGACGTGGGGCACGAGGCCGCTACGGCTGACATCCGTCCGCTGCGATTGGTTGTCGACCAGTCGGCCTGAGATCCGCGCCAGCAGTGGGATCGAGAGCGGTTCGCTCTAATCGGCTCTCCACCGCTTCTCGTCGCTATCTGTTCCGGATCACACTCATAATCCGTCGGTCACGGGTTCAAGTCCCGTACGCCCTACTCCGCTCCACCCGCGGTGGTTCCTCCTCTCCAGCGCCGGGTCGGGCCTCCACCTGATGTCGTTCTCGTCGGAGCGGACGGTCCGGCCCCGTCAGGCCGACGGGCCGTGCCTCAGGACGGCGCCGACGCGGTCCTCGCCGGCACGCCGACCGCGGACGAGTCGGATGCGACGCCGCGGACAACGACGGCGCCGGCTCCGACCCGCACACGGTCGCCGACGGTCACGTCCCCGACGATCGTCGCGCGGGCGCCGATGTAGACGTCGTCGCCGATGACGGGCGTCCGACCCTTCGACTCGCCGATGGTGACGCCGTGGTAGGTGAACGCGTTCCTCCCGATGACCGTGCGCGGGTGCAGGATCACGCCGCGGCCCCAGTGGGGGAGCCGCAGGCCGGGCCCGACCTGAGCGGCCGGCGGCAGCTCGGCTCCGACGATCATGCGGGTCCAGACGAGATCGACCAGGCGGTAGACGAGGTGGAGGGGGAGCCGGGTCCTCCGAGAGCTCGAGTACTGCCCGAGTCGGAGGACGAGGACGGTGAGCCGGTCGGAGGCGTGGCCCTTGGCGGCCAGGTCCGCGCGGACGACGGCGCGGAGGTCAGCGAGATCCATGCTCCCAGTCCGAGTGGGCGCCTCGCGGGTGGGTCCGGGCCGTCGGAGATCGTCCGGGGCGTGGCGAGCATCCGCGAGCGGACGACACGGTGGCGCGATGCGCTAGCACGTCCCGACGCGCCGCGCCCGTACTGGCCGCTCCCCGCTCGACGTGATTGCCTGATCCTGTGCCTGATCTTCCGATGTTCCCGCTCGGCTCCGTGCTCCTGCCGCACATGCCGCTCCCGCTCCGGCTGTTCGAGCCGCGGTACCTGCGGATGCTCGGCGACGTCCTCGAGGACGAGACCCTCGCGTTCGGCGTCGTGCTCATCGAGCGCGGCCAGGAGGTGGGCGGCGGCGACCAGCGGTTCGCGGTCGGCGCCCGCGCGCGCATCCTGAACATCGACGGGGCGGAGTCGTTCGTCACGCTCGACTCCGTGGGCGAGGAGCGCTTCGAGGTCGTCCGCTGGTACGAGGACGACCCGTACCCGCGCGCCGAGGTCCGCCTGCTGCCCGATCTGGAGTGGGACGAGAAGCACGCCCCCGCGCTGGCTGCGGCGGAGTCGGCGGTCCGCACGGCACTGGCGGTCGCGAGCGAGTTCGTCGAGCAGCGCTACGGCGCGGTCGTCGAGCTCGCCGAGGATCCGGCCGCGCACGCTTGGCAGCTCGCCGGCGTCGCACCGGTCACCGAGCTCGACCGCCTCGCGTTCCTCCGCAGCTCCACCATGGAGGAGCTGCTGGAGTCGGTCCGGGAGCGCTCCGCCGAGGCGACCGAGTCGTTCCGCGCCGGCTGGGCCTGAGCCCCGTCCCGGCGTCCCACGACGAGCCCGTCAGTCCTCGAGGCTGACGCCGCGCTCCTCCGCCAGCTTGACCAGGTCGTCAACGACCACGAGCGCCATCCGCAACGAACGGTCGCGGCGGTACTCCTCGTCGTCCGGGTCGATCCGCGAGGTGCGGTCGAGGGTCTCCTCGATCGACTGCGCGAGCTCGCGCCACGCGTCCTGACGGGCGTCGTCGACGAGCGTCGCGAGGTACTCCTCGTCCTGCGCCCGCCTGTGGAGGGAGTCGGCGACCAGGAGCGAGAGCCGCTCGCGGTGGTCGAGGTTGTCGACGTCGGCCGAGCGGTAGTCGTGCACGTGGTCGGAGCGGCCGCCCACCGAGGTCACGTCGGCGGCGATGCCGCGCAGGCGCTCGGCGGCTGCCTCGGACTCGCGCGCCAGCTTCTCGAGCTCCTCCGCGGCGACGACGGAGTAGCGGCCCGAGTCGAAGGGGACGTCGGCGCCGAGGCCGTCCATCAGCACACGGTTCTTCACGGCCATCCGGCTCGCGTACTGCGCGAGCATCAGGCCCTCCTCGGCGGCCTCCTCGACGGAGGCGGGCTCGCGCGACGGGTTCTCATCGGGGTCGTACGGCTCCATCTTGAACCTGCGTCGACGCCGGAACCACACGTGCGTCACCTACATCCCGGAGCAGGCGCCCCGCCCGCCGGAGCACCTCTTCGAGAGTACCCGGCGGGCGGGCGCCGTGGTCGGCGGCTCAGGCCTCGCGCCAGTCGTCCTGCCGGAGGTGGGAGCCGGCCTGCGGCCCCATCTGCAGCATCCCGCCGTCCACGACGTACGAGGATCCGGTGATGTAGGAGGCGGCGGGAGAGGCCAGGAAGGCGACCACCGCCGCGATCTCGCGGGCGTCGCCGGGGCGGCCGAGGGGGATGCCGGGGCGGTCGATCGTGACGGGGTCCACATCCTCGGCGTCGTTCATCGGCGTCGCGATCTCCCCGGGGGCGACGGCGTTGACGGTGATGCCGAGGGAGCCGAGCTCGAGTGCGGCCACCTTCAGCAGGCCGCCCAGCCCGTGCTTGGCAGCGGTGTAGGCGACGGAGCCGACCCGCGGCTGGTGCTCGTGGACACTGGTGACCGCGATGATCCTGCCGCCCGTGCCCTGGGCCGCCATGCGCCGCGCGGCGCGCTGGAGGCAGACGAACGCTCCGTCGAGGTTCAGGGCGACGGTCGAGCGCCAGCTGTCGAGGCTCTGCTCGAGGAAGGGCTCGCCTCCGCCTCCGCCCGCATTGCTGACGGCGACGTCGAGCCCGCCCAGTCGATCCGCGAGGTCGTCGATCACGTCGCCCGCGCCCTCCAGATCCGTCGTGTCGAGGCGCGCGATCTCGGCGCGCCGGCCGAGGGAGCGCACCTCCTCCGCCGTGCCCTGCGCGCCCTCCTCGTCGCTGTGCCAGGTGATGCCGACGTCCATGCCCGCCTCGGCCAGTGCCACCGCGGTCGCCCGGCCGATGCCGGAGTCAGAAGCGGTCACCAGTGCACGGGTGGGCCGGAAGTCTCGAGGTCCCTGTGTCATGTCGTCTCCTGTCTCGATCGGGCCGCCGATCCGGCGGACACGGGTCGATCCCATCAGCGGATCCGGCGCGCTCGGGAGCCGGTTGACAGGTCCGGGCTCGCGCGAGACGCGTGGCGGTGTCCCCGCTGAGCGCCCCGATCGCGTTGACTGGGCGGATGGATCACCGGCGCATCTCGGTCGTCGTCCCCGTGAAGGACGACGCCCGCCACCTCGAGCAGCTGCTCGAGCTCCTCCGCGAGCAGACGCTCGCTCCGTTCGAGATCGTCGTCGTCGACGACGGGAGCACCGACGACAGCGCCGCCGTCGCGCGAGCGGCGGGCGCGCGGGTGGTGCGGCACGACGGAGCCGGGATCCCGGCGAGCACGGCGCACGGCTTCGACGAGGCGCACGGCGACGTCCTCGCACGGCTCGACGCCGACTCCCGCCCGGGACCCGACTGGCTGGCGCGCCTGGCCGGCCATTTCGCCGATCCCGAGGTCGGAGCGGTGACCGGTCCCGGACGCTTCGACGAGCTCGGCCCGATCGCCCGGGTGATCGCGCGGGTCGCCTACATGGACGCCTACTTCGTGCTGATGGGGTCGGCGCTGGCCAACTGGCCGCTCTTCGGCTCCAACTGCGCCGTCCGCCGGTCGGCGTGGGAGGAGATCGCGGAGGAGATGCACCGGCACGACGCCTACGTGCACGACGACGTCGAGATCAGCGTGCACCTGGGACTCCGGCACCGGATCGTGCTCGACCGCCACCTCGAGGTCGGCATCTCGGCCCGCCCCTTCGGCGCCTTCGCCGACATGCTCCGCCGGTTCGACCGCGCTCTGCACACGCTGGCGCGGCACCCCGGGATGGGGTCGTCCCTGCAGCGCTGGACGCACCGGGTGCGCCGCACCCACCGCGACCGACTGCGAGCGACGGCCGCGGCGCGCCGCTCCGGCTGACGACGAGAACCGACGGCGCCGCCTGACGGCTAGGGCTGGGCCGCGTCCGGCCGGGCCGCGTCGGGCTCGGCCTCCGCCGCCCGATCCTCTCCGGGCGCGGTGCGCCCCTCCTTCGGCATCGCCCAGACCGCGGCGAGCATGCCCACGGCGAGGACCGTGAGCGCGATGCAGACGAAGCGGGTGCCCTCGGCGAGGTCCGCCGGTGCGGGAACGCCGCCGCCCGCCTTCGCGTTCACGATCGCGCCGAACACGGCCACGGCGACGGCGCTGCCGATGTTCCGGGCGAAGAAGTTGGTCGAGGAGACCACTCCGCGCTCGTTCCAGTCGACGCTCGACTGCGCCCGGATCAGCGTCGGAGTCGCCACGAGCCCCATGCCGGCGCCGATCAGCACGCAGAAGCCGGCGATCTCCCACAGCGTCGAGGAGGCGCCGAGCAGGATGGTCAGCGCCGTGCCGATCACGACGAGCCCCGCTCCGAGGAAGCCCGTGTTGCGGAAGCCGATGCGCAGGTAGAGCCGGCCCGACAGGCTCGCCGCGACCGGCCAGCCGAGCGTCATCGCCGCTACGGCGAAGCCCGCGCCGAGGGCGGAGCTGCCGAGCACGCCCTGCGCGAAGGTCGGGAAGTACGAGGTGACGCCAAGCGTGATCGCGCCGACGGTCACCGAGACCAGGCTGGTCGAGATCAGCACGCGCCGCGTGAGGACCCAGAGGGGGAGCACCGGGGCGGCCGCGCGCCGCTCGATCGCGACGAAGCCGGCGAACGCGAGGGCCGAGACGACGAACACGCCGACTCCGGCGGGGGAGAGCCACGGCCAGGCGCTGCCGCCCTCGAGCAGCCCGAGGATGAGCAGCGCGGTGCCCACGGCGAGCACGGAGGCGCCCGCCACGTCGATCCGCTGCTTCTCGCCCCTCGTCTTCTCGCGGAAGCTGCGGATCAGGAGGAACGCCGCCAGGAGGCACAGGGGGATGTTGACGAGGAAGATGCCGCGCCAGGCGCCCAGGTCCGAGAGCACGCCGCCGAGGGTCGGCCCGACGACCGAGGAGATGCCCCAGACGCTCGCGAGGTAGCCCTGGGTCTTCGCACGCTCGGCGACCGTGTAGATGTCGCCGGCGATGGTGATGCCCATCGGCTGGATCGCTCCGGCCCCCAGGCCCTGCAGGGCTCGGAACGCGATCAGCGCGGGCATGCTCCAGGCGAGGCCGCACAAGAGCGAGCCGACCAGGAACAGGGCGATGCCGATCAGCATGATGGGCTTGCGCCCGATCACGTCGGCGAGCTTGCCGTAGAGGGGGACCGAGACGGCCTGGGCCAGCAGGTAGATCGAGAACAGCCAGGGGAACTGCTCGAAGCCCCCCAGGTCGGCGACGATGGACGGCACGGCCGTCGAGAGGATCGTGGCGTCGAGGGCGACCAGAGCGGTCGAGATCATCAGGGACAGCAGGATCGGGCCGCGCTCCGAGCGCAGTCCGACACTCGCGCGGGTGGGGGCGTCGGTCACTCTGCCCAGGCTATTCCACAGCCGGGGGATGGAAGCGGGGCGGAGAGGATCCGCTCCGGGGCTCGGTAGACTGGCGGCATGGAACTCGTTCTCTGGCTCGTCGTGTCCGCCATCGCCGGTGTCGGCCTCGTCTCCGGAGTCGCGGCCCTCATCGCCATGACGCGGGCGCCCTGGTCGGCCGACAAGTAGCCGCCCGGCCGGCCTCGCGCCGGCACTACTCGTAGATCCGCACCACGCTCCACTGCGGCTCCGTCGACGCGACCACGTCGAGCACGAACGCTCCGCCGGTCGCGAGGTCCGTCGCCTGGAAGCGCCAGCCGCCGATGCTCACCGGGGTGCGCCCGAACGTCGGCGGGAACCCCTCGAGGGGCGCCCACCACTCGCTCGTGCAGGTCCACACCGTCGGCCGGTCGGTCACCCGGTAGCTCCCGCCCCGCCACTCGAGCGCGATCGGCACTCCCTCGCCGTCGGTCGAGACCAGCGCCGTCTCGTCGATCACCGCCATCGTCGTGCTCCCGTTCACTCGCCGGACCCGGTTGGCCGTTCGAACATGTGTTCGATAGTCTGCGAGTGTACGCCGCGGCGCTCGTGCTCGCCACGGCCGCGGATCGACCGGTGGGAGGCGCGATGATCGAGTGGAGTCCGCTCCAGATGCTGCGCAGCAGCGGGCAGGACGAGTGGGTGATGGTCGACGCCCTGCGCACCGGCCGGATCGGCCTGGTGCGCCGCATCGAGACCGGCCCGTACCGCGAGACCTGGTTCCGAGCGGTGACCTGGGCGGCGGAGCCGGAGAGGCGGACGCTCGTGGGCTACTCCCGCTCGATGGACACCATCGCGGCCGCCCTGTGGGCCCATCAGCCGCCGACGGCGCAGGAGAAGCCCTTCCCCGGCTACCCGCCCTCGCGGCCGTCGGCGTGACTCCTTCAGCGAGAGGGGGCCCTGCCGTCCCCACGACGGCGGCCTCCGTGTCCGCCACGGGGGAGAATGGCCCGATGCTCCTCGCACTCGTCGGCGGCCCCACGGGGGCGTGGCGGGCGGTCGACCCCGTCGGCGGCGCCGAGGCCGGGAGCGGCAGGGGGCCGGCCGAGCTGGCGGCGTTCGTCCGGGAGCGGGAGCCGGAGCGCCCGCGCTGGGTCTGGGACGACACCGCGCGCTGGTACCCCGCACTGCTGTCGGCCGGGGTGGTCGTCGCCCGGTGCCACGACCTCCGGCTGGCCCGCGCGATCCTCCGCCGCTCGGTCTCCGCCGCCTCATCGGCTCTCGCGCGCTCGCCCCTCGACCCGTGGGACGCGGGAGCCGCGGCCCCCGCCGCGCAGGACACGCTGATCGGGTTCGAGGAGGCGGCGGGCGGCTCCGACGAGCTCGACCCCGTCCTCGAGCTGGCCCTGCAGGAGGAGGCGCTCTCCGGCGCCGCCGAGGCCGGCCGGCTCCGCCTGCTGCTCGCCGCCGAATCCGTCGGCGCCCTGATCGCTCGCGAGATCGCCCACGCGGGGCTGCCGTGGCGCGCCGATGTGCACGACCGGGTGCTCACCGGGATGCTCGGCCCCCGCCCGCTCTTCGGCGGCCGCCCGGCCCGGTTGGAGGCGCTGGCCGACCGCCTGCGCGACGAGCTCGGCGCGCCCGAGCTCAACCCCGACTCGCCGGCCGAGCTCCTCAAGGCGCTGCGGCGCGCGGGGCTGCCGGTCGAGTCGACGCGCTCCTGGGAGCTGCAGTCCCTCGAGCACCCCGCGGTACCGCCCCTCCTGGAGTACAAGAAGCTCTCCCGGCTGCTCACCGCCAACGGCTGGGCCTGGCTCGACGCGTGGGTGCGCGACGGACGGTTCCGGCCGGAGTACGTGGTGGGCGGCGTCGTCACCGGCCGCTGGGCGACCTCGGGCGGAGGGGCGCTGCAGCTGCCGCGGCAGATCCGCGCCGCGGTCACCGCGGATCCGGGCTGGAGCCTCGTGGTCGCGGATGCCGCGCAGCTCGAGCCGCGCATCCTCGCCGCGCTCTCGGGCGACTCGGCCATGGCCGCCGCCGGGCGGGGCCGCGACCTCTACCAGGGCATCGTCGACGCCGGCGTGGTCCCCGACCGGCCGCGGGCGAAGGTCGCGATGCTGGGGGCGATGTACGGGGCGACGAGCGGGGAGGCCGGACGGCTGCTCCCGAGGCTCGCCCGTGCCTACCCGCGCTCGGTCGCGCACGTCGAGGCGGCGGCTCGGGCGGGGGAGCGCGGCGAGAGCGTCTCGACGTGGCTCGGGCGCAGCTCGCCTCCCGGCCCCGAGGGGCTCTCGGCCGATGCGGCGCGAGCGCGCGAGTGGGGACGCTTCACCCGCAACTTCGTGGTGCAGGGGACCGCGGCCGAGTGGGCGCTCTGCTGGATGGGCGAGCTGCGGGCGCGACTGCGCGCCGAGGGCGGCGCGGTCGGCCGGGCGCACCTCGTCTACTTCCTGCACGACGAGGTGATCGTGCACGCTCCCGCCGACGTCGGCGAGCGGGTCGCCGCGATCGTCCGCGAGGCGGCGGTGCGCGCCGGACGCTCGCTCTTCGGAGTGGGCGAGGTCGACTTCCCGGTCACCGTCGCCGTCCTCGACTCCTACGACCAGGCGAAGTGAGACGCGGGATCAGTACCAGTGCGGCGAGCGGTTGTTCCAGCTCGACCACGCGTTGCAGGGCGAGCCGTAGGCGCTCTTGATGTACGAGAGCCCCCAGTCGACCTGCGTCGCCGCGTTCGTCTGGTAGTCGGCTCCCGAGTTGGCCATCTTGCTCGCCGGGAGGGCCTGCGGGATGCCGTAGGCGCCGGAGGAGCGGTTCAGCGCGTTCCAGCGCCACCCCGACTCGCCGTTCCACAGCGGGATGAGGCACCGGTCGACCTGGTCGGCGCCCCAGCCGAAGCGGCCGACAGCGGTGCGGGCGTAGGCCTGGGCCTGCGCGGGGGAGAGGCCGTCCGTGCGTCCGGCGTAGGTGCCGAGGGCGGCGATGGTCTTGGCGGAGCTGTTGCGCGCGCCGGTCGGGTCGTCGTCGCCGAGTTCGACCGGGCCGCCTCCGCCACCTCCGCTGTTGGAGGGCGCTGCCGGAGCAGCGGCCGCGGCGGGAGCCGACGCGGCGCGCTGGCGGGCGGCCTCGGCCTCGGCGGCGAGGCGGGAGAGGCGCTGCTGCTCCTCGAAGGCCGACTTCGCGTCCTGGCCGTCGGCGTACTCCCGCTCGATCTCGGCGGTGGTGTTCTTGAGCGAGGCGAGCTGGGTGTAGAGCTCCTGGCTGTACTTCTCCTGGTCGGCGACCTTGGCGTCGGCCTCGGCCTGCGCGGAGCGGGCGGCTGAGAGCGCGTCGGCCGCGGCGGTGGCGAGGGAGACGCGCTCGCCCCGGGCCTGCTCGGCCTGCGCCGCGAGGGAGACGGCCTGGTTCTCGGTCGACTGCGCCGCGGTCTGGAGCCGGCTGGTCTGCTGGGTGAGCTGCGTCATGGTGCCGAGGCGGTAGAGCAGCTCGCTCGACTCGTCGCCGCCAATGAGGAGGTTGAGCGTCGCATCGGTCCCGCCGTTGCGGTAGAGCTGCGCGGCGAGACGGCCGGCCTGCTCCTTCGCGGCGTCGGCGTCCGACCGGGCGGCGGAGGCGCGCTCCTCCAGGGCGCTCACGCGCTGGGTCGCCTCGTCGAGAGCGCTCTGCGCGGCGTCCGCCTCGGCGGCCCGGCTGATGGCGGCGTCGGTGAGGGCGGCGGCCTGGTCGCGCAGGTCCGCGAGGAAGGCGGTGATGCGGTCGACCTCGGCGGCGGTGGCGCTCTCGCTCGACTTCGCGGCCTCGACATCGGACCACGAGGGGTAGTCGGACGGGTCGTAGGCGGCGGACGCGGAGAGCGGGGCGGCGAGGGCGGCGCACAGGACGAGGACCGTGCCCGCTCCGGCGGCGACGAGGCGCCGGCGCGCCCGGGAGGGGACGCGGAGACCGAGGGGGGTGCGGGACATGCGAACCACCCTAGGCGACGGCACCCGCGCCTGTCTCGTCCTAGCTCGAGGCTCGACGGCCCCGGCGGGGACGCTCGAGAGCGTATCCGCGGACGCCCCGTCCCGGCCCGTCGCCCGTGAGCTCGTCGCGGGCCGCCTCGAGGAGGCGCCGCAGGGCCTCCTCCCGCACGCGGGCGGCGATCGCGGCGAGGCGGCGCTGCGGGTGCGCGTCCTCCTCCTCCGCCTGCTCGTCGGCGGTGGCGGGCAGCGAGCTCTCGTACGCGTCGAGGACGGCGGCGAGGTCGGCGCCGGACAGGCTCGAGGCCAGCAGCACCCGGTCGAGGACGTCGTCCCAGTCCTCCTCCGGGGACGCTCCGTCACCCGTCAGCCAGGCGGCCGCCTCCGCGCGGCCCTCGTCGGTGAGCGCGTGCAGGGGGAGGCCGTCGTCGGTGGACCCGGCCGAGACGACGAGGCCCCGCTCGCGCAGGCGCTCGAGCGTCGAGTAGATCTGGCCGACGTTGACCCGGGGCCGGTGCGCGGCACGGTCGAGGAGCTCGGCGTGCAGCTGGAGGCCGTAGGCGGGGCCGAGCGTGAGCAGGGCGAGCAGGCCGTCGCGGACGGACACGGTGCTCCTCCCGGCGGGCGTCTGGCGGTGTGCGGCGTCCGGCGGCGCGGACGACCCGAGTATAGGCAGGAGCCGCCCACGGCCGGTCGAGCAGGCGCGGCGAGCCGCCTTGACGGAGGTCCGCCGCTCCTGCATGATCGGGCGTGGTGGCACGTCCACCGTCATAATCGAAGAAGGCGCACCGCAGAGTGTTCCGTGGTCCGGGTCGTTGGGGAAGACGCACCGGGACGAACGGAGGACACCATGGTGGCGCAGCAGACTCGGGGTGTGCTCTTCGTGCACTCCGCCCCCCGCGCGCTCTGCCCCCACCTCGAGTGGGGGACAGGTCGCGCTCTTGGTCGTGCCGTGAACTTCGCCTGGATCGAGCAGCCCGTGCTCCGCAGCACACTGCGCGCCGAATTCGCCTGGGAGGGCCCGGTCGGAACCGGTGCCGTCATCGCCTCCGCTCTCCGCGGCTGGGCCGACGTCCGCTACGAGGTCACCGAGGAGCCCTCGCCCGGCGTCGACGGAGGCCGCTGGATGCACACGCCCGAGCTCGGCATCTTCTACGCCCAGACCGACAGCGCGGGCAACACCGTCGTGCCCGAGGACCGCATCCGCTCCGCCATGGAGCTCGCCGGCGCCGACCCCATCGAGCTGCACCGCGAGCTGCGCCTCGCCCTCGGCCAGGCCTGGGAGGACGAGCTCGAGCCCTTCCGCTACGGCGGCGACTTCGCCCCCGTCGTCTGGATGCACGGGGTCGGCTGAGTTCATTCGACGCCGCTCCTCGCGCGGCGTCGCGCAGTCGGCTCGGTCGGGTGGTCGGGTTCCGTGGAGCGGCCGGCGTCCGGCGACGCCGATCCGCTGGCACGCGGATCGGCGGATACGCCTCGCGGCAATCGTTCGCTCCCGCCTCCCTGAACCAGGCGGCCAGCGGACCCCCCGTTCCGGCAGAGGTCCGCCTCGAAGGCGCGTCGTCGCCTCACGGTTGCCGCTCGCTGGCACGTCGACCAGACGGTGGGCGGAGCACCGCGTTCCGGCGGAGGGCGTCGGAAGACTCGTGGACCCGCCCGCACCTCTGTCGCGCACGACGCCGACGGCCCGAGTAATGGCGAGTCGCACGCTCCCCACGAGCGCAGCCGCCCTGATCCGAGCATCCGACCCGAGTCGCGGCGAAGCCCGCGCTCCCCTCGAGCACAGCTGCTTGAACCGAAGCTTTCGACCCGAGTCGCGGCGAAGCCCGCGCTCCCACCCGGACAGCTTCCGCGATCGGAGTATCCGACGCGAGTCGCGGCGAAGCCCGCGCTCCCACCCGGACAGCTTCGTTGATCCGAGCATCCGACCCGAGCCGCGGCGAAGCCCGCGCTCCCCACCAGCACGGCGTGCTCACCAGCCCGCACCAGACGGCGGCGCAGATCCCTCGCGGCACGAGGCGTATCCGGGGATCCGCGTTCCAGCGGATCACCGTCGCCGCACCGCACCGGCCCTCGGAAACCCCGCCCCCCTCCCCAGCGGACGCGCCTGCGCCGCGCAAGGAGCGGCGCAGCCCGCTTTCCGCACGGTGGAGCGGGGCTACGCCCCGCTACACCGTCCGGAAAGCGGCAACAGCATTGTGCCCCCCGAACCCGAACGAGTTCGAGATGGCGACCAGCGGTCCGTCGCCGAGGGCGCGGGGGCTGGTGACGACGTCGAGGGGGATCTGGGGGTCCTGCTCGAAGAGGTTGATGGTGGGGGGTGCGGTGCGCTCGTGGAGGGCGAGCACGGTGAAGATGGCCTCGAGCGCGCCGGTGCCGCCGAGGAGGTGGCCGGTGGACGCCTTGGTCGCCGAGACGGCGATGTTCGGGAGGTGGTCGCCGAAGACGCGCAGCAGGGCGCGGTACTCGGCGATGTCGCCGACCGGGGTGCTCGTCGCGTGGGCGTTGACGTGGGTGACGTCGGTGAGCGCGGCTCCGGCCTGCTCGAGGGCGCCGATCATGGCGCGGGCGGCGGCGGAGCCCTCGGGGTCCGGCGCCGTGATGTGGTACGAGTCGCTGGTGACGGCGCCGCCGGCGAGCTCCGCGTAGATGCGGGCTCCGCGGGCGAGGGCGTGCTCCTCGGTCTCGAGGATGAGCGTCGCGGCGCCTTCTCCGAGGACGAAGCCGTCGCGGGAGACGTCGTAGGGGCGCGAGGCGGTCGCCGGGTCGTCGTTGCGGCGCGAGAGGGCCTGCATCGACGCGAAGGCGGCGATCGGGAGCGGGTGGACGACCGACTCCGTGCCGCCGGCGACGACCACGTCGGCGAGGCCGAGCTGCATGTGCTCGTAGGCGTTCGCGAGGGCCTCGGTGCTGGAGGCGCAGGCCGACACGTCGGTGCGGGCGTAGGCGCGGGAGGGGATGGCCATGCTGATGGCGGCGGCGGCCGCGTTGGGCATGAGCATCGGGATGGTCATCGGGAGGACCCGGCGGGGTCCGCGCTCGCGGAGGGTGTCCCACGCGTCGACGAGGGTCCAGAGGCCGCCGATGCCGGTCGAGTAGTCGACGCCCACGCGGAGCGGGTCGACGTCGGTGATGCCGGAGTCGGCCCAGGCCTCGCGGGCCGAGATGAGCGCGAACTGGCTGGAGGGGTCGAGGCGCTTCGCCTCGGGGCGGGAGAGCACCTCCTCCGGGCGGACCTTGGCCTGGGCGGCGAAGGTGACCGGGATGTCGTACTGGGCGACCCAGTCCTGCTCGAGGGAGCGGACGCCTGATTCGCCGGCGAGGAGTGCGTTCCAGGACTCCCGGGCGGTCCCGCCGAGGGGAGTGCTGGCACCGATTCCGGTGACGACGATCTTCTTGGTCATGACGAGCTTCTCTGTTCCGTGTGGGTGGGTGCCGGGCTCACCCCGGCCGACGATCGCCGGCCGGGGTGTCCGCCACGAGGACGGGGTGCGCGGGCGACGACTACTCGGACGCCTTGACGATGAAGCGGACCGCGTCGCCGACCGTCTTGAGGTTCTTGACCTCGTCGTCGGGGATCTTCACGTCGAACTTCTCCTCGGCGTTGACGACGATGGTCATCATCGAGATGGAGTCGATGTCGAGGTCGTCGGTGAACGACTTGTCCATCTCGACGGAGTCGGTGGCGATGCCCGTCTCGTCGTTGACAAGCTCGGCCAGGCCGGCGAGGACTTCTTCGTTGGACAGTGCCATGGTTCTCTCCTTGGGGGTTCTTCGGGTGTTCGTCAGTGACCGTAGGTCAGTTTAGGGGTGGGGTCGCGCCGGTCACGGGAGCACCACGACCTGCGCGCCGAACACCAGTCCGGCGCCGAAGCCGATCTGCAGCGCGAGTCCGCCGTGCAGCTCCGGGTGCTCCTCGAGCAGGCGGTGGGTGGCGAGCGGGATCGACGCGGCGGAGGTGTTGCCGGTGGTCTCGATGTCGCGGCCGACAGCGACGGTCTCGGGCAGCTTCAGCTGCTTCGCGAGCTCGTCGATGATGCGCATGTTCGCCTGGTGGGGGATGAACGCGGCGAGGTCCTCGGGCTGGACGCCCGCCTCCGCGAGCGCCTGCTTGGCGACCTTGGCCATCTCCCAGACCGCCCAGCGGAAGACCGACGGGCCGTCCTGGCGGAGGGTGGGCCATTCGGCGGTGCCGTCGCGGTAGGCCGCGAGCGGGTTGTCCATGCCGACGGTGTCCCACTTGGAGCCGTCGGATCCCCAGACGGTCTTCGAGATGCCGGCGGTGTCGCTGGGGCCGACGACCGCGGCGCCCGCGCCGTCGCCCAGGAGGAAGGAGATGCTGCGGTCGGTCGACTTGACCAGCTCGGACAGCTTCTCGGCTCCGACGACGAGCACGTACTCGGCCAGGCCGGAGCGGATGAAGGAGTCGGCCTGGGCGATGCCGTAGGTGTAGCCGGCGCAGGCGGCCGAGATGTCGTACGCCGGGGCGGGGTTCGCGCCGATGCGGTCCGCGAGGAGCGCGGCCAGCGACGGGGTCTGCACGGTGTTGCTGATCGTGGAGACGAGCACGACGCCGATCTGGTCCGGGCGGATGCCCGCCTTCTCGATCGCCTCGAGGGAGGCGGTGGTCGCGAGGTCGACCGCGTGGATGTCGGCGGAGGCGCGGCGGCGCTCGATGATGCCGGTGCGCTGGCGGATCCACTCGTCGGAGGAGTTGATCGGCTCGATCAGGTCGTCGTTCGGGACGACGAGGTCGCCGCGTGCCGCGCCGATGCCGAGGATCCGGGTGTACGCGCTGCCGCTGGACTGGGTGAGGGAAGGGGTCGTCATGGGGTCTCTCCTGCTAGGCGGCGTGCTCGTCGAGGAAGGCGCGGGCGGCGTCCACGTCGTCGGGGGTCGTGATGGCGATGCTCGGCACGCCCTTGAGGCCGCGCTTGGCGAGGCCGACCAGCGCGCCGGCGGGTGCCAGCTCGATGATCCCGGTGACGCCCGCGTCGGCGAAGGCCGCCATGCAGAGGTCCCAGCGGACGGGGGAGGCGACCTGGCCGACGAGCAGCTCGAGGAACGCGGCACCGGAGTCGACGACCGACCCGTCGCGGTTCGTCCAGAGCCGGAGCGTCGGGTCGGAGGGGGTCAGCCCGGCGGCGACGCCGGCGAGGGAGTCGCGGGCGGGCGCCATGTAACGGGTGTGGAAGGCGCCGGCCACCTGCAGGGGGATCACGCGGGTCCCGCGGAGCGGCTCCGCCTTGAGTGCCTCGAGCGCGTCGACCGCGCCGGCGACGACGATCTGCCCGCCGCCGTTGTAGTTGGCCGGCTCGAGGCCGAGCTCGTCGAGACGGGCGATCAGGGCCTGCTCGTCGCCGCCGAGGACCGCGCTCATCGCGGTCGGCTCGGCGGCGGCCGCAGCGGCCATGGCACGGGCGCGCTCGCGGACGAACACCAGCGCGTCGGCCTCGGTGAGGACCCCGGCTCCGGCGGCCGCGGTGATCTCGCCGACGGAGTGGCCGGCGATGCCCGCGATGCGCTCGCGCCGTCCGCCCTCGAGGAGGGCGGCGAGGCTCACGAGTCCCGCGGAGACGATCAGGGGCTGGGCGACCGCGGTGTCGCGGATGGTGTCCGCGTCCGAGACGGTGCCGTGCGCGGCGAGGTCGATGCCGACCGCCTCCGAGTGCGCGGCGACCTGCTCGGCCACGGAGGGGATCTCTAGCCAGGGGGCGAGGAATCCGGGGGTCTGGGAGCCCTGACCCGGGGCGACGACGACGATCACGGTATTCAGTCTTCCGATCTGCGCTCGCACGTGCGGCGCGTGGAGCCACTGACAAAGCACAAAGAGCTTGTCGCGGGTCTACAAGTGTTCAGGGGCGGGAGGGGTTCGGCGAGCCGAGGGCCTCAGCGTCGGGACGGCTTCCGGCGGACGGCGCCGTCCGGGTCGCTCATGGAGCCGAGGATGAGGGCGGACTGGAGGATGAGCGCCTCGCGGGCGCCCGTCGCGTCCCAGCCGATCACCTCGGCGACCCGCTTGAGGCGGTAGCGCACCGTGTTCGGGTGCACGAACAGCTCGCGGGCGGTCGCCTCGAGGGAGCGGCCGTTGTCGAGGTAGGCCCACAGCGTGGTCAGAAGCTCGGTCGAGTGCTTCTGCAGGGGCCGGTAGATCTGCGTGATGAGGCTCTGGCGGGCGAGCGGGTCGCCGGCGAGGGCGCGCTCGGGAAGGAGGTCGTCGGCGTTGACCGGTCGCGGCGCGTTCCGCCAGGAGCGGGCGACCGCGAACCCTGCGAGGGCCGCGCGGGCGCTGCGGGACGCCTCGACCAGGGTCGGCACCTCGTGGCCGAGGACGAGGTGGCCGGTCCCGAAGCCGGGCTCGAGCGCCTCCGCGATCTCGAGGAACGCGACCGGCGGGCCGGTCTCCTCCGTGGCGTTCTCGCTCGGCTCGGCGCGGCCGATGACCAGGACGAGCCGGCTGCCCTGCACGCCGATCAGCACGTCGGCGTCCATGTGCCGGGCCGTGCGGCGCAGCTGGTCGACGTCGAGCATCTTGGGAGCGGTGCCCACCAGGACGGCGACCTCGCCGTGGCCGTGCCAGCCGAGGGCGGCGATCCGGCTGGGCAGCTCGTCGTCGGCCTCGCCCGTGAGGATCGAGTCGACGACCAGCGCTTCCAGGCGCGCGTCCCAGAGACCTCGGGCCTCGGCGGCGCGCGCGTAGACGTCGGCCGCGGCGAAGGCGATCTCGCGCGAGTAGAGGAGGATCGCCTCGCGGAGGTCCTCCCCGCCGTTCTTGATCCGGTCCTCGACGACCTCGACCGTCACCTTGATCAGCTGCAGCGTCTGCGTCAGCGAGACGGAGCGCAGCAGCTCGCGGGGAGCGGCTCCGAACACGTCCGCCGCGATCCACGGCGTGGCCGACGGGTCGTCGAACCACGAGATGAACGAGGTGATGCCGGCCTGGGCGACGAGGCCGACCGCCGAGCGCCGACCGGGGGGCATGCTGCCGTACCAGGGCAGCGTGTCCTCGAGTCGCTTGATCGTCTGCGTCGAGAGCTCACCGGCGAGGGTGCGCAGCCAGGCGAGGGTCTGCTCCTTCGTGCGGGGAGCGCCCGGCCGGGTGGCCGGACGCTCCGCCGCAGGAGCAGGACCCCGCGCACTCGACGGTGCGGGTTCCTGCGAGAGCACGGACTCGTCCGTCAGCTCTCGCCGCCCGCGTTGCCGGTGGTGCCGGCGTTGACGTCGAGGAGGCGGTACTTCTCGATCGCCTGGACGGCGAGCGAGGGGTCGACCTCGCCGCGCTTGGCGAGCAGCTGCAGCGTCCGCACGACGACCGAGGGGCCGTCGATCTGGAAGTAGCGCCGCGCCGCCGCACGGGTGTCCGAGAAGCCGAAGTCGTCCGCGCCGAGCGTCGCGAAGTCGCCCGGGATGAACTGGCGCAGCTGGTCGGGGACCTGGTGCGAGAAGTCCGAGACGGCGACGAAGGGGCCCTTCGCGTCGGCCAGCTTCTGCGTCACGTACGGCACCTGCTCGGCGTCCTCGGGGTGGAGGAAGTTGTGCTGCTCGGCCTTGATGCCGTCGCGGCGCAGCTCGTTCCACGAGGTGACCGACCAGACGTCCGCCGAGACGCCCCAGTCCTCGGCGAGGAGCTTCTGCGCCTCGATCGCCCACGGCACCGCGACGCCCGAGGCGAGGAGCTGGGCCTTCGGCCCGTCCCACTGGCCCCAGGAGATGCGGTGGATGCCGCGGACGATGCCCTCGACGTCGACGTCCTCCGGCTCCTTCGGCTGCACGATCGGCTCGTTGTAGACCGTGATGTAGTACATGACGTTCGGGTCGGTGTGCTTCCCGCCGTACATGCGCTCGAGACCGGACTGCACGATGTGCGCGATCTCGTACCCGTAGGCCGGGTCGTAGCTCACGACGGCGGGGTTGGTCGCCGCGAGGATCGGGGAGTGCCCGTCCGCGTGCTGGAGGCCCTCGCCGGTCAGCGTGGTGCGTCCTGCGGTGGCGCCGATCATGAAGCCGCGCGACATCATGTCGCCGGCCGCCCAGATCGCGTCGCCCGTGCGCTGGAACCCGAACATCGAGTAGAAGACGTAGACCGGGATGAGCGGCTCGCCCTGCGTCGAGTACGAGGTGCCGATCGCGGTGAACGCCGCGAGGGCGCCCGCCTCGTTGATGCCGACGTGGAGGATCTGACCCTGCGGGCTCTCCTTGTAGGCCAGGAGGAGCTCGCGGTCGACCGACGTGTAGTGCTGGCCGCGCGGGTTGTAGATCTTCGCGTTCGGGAAGAACGCGTCCATGCCGAAGGTGCGCGCCTCGTCCGGGATGATCGGGACGACGCGGTTGCCGAAGTCCTTCGAGCGGAGGATGTCCTTCAGGATGCGGACGAACGCCATGGTGGTGGCGATCTCCTGCGTCCCGGAGCCCTTCTTGCCGACCGCGTAGGCCGAGTCCTCGGGAAGGTTCAGCTGCGTGTACTTCGAGCGGCGCTCGGGGAGGTAGCCGCCGAGCGCGCGGCGGCGCTCCTGCAGGTACTCGATCGCCTCGTCGTTCTGACCGGGGTGGTAGTACGGCGGCAGGTAGGGGTTCTCCTCGAGCTGCGCGTCCGTGATCGGGATGCGCATGGTGTCGCGGAACGACTTGAGGTTGTCCAGCGTCATCTTCTTCATCTGGTGGGTCGCGTTGCGGCCCTCGAAGCTGCGGCCGAGACCGTAGCCCTTGATGGTGTGGGCGAGGATGACGGTGGGCTGGCCCTTGTGCTCCGTCGCGGCCTTCATGGCCGCGTAGATCTTGCGGTAGTCGTGGCCGCCGCGGCGCAGGCCCCAGATCTGCTCGTCGGAGTAGCCCTCGACGAGCTTCTTGGCGCGCGGGTCGCGGCCGAAGAAGTTCTCGCGGACGTAGGCGCCGTCCTCCGTCTTGTAGGTCTGGAAGTCGCCGTCGGGCGTCTTGTTCATCAGGTCGAGCAGCGCGCCCTCGGTGTCGCGGGCGAGCAGGTCGTCCCACTCGCGGCCCCAGATGAGCTTGATGACGTTCCAGCCCGCGCCGCGGAAGTACGACTCGAGCTCCTGCACGATCTTGCCGTTGCCGCGGACGGGTCCGTCGAGGCGCTGGAGGTTGCAGTTGACGATGAAGTTCAGGTTGTCGAGGCCGTCGTTCGCGGCGACCTGGAGCTGACCGCGCGACTCGACCTCGTCCATCTCGCCGTCGCCGAGGAACGCCCAGACCTGCTGGTCGGAGGCGTCCTTGATGCCGCGGTTGGTGAGGTACTTGTTCGCCTGCGCCTGGTAGATCGCGTTGATCGGGCCGAGGCCCATCGAGACGGTCGGGAACTGCCAGAACTCCGGCATGAGCCGCGGGTGCGGGTAGCTGGAGAGCCCGCCGCCCCGGTGCGACTTCTCCTGGCGGAATCCGTCGAGCTGGTGCTCGCTCAGGCGTCCCTCGAGGAAGGCGCGCGCGTACGGGCCGGGGGAGGCGTGGCCCTGGATGAAGACCTGGTCGCCGCCGCCCGGGTGGTCCTGACCGCGGAAGAAGTGGTTGAAGCCGACCTCGTACAGCGAGGCGCTCGACGCGTACGTCGAGATGTGGCCGCCGACCCCGATGCCGGGACGCTGCGCGCGGTGCACGAGGATGGCCGCGTTCCAGCGGATCCACGCGCGGTAGCGGCGCTCGACGTCCTCGTCGCCCGGGAAGTCGGGCTCGTTCTCGGGCGCGATGGTGTTGATGTAGTCCGTGGTGGGCACCATCGGCACGCCGAGGTGGAGCTCCTTGGAGCGCTTGAGGAGGCTGAGCATGACGTCGCGCCCGCGACCCCGGCCCCGCTCCTCGACGAGCGCATCGAGCGACTCGTTCCACTCCGACGTTTCCTCGGGGTCCGAGTCCACGTGACCGACGGAATACGGGTCCTGATCGTTAACAGTCACCCTCGACCTCTCTCTGGGGGCAGATCGTGCCCGAGACATCACTCTCATGAAGCGGTGCGGATCCGCGGATCCGGGGCTCGGATGACGAGCCGCGCGCGGGCACCTCCGTCAGCCTAGCGATTCCCGTGCCCCGAACCTGGAATCGCACTGTGGTGATCCACGAGGGATGTGCGCCGACGACTGTAGGAGAGCGCCAGACGGGACGCGTCGACCGGCCCGTGATCGGGGGAGACGGGCCGTTCCTTGGAGTCTGCGCGGAGCGGGTCTAGCATTGCCCCTCGTGCTCGCGCGACTCTCGTGCGCACGGAAGGACATCGGACCGATGGCTCTCGAGAAGCTGACCCTGGCTCCCGACTTCGAACTCGCGAACCAGTACGGCGAGCGCATCCAGCTGGGCGACTTCCACGGGCGGCGCAACGTCGCCCTGGTGTTCTTCCCCCTCGCCTTCTCCGGCACCTGCACGGGCGAGTTCTGCGCGCTGCGCGAGAACCTCTCCCTCTTCGAGCACGCCGACGTGGAGCTGATCGGCATCTCGGTCGACTCCAAGCACACGCTGCGCGCCTGGGGCGAGAAGCAGGGCTACGACTTCACGCTCCTCTCCGACTTCTGGCCGCACGGCGACGTCGCCAAGCAGTACGGCGTGTTCACCGAGGCGAAGGGCTACGCGACCCGCGCGACCTTCCTCATCGACAAGGCCGGCGTCATCCGGGACACGTTCATGACCGCCCCGGGCGAGGCGCGCTCGATCGACGCCTACCGCGCCGCGATCGACGCGCTCGCCCCCGCGCACGTCTGACCCTCCGGAGGCGGACCGCCCCGGTCGTCAGCTGAGGATGTTGACGGCCCGCGAGATCACGAGAGCCAGCAGGACGAATCCGGTGAACGCCTCGGCGATCATCAGGAGCTTCATCCGGCTCGACAGCGGCATCGTGTCGGTCGGGCTGAACGCCATGGTGTTCGTCGTCGAGACCGAGAGGTAGTCGACGAAGCCGGGCCGCCAGTCGGCGCGCTCGGAGGAGGTCGCGGCGACCTCGGGCGCGGTGTCGCGGTAGGTGTCCTGCGGGAAGGCGAAGTCGGCCGCCGGCAGCTCGGTGCGGGGAAGCGTTCCGCGGGCGACCGGACCGCCGCGGTCGAGCTCCCAGAACAGCAGCGCGTACGCGACGACGTTGGTGACCCAGACCTGGAGCGCGGTGAGCAGCAGCGGCGGGCCGTCGGCCGTCCCGTCGACGAGGTCGATCACCACGGCGACCACGTTCACCTGGTTCGCCACGGCGAGCACGACCGCCAGGGCGATGGAGACCCCGCGCGACCAGCGCGTCTCGCTATCGAGCCGGTGCGGGTTGACGACGAACAGCGGCACGAGCAGCGCGAGCGTGATGCCGGCGGCGACGAGGCGGACCACCGAGGTGTCGGCGCTGTGGCCGGCCACGTTCAGGGCGACGGCCACCAGGATCGCGGCGGAGGCGGGCCAGCGGCTCTCGGCGCGCCGCCTCGCCCGGGAGTCGCTGTCGGCGGTCATGTGCCGAGGCTAGTGCCCGCAGGGGGCCGCTCCGCCTGCCGTAGGATCGAGTCGATCGTCCGCGGGTGCGCCCGCGACGGGGGCCTTTAGCTCAGTTGGTAGAGCGCCACGTTTACACCGTGGATGTCATCGGTTCGAGCCCGGTAGGGCCCACCACCTCCGGCGATCGGACACTGCGCGTCAGCGGGACTGCCGGCGCTTGTAGGGCTTCGGCTGGCCCTTGACGATCGGGGCGCGCCCGGTCCCCTTGGAGGCCTTGGCCTTGCCTCCCGACTTCGGGGCCGCCTCCGGCTCGTCGCCGAGCGCGGCGAGCTCCTCGCGGGCGGAGGCGAGGCGCTGCCGCCCGGCCGCGGTGAGGGTCGTGGCGGCGGCACCGGGCTCGAAGAGCGGCTTGCCGAGGTCGAGCTCGACGGCGGCGACGGAGGAGTCGAGCTTCTGCCGCGAGATGCCGAGGCGCTCGGCGGCGCGCACGAAGTGCAGCTCCTCGGCGACCGCCACGAAGTGGCGCAGCTGGCTGATCTTCATCCTGAACCCTTCACGGCCGCTCCCTGCGGCACGACCACGGTACGCGGTCCGGAAGGGGGCGCCGACCGCCGGGAGCGCCGTCGGGAGCGGCATCGGTCCGTCGATCCGCGCCAGAGGACCCGGCGGACATTGCCGGACGGAGGCGGGAGGCCTACGGTCGCGCCCGTGGGCGGTCCCGAAGCCGGCCACGGAGAGAGGCCGACGTGGGCGCGCTCATCTACAGCTCGATCGCGTCGCTCGACGGCTACGTGAACGACGCGGACGGCGGATTCGCCTGGGCGGAGCCGCGACCCGCCGTGCACCGCTTCATCACGGAGCGCGAGGGGCGGGTGCGCACGTACCTGTACGGGCGGCGCATGTACGAGGTCATGCGCGCGTGGGAGCAGACCTGGGCACTGGCGGAGGAGTTCGCGTTCATCCGCGACTTCCAGGAGATGTGGCGGGCGGCCGACAAGGTCGTGTACTCGACGACGCTGGAGTCGGCCGAGACCCGCCGCACCCGCGTCGAGGGCGGGTTCGACCCGGTCGTCGTCGCCGCGCAGGTCAGCGCCGCCGACCACGACGTCTCGATCGGCGGGCCGACCCTCGCCCGGCACGCGCTGCTCGCCGGGATCGTCGACGACGTGCAGGTCTACACGGTGCCGGTGGCGGTGGGCGGCGGGACCCACTTCCTCCCGTGCGGGTTCCACGCGCGCCTCGACCTGCGCGAGGAGCACCGCTTCGCCGACGGCACGGTCTTCACGCGCTACAGCGTGCGGCGCTGAGACCGGCTACTCGGCGCCGACCAGCGCGGCGATCCGCGAGGCGAGCCGGGCGCCCTGAGCACGTCCGGCGCGGGCGGAGGCGGCGCGGACGGCCGGGTCGAGCGAGTTCGGGCCGAAGGCGCGCACCGACTCCTCGTCGGCGTAGAGCACCTCGACCCGCGAGTCCGCGAGGGCGTCGAGCTCGCCGGTCGGTATCAGGCCCGCGCCGGGCGTGCCGACTCCCGGCAGCGGCGTGACGATCAGGACCCAGTCGGCTCCCGCGGCGAGGTCGGCGTTGCTGCCGGAGCGCACGCCGCCGTCCATGTAGCGGACGCCGTCGATGCTGACGGGAGGCCAGACCCCGGGGACGGCGCAGCTGGCGGAGATCGCGTCGACGAGGCCGACACCGCTCTCGCGGTCGAACACGCGCAGCTCACCGGTGGCCGTGTCGACCGCGGTGATGAGCAGACGCTGCTCGGGCCAGTCGGCGTCGCCCACGCGGGCCGAGATGACGGCCCGGCGCGTGTCCTCGGGGAGCGTCTCGGCCTCGAGCGCGAGGGTGCCGATGCGGCGCCGCGCGTCCTGGGGCGAGGTCGCGCCCTCGACGGCCGCGGCGAAGAGGGCCTGGAGGCGCTCACCGTCGACGTCCGCTCCGATCTCGGCGGACTCCTCCTGGAGCTGGGCCTCGTACGACTCGTCGAGGCCGGTGCCGGTGCTCAGCTGCGCGGCGACCGCGGAGCCCGCGGAGGTGCCGATGAAGGTCGTCGACGGATCGAGCAGGAGGCGGGCCGCCTCGGGGGAGGCGTCTGCGAGGCCGCGGAGGACGCCGAGCTCCCAGGCGATTCCGGCGAGGCCGCCGCCGGCGAGGACGAGTGCACCAGGCATGGGGGAGGTCCTTTCGATCAGGATCAGGAGGGGGCGGGCGCTGCGGCGCGCCGCAGCACCAACGCTGTCACATCGTCGTGCGCGTCGTCTGCGAGAGCATGCAGACGCTCGAAGAGAGCGGGGTCGTCGTTGCTCCGCACCAGCTCGGCGAGACGGTCGAGCGCGTCGAGGCGCCCGCCGAAGACGTCGAGCAGGCCGTCGCTGCAGGAGAAGAGCGCGTCGCCGGGGGCGAGCACGCGCTGCTCCTCCTCCCAGGAGACGTCGGCGGCGATGCCGAGCGGGACGCCGGTGGAGGCGAGCCGCTCCGTGGTGCCGTCGGCGCGCAGCAGGAGGGTGAGGCCGTGGCCGCTGTCCACGAACGCGACGGCGCCGCTCGCGAGGTCGACCCGGGCGATCAGCGCGGTCGCGAACATCCCGGTCGCTGTCAGATCGGGCAGGAGCTGGCGGTTGACGGCCTCGACGGCTGCCGCGGGAGGGAGCTCCGGCCGCGCCTGGAACGCGGAGCGGATCGCGGAGGCGACGATCGCCGCCGACACCCCCTTGCCCATCACGTCGACCAGCTCGAGGGAGAGGTCGTCCCCGCTGCGACGCCACGCCGTGTAGTCGCCGGCGACGTCGTGCAGCGGCGTGGTCAGCGAGTCGAGGCTCCACTCGCCGAGGTCGAGGCGCTGGGGCCGGAGCCGCTCCTGCGTCTCGCTCGCGCGTCCGGAGAAGGCGATCTCGCGCAGCTCCCGCTCGGCCCACCGGCCGAGGTCCTCGAGGATCTCGCGCTCCTCCTCCGAGAAGCCGCGCACCTCGCTGTCGATGATGCAGATCGTGCCGACGCGGAGGCCGTCCCCCACGACGAGCGGGCGGCCCGCGTAGAAGCGCACGTGAGGGGATCCGGTGACGACTCCGCGGTCGGCGAACCGCGGATCGGCGGTGGCGTCCTCGACGACGAGGATGTCGCCCTGCTGGACCGTGACGTCGCACATCGAGTCGGCGCGCAGCATCCTGCTCGCCCGAGCCGAGCGCTGGGGCGACTTCGTGAACTGCGTCGACTCCTCGAGGATGTTGATCTCGGCGAGGGGGACGCGCAGGAGCCGGCGGGCGATGCGGGTGATCCTGTCGAAGCGCTCCTGGGGGGTGCTCAGGCCGATCCCGAGCTCGGCGATCGCGGCGAGGCGGGCGCGCTCGGTCGGCTCGCTCACGTGCGGGTCCGGGCGAGTTCCCAGAGGTTCTGCCCGTCGACACGGCGGTAGGAGAACTCGGTGACGAGGGCGTGGATGAACGGGATCCCGCGGCCTGCCTCGTCCCACTCGTCCGGCATGTCGCGGGGGTCGGCGACCTCGGCGGGCGCCTCCTCGGCGGAGTCGTTGAGCGAGGCGCGCAGCTCGGTCGCGTCGACGCGGATCTCGACCAGGCAGATGATGTGCCGGTACGACCGGGCGTGCTGGACGATGTTCGAGGTCAGCTCGACCAGCGCGGTCTCGAACGACATCCGGTCGACCGGCGCGACGCCCGGCTCCTCGAGCCACAGCTCCTCGAGCGCCTCGTGGACGGCGGTGACGCCGTCCTCGGGCGGCGTGCGCACGACGAAGGAGCGCTCAGGCACGGTAGGCCTCCTCGACGGTCTCGGCGCTCCCGAGCAGGCGGTCGAGGTTGGACAGGCCGAGCACCATGGCGGGCTGCTCGCCGGCGGCGGCCACGCGCAGCTCGCCGCCCGCCTTCCGCGCCTCCTTGAGTCCGGCGACGAGGACGCCGAGCCCGGACGAGTCGAGGAACTCGACGGCCGCCAGGTCGACGACCACGCGGACCTCTCCCGCCTCGAGCGCGCGCTGGAGGACCGCTTCGAGCTCCCACGCCGTGGACAGGTCGAGCCGGCCGACGGGGCGGATCACCACGATGTCGGGCTCGATCCGCTCGGTGCTGATCCTCGAGCTGGGCTCCATGGTGTCCTCCTGACGGGACGGCACGCGGTTCCGCAGGGCTCGGAGACGTGGTGAGGACGCGGTCGGGCGCGCGACCGAGGGGCTCCGGATCCGATGCGGGGGTGAATCGGGGAGTTCGTCCGCCTCCGACCGTACAAGGGAACGGGGCGCCCCGTGGGAGGCGTGACCGCATCCGCGCTGCGACACGCGGTGCGCGGCCCCGGGAGGAGGCTCCGCTCAGCCCCTCGCGGCGGCGAGAGCGTCGGCGGCGAGCCGCACGGAGGTGTCCCGGCCGGTCAGCCAGAGCGGCACGGAGCGGGCGCGGAGCCCCGCCGACTCGAGCGCCGGGACCGCGTCCGCGTCCTCCTCGCCGACAAGCCAGGCGTCGAGGAGGCCGCCCCCGCTCCGGGCTCCGTAGTGCCGGCCGACGGCCTCGGCGGAGGTCTCGACGCCGATCGCGGCGAGGCAGGCGTCGGCCATGCCGCGCACCACCGCGCCTCCGATGACGGGGGAGACGCCCACGACGGGTGCGGAGGTCCGGCGGAGGGCGTCCGCGATCCCGGGGACGCCGAGGATCGTGCCGATCGAGACGACGGGATTGGAGGGGGCGACGAGCACCGCGTCGGTGTCGGCGATCGCCTCCAGCACGCCCGGGGTGGGGCGGGCGCTCTCCACCCCCTGCTGGACGAACCGGCGGGCCGGCGCGGACGCGCGCAGCCGCACCCACCACTCCTCGAAGTGGAGGAGCCGCACGCCCTCGCCGGGGAGCTCGACCTCGACGTGGGTCTCGACGTCCTGGTCCGACATCGGCAGCAGGCGGACCCCCAGCGGCCAGCGGGCGGTGATCCGGGCGGTCGCCTCCGAGAGGGTGAGGCCGTCGCGCAGCATCGAGCTGCGGGCGATGTGGGTGCCGAGGTCGAGGTCGCCCAGGGTGAACCACGGCCAGCCGACGCCGAAGGCAGTGAGCTCGGCCGAGACCCGCTCGCTCTCGCCGGCCCGCCCCCAGCCGCGCTCCGTGTCGTTCACTCCGCCGAGCGCGTAGGTGATCGAGTCGAGGTCGGGGCAGACCTTGAGGCCGGTGAGCCACATGTCGTCGCCGGTGTTGACGACGACGGTGATCTCGCTCGCCTCGCCGCCGGCGGCCTCGAGATCGCGGAGGTGCTCGCGGACCGCCGAGGTGAAGCGGGCGCCGCCGACGCCTCCGGCCAGGATCGTGATGCGCATCCGCCCACGCTAGCGGCACGGACGGATTCCTCCCCCGGCGAGCCTTAATGCTGCGGATCCGCGCCGGAAACACCGGGGAAACGTCGAACCCCGACGATGAAGCCCTGTCCCCGGAGCCGGACGGTCCGTCATTGCCTTCGGGCCCGGCGGGGACCACAGTGGGTCCACGTCCCCGGCTCCGCACCGCCCGGCGGAGCACACCGGAGCCGTACAGGGACGCCCGAGCATGGAGGTACCGATGACCATCGTCCGCGCAGCGATCACCCAGACGACCTGGACCGGCGACAAGGAGTCGATGCTCGACAAGCACGAGCGGATGGCCCGGGACGCCGCAGCCGACGGCGCGCAGATCGTCTGCTTCCAGGAGCTGTTCTACGGCCCGTACTTCGGCATCACCCAGGACAAGAAGTACTACCGCTACGCCGAGCCCGCCGACGGGCCGATCGTGCAGCGCTTCGCGGCCCTCGCGAAGGAGCTGGGCGTGGTGATGATCCTCCCGATCTACGAGGAGGAGCAGACCGGCGTCTACTACAACACCGCGGTCGTGGTCGACGCCGACGGGACGATCCTCGGCAAGTACCGCAAGCACCACATCCCGCACCTGGACCGCTTCTGGGAGAAGTTCTACTTCCGGCCCGGGAACCTCGGCTACCCGGTCTTCGACACCGCCGTCGGCAAGGTCGGCGTCCACATCTGCTACGACCGCCACTTCCCGGAGGGCTGGCGGGAGCTGGGCCTGAACGGCGCCCACCTCGTCTTCAACCCCAACGCCACCAAGCCCGGCCTGTCGAACCGCCTCTGGGAGGTCGAGGGCCCGGCGGCCGCGGTGGCGAACGGCTACTTCGTGCTGCAGCCCAACCGCGTCGGCCGGGAGGACAACGAGTACGGCGACCTCGCGGTCGACTTCTACGGCACCAGCCAGATCATCGATCCGCGCGGGGAGTTCGTCGGCGAGCGGGGCTCGGGCGAGGCCGAGGAGATCCTGATCCGCGACCTCGAGATGGACATGGTGCAGGAGATGCGCGACGACTGGCAGTTCTACCGGGACCGCCGGCCGGAGTCGTACACCAGCATCCCGAAGCCGTGACCGCAGACCGAGACGGGGAAGACCGATGAAGACCCTCATCACCGGCGGGACGGTCGTCAACGCGACCGGCACCGGAGCCGCAGACGTCCTGATCGACGGCGAGACCATCGCCGCCGTCCTCGCCCCCGGCTCCACGCTGCTGGGCTTCGACCTGGCGGCCCACGTCGACCGGGTGATCGACGCGCGCGGCAAGTACGTCATCCCGGGCGGGATCGACGCGCACACGCACATGGAGATGCCGTTCGGCGGCACCTCCGCCTCGGACACCTTCGAGACCGGCACGCGCGCCGCGGCCTGGGGCGGCACGACGTCGATCGTCGACTTCGTGGTGCAGTACCCGGGCGAGAGCGTCGTCGACCGGTTCCAGGCGTGGCAGGAGAAGGCGGCCGGCAACTGCGCGATCGACTACGGCTTCCACCAGATCCTCTCGGACGTGCAGGACTCCTCGCTCGTCGCGATGGACGAGCTGATGCGCGAGGGGGTGACCAGCTTCAAGCTGTTCATGGCCTACAAGGGCGTGTTCCTCTCGGACGACGGGCAGATCCTCCGGGCGTTCCAGAAGGGCGCGGAGAACGGCGCGATGATGATGATGCACGCCGAGAACGGCGCCCTCATCGACGAACTGGTGAAGCAGACCCTCGCCGCCGGGAACACCGCGCCGTACTTCCACGGCACCTCTCGCCCCTGGCAGGCGGAGGAGGAGGCGACGCACCGGGCGATCATGATCGCCGACCTCACCGGCGCGCCGCTGTACGTGGTGCACGTCTCCGCGAAGCAGGCGGTGGAGCAGATCGCCCAGGCCCGCGACCGCGGCATGAACGTCTTCGGGGAGACCTGCCCGCAGTACCTCTACCTCTCGCTCGAGGAGCAGCTCGGCGCGCCGGGCTTCGAGGGCGCGAAGTGGGTGTGCTCCACGCCGCTGCGCTCGAAGGCGGAGGGGCATCAGCACCACATGTGGCAGTCGCTGCGCACCAACGACATCCAGATGGTCTCGACCGACCACTGCCCCTTCTGCATGAAGGGCCAGAAGGACATGGGGATCGGCGACTTCTCGAAGATCCCCAACGGCATCGGCTCGGTGGAGCACCGGATGGACCTGATGTACCAGGGCGTGGTGTCGGGGCAGATCTCCCTGCCGCGCTGGGTCGAGCTCACCTCGACCACCCCGGCGCGGATGTTCGGGATGTACGGGAGGAAGGGCGTCATCCAGCCCGGGGCCGACGGCGACGTCGTCGTCTACGACCCGAGCGGGCACACCTCGATCGGGATCGGCGAGGGCCGAAGCCACCACATGAACATGGACTACTCGGCCTGGGAGGGCTTCGAGATCGACGGCCACGTCGACACGGTGATCTCCCGCGGCAGGGTCGTCGTCGACGACGGCTCCTACGTCGGCACGAAGGGCGACGGGGCGTACATCCCGCGCGGTCTGAGCCAGTACCTGATCTGAGCCGGCACCCGATCCGAGCCAGCACCTGATCGAGCAGAAGGAACCCCATGGACTTCGGAGTCGTCCTCCAGACCAACCCGCCCGCCTCGCGCACCGTCGCGCTCGCCGTCCTCGCGGAGACGCACGGCTTCGACTACGCGTGGACCTTCGACTCGCACCTGCTCTGGCAGGAGCCCTACGTGATCTACTCGCAGATCCTCGAGAGGACGCACCGGATCACGGTCGGCCCGATGGTCACCAACCCCGCCACGCGCGACTGGACGGTCATCGCCTCGCTGCACGCGACGCTCAACGAGATGTACGGGAACCGCACGGTGTGCGGGATCGGACGCGGCGACTCGGCGGTGAGGGTGACCGGAGGAGCTCCGACGACGCTCAAGACGCTGCGGGAGTCGATCCACGTCATCCGCGAGCTCGCCAACAGCCGTCCGGTCGAGTACAACGGCCAGACGCTGCAGTTCCCGTGGAGCCGGGGCTCGTCCCTGGAGATGTGGGTGGCCGCCTACGGCCCGCTCGCCCTGAAGCTCGCGGGCGAGGTCGGCGACGGCTTCATCCTGCAGCTGGCCGACGTGGACATCGCGCGCTGGATGATCGGCGCCGTCAAGGAGGCGGCGGCGAACGCCGGCCGGGATCCCGAGTCGCTGCAGTTCTGCGTCGCGGCGCCGATGTACATCGGCACCGACCGGGAGCACATGCGCGACCAGTGCCGCTGGTTCGGCGGGATGGTCGGCAACCACGTGGCCGACATCGTGGGCCGCTACGGCGCCTCCGGAGCGGTGCCGCAGGCGCTGACGGACTACATCGCCGGGCGCGAGGGCTACGACTACAACGAGCACGGCCGCGCGGGCAACAGCCACACCGCCTTCGTGCCGGACGAGATCGTGGAGCGCTTCTGCGTGCTGGGCACGGCGGACGAGCACATCGAGAAGCTCCGGGCGCTCGCCGACATCGGCGTGACGCAGTTCGCGGGATACCTCCAGCACGACAACAAGGAGGAGACGCTGCGCGTGTACGGCGAGCGGGTCATTCCGGAGCTGCGCGAGCACATCGTGGCCCGCGCATGAGACCGGCCCTCGCGCGCGGGCTCGTGCTCGGCGCCGGCGGGCTCCTCCTGCTCGCGCTCGTGTGGGAGGGCTGGAAGGCGCTCGGGCCCGAGGCCGGGGTGGTCGTCGGAGGAGTCACGGTGCTCCCGCGCACGAGCGCCATCGCGATGCCCCACCTCTGGGAGATCGCGGCCCGGCTCGGCGAGCCGGTCACCGGAGCGCGGAACGCCCCGGCGCTCTGGTCGGCCGTCCTGGGGGCGAGCGCCTTCTCGCTCGGGATCGCCGCGGTCGGCTGGGTCGTCGGCACGGTCGTGGGGCTGCTCCTGGCTCTCCTGATGCAGCGGTTCCGCACGGCGGAGTCGGCGGTGCTGCCCTGGATCGTGCTGAGCCAGACGGTGCCCCTGATCGCGATCGCCCCACTGGTGCGGCGCTGGGGGTCGCAGCTCGAGCTCGGACCGGTGACCTGGGAGAACTGGATGTCGGTGGCCCTGATCGCCTCCTACCTCGCGTTCTTCCCCGTCTCGATCGGGGCGCTCCGCGGGCTCGGCTCGCCGACGGCCCACCAGGTCGAGCTGATGCACGTCTACGGCGTCGGCTGGTGGAAGACGCTGGTGCGCCTGAGGCTGCCGGCGAGCGTGCCCTACCTGCTGCCGGCCCTCCGGCTCGGAGCGGTCAGCGCCGTCGTCGGCACGATCGTCGCCGAGGTCTCGATCGGCCTGCGCGGCGGGATCGGCCGCATGATCATCGAGTTCGCCTCCGCTGCCGGAGGCGACCCCGCCAAGCCCTGGGCGCCGATCCTCGGGGCGGTGCTGGTGGGCCTCGCGGCCGCCGGCGCCGTCGCTCTGCTCGGCACCCTCCTCCGTCCGTACCGCCGAGGGGAGCAGCCCGCATGAGCCCTGCAGGATCCGCGGTCGTCGTCGACTCCGTCACGAGGACCTTCACCACCGCTCGCGCCGCGAGCGTCACGGCGCTCCAGGACGTCTCGCTCGAGGTGGCCGCGGGGGAGTTCGTCTCGCTGATCGGCCCGTCCGGCTGCGGCAAGTCGACGCTGCTGCGGCTGATCGCCGACCTCGACGAGCCGGACTCCGGCTCGATCGCCGTGTTCGGCAAGACGGCCCGGCAGGCGAGGCTCGACCAGGACTACGGGATCGCGTTCCAGCAGGCGGGCCTCCTGCCGTGGCGCACGATCCGGGCGAACATCGCCCTGCCGCTGGAGCTGCACGGCGTCGCCGCGACCGCCCGGCGCTCGCGCGTCGACGAGCTGCTGGCGCTGGTCGGGCTCGGCGACTTCGCCGACTCCTACCCTGACCAGCTCTCCGGTGGGATGCAGCAGCGCGTCGCCATCGCGCGGGCGCTCGCCGAGAGCCCGCGCCTGCTCCTCATGGACGAGCCGTTCGGGGCGCTCGACGAGATGACCCGCGAACGGATGCAGACGGAGCTGCTGCGGATCCGGCGCGAGACCGGCGCCGCCGTCGTCTTCGTCACCCACTCGATCCCGGAGGCGGTGTTCCTCTCGGACCGCGTCGTGGTGATGTCGCCGCGGCCGGGCAGGATCCGCGACGTCCTCCCGGTCGGACTCCCCGGAGCATCCGAGCGCGACGCGGCGGTCAGGGAGGACACGGCGTTCTTCCGCGACGTGAGCGCCGTGCGCGAGCTGCTGCACGGCGATCCCGCCGCCGTGCCGCGCGGAGTGGAGAACCGGTGAGCACGACCGCGCTGGCGCGCAGCGTGCTCGCGCCGCTCGTGCTCGGGATCGCCGCGGTCCTGCTCTGGCAGGCCGGGGTCACCGCTCTGGCGATCCAGCCGTTCGTGCTCCCGTCGCCGCTGGCGATCGGACAGGAGTTCGCCGCGAACCTCGGCTCCGTCGCCGAGGGCAGCGCGGTGACCGGCCGCAACGCGCTGGTCGGCCTGCTGGTCGGCGCGGTGCTGGCGGTCGTGGTCGCCGGGCTCTCGGCGCTCGCGCGGGTCTTCGACGGACTGGTCGCGCCGATCGTGGCCGCGGCCGCCGTCGTGCCGATCGTCGCCCTCGCTCCGGTGCTCTACACGATGTTCGGAGCGAACGCCGAGACCGCGAGGCAGCTCGTCGCGGCGCTCGCCGTGTTCGTGCCGGTGTACGTGACGACGCTGCGCGGGCTGCGGCAGGCCGCTCCGGTGCACCGCGACCTGCTGAAGGCCTACGCGGCGACCCCCTGGCAGACCGCCCGCACGATCACGCTGCCCGGAGCAGTGCCCTACGTCTTCACGGGGCTCCGCATCGCCTCTTCGCTCGCGGTGATCTCGGCGCTGGTCGCCGAGTACTTCGGCGGACCCGTGGGCGGGCTCGGCAAGTCGATCACCACGGCGGCCTCGGGCAGCGACTACGCGCTCGCCTACGCCTACGTCCTGGGCGCCGTGCTCGTCGGCCTCGCGTTCTACTGCGTGACGGCCGCGCTCGAGGCGTTCGCGCTGCGCCGCAGCCGGCTGCGCTGAGCGCGGCGCCGCGCGTCCCCGCACCCTCCTCGATCCTCCCGATTCCCGATTCCCGACTCCCGATTCCCGACTCCACCCGACGCACCATCCGCACCGCCCGCATCATCAGCGCCACCTGCACCACAGCACCACCTGCACCGCCGCACCACGGGGCGCGCCGCACCGGCGACCCCGCAGACCGCACCAGGAGGACCCGTGACCAGACGCACCCGCATCACCCTGACGACGACCGCCGCCTTCGCGGCCGTGGGCCTCGCGCTCACCGGCTGCAGCGCCTCCGGCGGCTCCGACCCGGGGTCGGACTCCGGCTCCGGCGGCCTCACGCCGGTCACCCTGCAGCTGCAGTGGGTGGCCCAGGCGCAGTTCGCCGGGTACTACGCCGCGCTCGACCAGGGCTACTACGAGGACGAAGGCCTCGACGTGACGATCGCCGAGGGAGGCGGCGACATCGTCCCTCAGGACGTGCTCGCCTCGGGCGACGCGGACTACGCCATCTCCTGGGTGCCCAAGGTCCTCGGCTCGATCGAGCAGGGGGCCGGGATCACCGACGTCGCGCAGATCTTCGAGCGCAGCGCCACCACGCAGATCTCCTTCAAGGACAAGGGGATCACCTTGCCCGCCGACCTCGCCGGGAAGAGCGTGGGCAGCTGGGGCTACGGCAACGAGTGGGAGCTGTTCGCCGGCATGCAGAAGGACGGCGTCTCCCTCGACGACATCTCGCTGGTGCAGCAGCAGTTCGACATGAACGGCTTCCTCGCGGGCGACATCGACGCGGCCCAGGCGATGACCTACAACGAGTACGCCCAGGTCCTGGAGACCGTGAATCCCGCCACAGGCGAGCTGTACCAGCCGGACGATCTGAACGTCATCAGCTGGAACGACGTGGGCACCGCGATGCTCCAGGACGCGATCTGGGCGGACGCGGGCAGGCTCGCCGACGACGACGCGTACGCCGAGCAGACGGTCGCCTTCATCAAGGCCTCGATCAAGGGCTGGATCTTCGCGAAGGACGATCCGCAGGCGGCGGCCGACATCGTCACCGCGGCCGGATCCACCCTCGGCACCAGCCACCAGCTCTGGATGACCAACGAGGTCAACAAGCTGATCTGGCCCTCGACGAGCGGCGTCGGGATGATCGACGAGGCCGCGTGGCAGCAGACGGTCGACATCGCGAAGGAGACGGAGAACGAGACGGGGGCGACGATCATCAGCGCGGACCCGCCCGCCACCGCCTACTCGAACGAGTACGTCGAGGAGGCGCTCGCGGAGCTCGCCGACGAGGGAGTGGACACGAGCGGTGCCGACTACGCGCCGATCGACGTGACGCTGGAGGCCGGCGGCGCCTGAGCCCGGACTCCGCCCCTCCCGGCTCCTCCCGGCCCCTCCCGCCCCGGAGGGGCCCGGGAGGGGTAGGCTGGATCCTCGTGACTACTTTCAAGAAGACGCCGTTCACCGTGAACGTGCGCGACCTCGTGAGGCGGCCGGGCGAGATGCGCGAGCACCGCCTCGAGCTCGAGGCGCCGGAGCAGTTCGGCGAGGGGATCGTCGCGGTCCGCAAGGGATCGGCCGTCGATCTCGACGTCCGGCTCGAGTCCGTGCACGAGGGGATTCTGGCCAGTGTCGAGGTGTCGGCGAGGGCCGACGGCGAGTGCAGCCGGTGCCTGACCGACATCTCCCTGCCTGTCGATGTCGAGTTCCAGGAACTTTTCGCGTACTCTTCTGACGAAGCTTTCGACTATGAGGTTCACGACGACCACGTGGATCTTGAACCTCTGGTCAGGGATGCGGTGGTTCTGTCGCTGCCGTTCCAGCCGGTCTGCCGGCCGGACTGTCCGGGCCTCGACCCCGTCACGGGGGAGCGGCTGGCCGATTCCTCCACGCCCGAACCCGAGGCGCCGCGCGACTCCCGGTGGGCCGCGCTCGCAGGGTTGAGCGAGGAGGACGGCGGGGCCGCAGCGCCCGGAGCTTCCACCGACAGAGCTTCCGCAGACAGCGGTGAGGGCGCGACCGCCCGCACCGAATCCGACTAGAGGTAGAGAAGAGAGAATCATGGCTGTTCCCAAGAGGAAGAAGTCCCGCGCGAACACCCACGCCCGTCGTTCGCAGTGGAAGGCCGAGGTCCCCACCCTCGTCAAGACCATCGAGAACGGCAAGGTCGTCTACAGCCTTCCCCACCGCGCCAAGGTCGTCGAGGACTCCGCGGGCACCGCGCTGTTCCTCGAGTACAAGGGCCGCAAGGTCGCCGACGTCTGATCCCGCTCCTGGTCCGCACGGCGCGGGGCGCACCGCCCCTCGACGAACGGACCGCGGTCCATGGTGAACCAGACCTCCGCACGACCCTCCAGCGACGACCGGTCGCGTCTGGAGGCCACGCTCGGCGTGAGCCTCGACGGTGAGCTCTTCGAGCTCGCCCTGACGCACCGGTCGTTCGCTTTCGAGCACGGCGGCATCCCGCACAACGAGCGCCTCGAGTTCCTCGGCGACTCGATCCTCGGGCAGGCCGTGACCGTCATGCTCTACACCCAGTACCCCGCCCTCAGCGAGGGCGACCTGGCCAAACGCCGGGCGAGCCTCGTCTCGACCGTCGCGCTCGCCGAGATCGCCCGCGGCATCGGCCTGGGCGAGTTCCTCCGCCTCGGACGCGGCGAGGAGCTGACCGGCGGCCGCGACAAGGCGTCGATCCTCGCCGACACCGTCGAGGCCATCATCGGCGCCGTCTACCTGGGTACCGGGCCCGACGCGGCCCGCGACCTGGTGCTGCGCCTGATCGCCCCTCTGCGGGCCGATCCGCTCCGCTTCGGCGTCTCGATGGACCCGAAGACGAGCCTCCAGGAGGCGGCCGCCGAGCGCGGTGCGCCGGCCCCGCGCTACGAGATCGCCGCCACCGGCCCCGACCACAACAAGGTGTTCGTCGCCACCGTGATCGTCGGCGGACTCGTCACCGCCCGCGGCGAGGGGACGAGCAAGAAGGCGGCCGAGATGGCCGCCGCGCTCGACGCGTGGACGCGTCTGGCGGCCCCCGGCGCACCCGTCGCTCCAGCGGTCTCGGACTGACCGTGCCCGAGCTGCCCGAGGTCGAGGTGGTGCGGGCGGGTCTCGCTCCCGCGGTCACCGGCTCCCTGGTGACCGGCGTCGAGATCGTCGACGAGCGCTCGCTGAAGCGGCACGTGCATCCGCACGGGACCTTCGAGCGCCTGCTCGTCGGGCGCCGGCTCGAAGCGGCGGTGCGGCGCGGGAAGTTCCTCTGGCTGCCCGCGGGCCGCGACGAAGCGCTGCTGGTGCACCTCGGCATGAGCGGTCAGGTGCTGCTGCGCACGGCGGATGCGGCGCTGCCGCGGCTGGCGCGCATCCGGATCGGGATCGAGCACCCCGAGCACGGCGAGCTCGCCCTGCACTTCGTCGACCAGCGGATCTTCGGCTCGATGGCGGTCGACGCTCTGGTGCTGACCCCGGACGGAGCGCCGGGCGGCTACGCGGGCGAGGAGGCCCGCGGAGGCGGCTGGCTGCGCGCCGTGCCCTCGCAGGTCGCGCACATCGCCCGCGATCCGCTCGACCCCTCCTTCGACCTGGGCTCGGTCGTCGCATCGCTGGCGAGGAGGAGCAGCGGGATCAAGCGGGCGCTGCTCGACCAGACGCTCGTGAGCGGCATCGGGAACATCTACGCGGACGAGTCGCTGTGGGCGGCGGAGCTGCACCCGGAGCGGCCGAGCTCGTCGCTCGGCGAGGCGCGCATCCGCCGCCTCTTCGCCGAGGTGCGCTCGGTGCTCGAACGGGCGCTGGCTGAGGGCGGCACCAGCTTCGATGCGCAGTACGTGAACGTGAACGGCGCCTCCGGCTACTTCTCGCACAGCCTGCACGCCTACGGGCAGACGGGGAAGCCCTGCGCCCGGTGCGGCGCGGCGATCGTGCGGGTGCCGTTCATGAACCGCTCCTCGCACCTCTGCCCGCACTGCCAGCAGCTGCCGCGCTGACGCGCCGGGAGGCGCCGCCTCAGGCGGCGGCGTCGGCGGGCGCCGGAGCGTACCGGGAGTGGACGACGAGCTCGCCCAGCAGCGTCGCGACGAGCGTGATGACGGCGGCGATCGCGAGGCCGAGCCAGAGCCCGACCAGCAGGGCGAGCGCGCCGACTCCGGCACCCGCGGCGATCAGGACGATCGCCGCCGCGCGGCGGAACCACGGCTGACCGGAACCACCCGCCAGGCGGGAGTCCGCAGCGAGGCCCGTGATCGTCGAGGTGACGACGACCGTCGTGACGTCCTTGACGGCGAGGTGGCGGGCGGTCGCGGCCTGGAGGCCCATCGCCCCGCCCAGCACGCCGGTGACGGTGAAGGCGAGCGGCTCGGGGTGCTCGGGCACGACCGCGAGCACGATCGCCAGGACGCCGAGCAGGATGCCGACCACCGCGAAGAGCCAGGTCGAGCGCGAGGTCCAGCCCTTCTTCACCGGGCGGAGCACCCGGCCGCCGATCACGGCGCCGATCATGAAGGCGCCCAGCGCGATCAGGGGCCCGACCACGGGCAGGTCGGCCGCGCCGGAGAGGGCCATGCCGAGGATGACGACGTTGCCGGTCATGTTGCCGGCGAAGACGCGGTCGAGCCCGAGGTACCCGACGGCGTCGATGATGCCGGTCGAGAAGGTGAGGGCGAGCATCAGGCCGAGGGTCGCGCCCTCGGAGCGGGTGCGCAGGCGTCGGAGCACAGGAGTCCTGTCGTCGGGGGCGGGTCTGGAGAATCGTGGCACACGCGTGCACATGCTCGAAACACGGCGCGGTTAGGGTCGGACGGCGCGGACGGGCCGCGCGGGAGGCGGACGCGCATGCGGTGGACGGAGTGGGCGGTGCAGCCCGGTGAGGGAGTGCCGCCGGGGGTGGACTACCTGCCGGCCGAGCCGGGTTCGGTGCTGTGGGGGCGCCTGCCGTGCGCGGCGGACGCCCCCGTGCTCACCGTCGACTCGGGGGCCGAGGTCGTCATCGACACGCTCAGCCACGAGGGCGTGCTGGAGGATCAGGGCCGCGATCCGGTCGCCTTCTTCGGCCGCCACGGAGTCGCTCCGGAGGGGGTGCTGCGCGACGCGGTCGCGCTCGCCGCGGACGGGCCGTTCCGCGACGGCGAGACGGACGGGCCGCACGTGGTCACGGGGCCGATCGCCGTCCGGGGAGCGCTGCCGGGGGACCTGCTCCGGATGACCCTCCTCGAGGCCGAGCCGCGCGTGCCGTACGGAGTCGTCTCGAACCGGCACGGCCGCGGGGCGCTGCCGGGCGAGTACCCGCTGCAGGAGGGGCCGTTCAGCGTCTTCGCGCGCGTCGACGAGGACGCGCAGGGCGGTCTCCGCGGCGTGATCCCGCTGGTGCCGGGAGGAGAGCGGGCCGCCCGGTTCCCGCTCCGGCCGTTCCTCGGGATCATGGGCGTCGCCGTCGCAGGGGAGGAGCGCCCGCACTCCGTGCCGCCCGGTGCGCACGGGGGCAACATCGACATCGCACTGCTGACCGCCGGAACCAGCCTCTACCTTCCCGTGCAGGTCCCGGGCGCGCTCGCGTACGTCGGCGATCCCCACTTCGCGCAGGGCGACGGCGAGGTGGCGCTGACGGCGATGGAGGCGAGCCTGCGCGTCCGGGTGCGCCTGGAGGTCGTCCCGCGTGCCGAGGCGATCGCGGCGTTCGGGGAGCTGCTCGGGCCGATGGGGGAGACCGGCGAGTTCCTCGTGCCCACCGGGATGGACGAGGACCTGGACGTCGCCGTGCAGAAGTGCGTCCGCGCGGCCATCGCGCTGCTGGCGGCCCGCTACGGGATGGACCCGGCTCACGCCTACGCCTACCTCAGCGCGGCGACCGACTTCGACATCTCGCAGGTCGTCGACCTGGTGAAGGGCGTGCACGCCCGCGTCCGGACGGCCGACTTCGATGACTGACCCGCGGGTGACGACGCTCGAGGGTGACCTGCCGGACGGGCTGGTGGACGCGGTTCTGGCGTACGAGGCGGCGCTCGGGGCTGACGACGTCGCGGCGCTCGCCGACGCGTTCGTGGACGCGCCGACGACGCTCCGGGGCGACGCCTCCGGACTGCTCGTCGGCCACGCGGTCATCACCGGCTTCCGGGGTCGTCGCGGCGGGGCGCCGGTGCGGGAGCTGGTCGAGCTGCACGTGCGGGCGGTCGATGCGGACACGGCGCTCGTGGTCAGCGTGAACGCTCCGGCCCGTGGCGGGCGCGGGCTCGTCACGCAGCTGTGGTCGCGCGAGGGCGGGACCTGGAGGGTGCGCGCCGCGCAGGTGCAGGCGCCCTCGCCCGCGCTGGACCCCCGTGTCTGGCGGGCCGTCGGCGCGCCGCTCGTGCCGGCCGCCGGCTCCGGGACCCTCGACGGACTGGACGTCGCGGTCAAGGACCTCTTCGCGATCGAGGGCCAGCGGATCGGCGCGGGAGTGCCGGCCCGCCTCGCTTCCGCGCCGATCGAGGCGGCGACCGCTCCGGCCGTCGCGCAGCTGCTCGCAGCGGGAGCGTCGGTGCGCGGGATCGCTCAGACCGATGAGTTCGCCTACAGCATCGCCGGCCGGAACTCCGGCTACGGGACGCCGCCCAATCCGGCCGTGCCCGGAGCGATCCCGGGCGGATCGTCGAGCGGACCGGCGACCGCCGTGTCGCTCGGGCAGGCAGCCGTCGGGCTGGCGACCGACACCGCGGGATCGATCCGGGTACCCGCCTCCTACCAGGGCCTGTGGGGGCTGAGGACGACCCACGGTGCAGTGCCCGTCGAGGGGCTGCTGCCGCTGGCGCCGAGCTTCGACACCGTCGGGTGGCTGACGCGGGACCTCGGCACGCTGAGGCGGGTGGCCGAGGTCTGCCTGCCGTCCGGCCCGCCGGTGCGGAGTCTCGCGGTGGCGCCGGCACTGCTGGGCGGAGTGGACGCGGCCGTCCGGGCGGCGTTCGGATCGGCCGTCGGGAGGATGAGCACCGAGGAGGTCGAGCTGCCCCCCGTGGCGGAGATGCTCGAGGCGTTCCGGCTCGTGCAGGCGGCGGAGGCGTGGCGGTCGAGCGGCTCGTGGGTCGCGGCGCATCCGGGAGTGCTGGCGGCGGACGTGCAGGCGCGCTTCGACGCGGCCTCGCTCGTCGACGAGCAGACGGAGGCGGCCGCACGGGCGCGGGTCGCGGGGTTCCGGGAGGCGCTCGACCGTGCGCTCGAGGGGCGGGTGCTCCTCCTGCCGTCGACGTCGTCGGTGGCGCCGGCCCTCGATGCGTCGGCCGAGGCGATCGACGCGGCGCGGACGGCGACGCTCGGCCTGACCTGTGTCGCCGGGATCGGCGGGTATCCGGCGCTGTCGGTGCCGCGATTGAGTGTCGGCGGCGCTCCGGTGGGGCTCTGCCTGGTGGGACCGCGGGGGTCGGATCTCGCGCTGCTGGAGCTGGCCGGCACGCTCTGAGGGGGGCCACGCCCGGAGCTCGTTCTCTCCCTCGTCGTGAATCGAGGCGGAAGCCGTGACCCGCTCTCCCGCTCGCCGCCTCTCCCTCTCCCTCTCCCTCTCCCTCTCCCTCTCTCTTTCTCTCTCCCTCCGTCCCTCCGTCCCTCCGTCCCTCCGTCCCTCCGTCCCTCCGTCCCTCCGTCGCTCCGTCGCTCCGTCCCTCGTCGTGGATCCGAGGCGGAAGCTGCGCCGTCGTGGCCGAGTCGCTGCGCTGACCGCTGTCCTCGAGTGCGATCTCAGCGGTGAGCAGGGGCGCCGAGCCCGGAGGGTGGAACGAGCCCGGGTGCAGCGAGTGCGGGCTCGGTGGACCGGTTCGTCGGCGGGCGCGTCGGACGACCGTCTTCCACGGCTCGGCCCTCGGCTGAGACAGGCCGGTGGATCGGACCCGCGCGGCGCGAGCGGGCGTGCACGAGCACGCCCGCTGGAGCACGCGCTGGAGCATGCCCGCAGGAGCGCGGCTCCTTCCGCCGTCAGAACGGGGGCGGCGCATCGCTGAAGCTCGGCCTGCGCTGCGGCGGGGCTGGCGGCGCGGGCGGATCGGGTGGACGGGTGACCACGCGGCGGCCCGTGGGGGTGGTCCAGTCGGCCGATCCGTCGGGGTGGAGCGTGTAGGTCCAGCGGTCGCCGTGGCGGACGTGGTGGTGGGCGACGCAGAGCGACGCCAGGTTGTCGAGGGCGGTGGCGCCTCCGTGACGCCACTCGAGCGTGTGGTCGGCCTCGGCGGTCGCCGCGGGCCGGGTGCAGCCGGGGAAGCGGCATGTCCGGTCGCGCAGCTGGAGGGCGAGGCGCATCCGCGGGGGAGGGAGGCGGTGCGTGCGTCCGACGGAGACCACGGCGCCCGTGCTCGGATGGGTGAGCACCGGGGTGACGGCCGAGTCGGCTCCGAGGAGCTCGCGCGCGACGCCGGCCGGGATGAGGCCGTAGCCGTCCAGTTCCGCGGGGGTCTCGTCCTGCCCGGCCGCGGTGCTCGCGGCGAGGGTCAGACGCACCTCGGCCCGGATGCCGCGAGCGGACGTGCGCGGACGCTCGTCGCCCGGCGCCGTGCCGGACACGTCGCCGTCGCAGAGCAGGTCGACCAGGGCGTCGGCCCGCAGCTGCGCGAGCGTGCGCTCCTCCGCTGCACCGCTCCCGTCGCGGAGGGCGCGGGCGATCCGGTCGAGCCGCGCGAGCGCACCGAACGCTGCCGGAGCGGGGAGGGTCGCGCAGAGCGTGGCCATGCCGTCCTGCTCGGGCGAGACCCGGACCGACCGGTCCTCCCGAGCGCGGGCGTGCCGGTCGGCCAGAGGACTCTCGAGGAGCTCGTCCCGCAGCCGGGCGAGGCGTCGCCGCAGCTGGGTCGGCGTCATCGAGGCGGCCAGTCCCGCGGCCCGCTCGTCGAACTCCGGGAGGGAGGCCGGCGGCAGGGTGGCCGCGACTATGCAGATGATCTGCCCCGCCTCCCAGCGCGACCGCGCCTCGGCCAGCGCGGCGCGCGTGCAGGGCAGGTGGTCGACCAGCAGGCGGGCGTGCTCGAGCTCGCGCGCGGCCACACGCTCGGACACGGCGAGCGCGACGGCGAGCTCGGCACGGACGGAGCGCTCCACGAGGTTGCGCGACTCGGCGGGAGACCCGCCGCGCGCGAACGCCTCCGGGCGACGCAGAGCAGCCGTGTACGCCTCGTGCAGCGCCTCGGCGGAGGCGAGGTGGAGCGGAGCCGCCGAGCGGGCGAGCAGCGCCGCGCGGTCGCCGAGGGCGCGGACCTCCTCGAGTCCCTGCCGCATCCCATCCGCCATACCCGTATTGAACCAGTGACCACCGACACGCGGGCCGCAGGTGCGTCCGATCGGGAGAACCCGCTCGCCGGACGGCCCTGTGGAGGAGGCTCGCCGCACCAGCGGACGTCGAGCCGGCTCCGATCAACCGGATCAGGACGATCCGCACAGGACCGACGTCGCCGTCAGCAGGACCACGAGGACGCCGATGACGACGAGGAGAGCTCCGCCCGCGGCCGTCAGGAACGGCGACTGCCCCGAAGGCCGGGCCCGTTGCCCGTGCTTCCGCAGCTGATCTCGGGCCCGCGCAGAGATCCGCTCGCTCTGAGTGATGAACACCACACCGAAGATGATCGCGATCGACGCCTAGGTGAGGGCGACGATCCGGTCCTCGATCACCGTCCGGAGGCCCTTCCCTCCATCACGGCCCTCCTGCCGACCAGCGTCTCGCGACCCTCCCCGACGACCCCCGCCACACCGCGAAACACCGGCGAAACGTCCGTCGCATAGGCTCTGCGGGTGAAACGACTGTTTCTCTCCCGCTCGTGAAGAGGTGGCCCATGACCGCGCCCGCACCGTTCCTCCCCGTCGATCCGCCGCCGCGCCTGCTGATGGGGCCGGGCCCGATCAACGCGGATCCGCGCGTCCTGCGTGCGATGTCGGCGCAGCTGGTCGGGCAGTACGACCCGTTCATGACGGCGACGATGACGGAGACACAGGAGCTGTACCGGCAGGTGTTCCGCACCCGCAACGAGAAGACGATGCTCGTCGACGGCACGAGCCGTGCGGGCATCGAGGCGGCGCTGGTCTCGATGCTGGAGCCGGGCGACCGCGTGCTCGTGCCGGTCTTCGGGCGGTTCGGGCACCTCCTCCGGGAGATCGCGGAGCGCTGCGGCGCGGAGGTGCACGTGATCGAGGCCGAGTGGGGGCAGGTCTTCCCCGTCTCGGCGATCGCCGAGGCCCTGGCCCGGGTGAAGCCGAAGATGCTGGCCGTGGTCCACGGCGACACGTCGACCACCATGGCGCAGCCGCTGGAGGAGCTCGGCGCCCTCTGCGAGAAGCACGGCGCCCTCTTCTACACCGACGTCACCGCCTCCCTCGCGGGCAACGCCTTCGCGACCGACGAGCTCGGGCTCGACGCGGTCACCGCGGGGCTCCAGAAGTGCCTGGGCGGCCCGTCCGGATCGGCTCCCGTCACCTTCTCGGAGAAGGCCGTCGCGGTGATCGAGTCGCGCAGGAGCATCGAGGCGGGGATCCGCGACGAGGGCGACACTGTCAGCGCCCGCCGCGTCCGCTCCAACTACTTCGACCTCGGCATGATCTTCGACTACTGGGGGCCGCGCCGACTCAACCACCACACCGAGGCGACCACGATGCTCTACGGCGCGCGCGAGTGCGCCCGCATCGTCGTCGAGGAGGGCCTGGACGAGACGGTCGCCCGCCACGCGCTGCACGGGTCGGCGATGCTCGCCGGAGTCCGCGGCCTCGATCTCGAGGTGTTCGGCGACGTCGGGCACAAGATGACGAACGTCGTCGCGGTGCGCATCCCGCAGGGCGTGAACGGTGATGCGGTGCGCGGGGAGATGCTCGCCGACTTCGGCATCGAGATCGGCACGTCCTTCGGGCCGCTGCACGGGAAGGTCTGGCGCATCGGCACGATGGGCTACAACGCCCGGACGGACGCGGTGCTGACCACCCTGGCGGCGCTGGAGGCGGTGCTGCGCCGCGCGGGCGCCTCCGTGCCGGTGGGCGGCGGAGTCGCGGGGGCCTACGAGGTCTACGGGGCGGCACGCGCATGACCGGCACCACCACGGACCCCGCCACCACGGACCCCGCCACCACGACCGCGCCCCCCGCCGCCACCGCCGCCCCCGCCCTCGACGCCGCCGCGATCATGGCCCGCTGCGACGAGCTCGCCGCGGTCTCCTCCAGCCGCGACGGCATCGAGCGGGTCTACCTCTCGCCCGAGCACGCCCGGGTGAACGCGATGGCCGCGCGCTGGATGACCGAGGCCGGCATGCGCACCTGGCAGGACGCGGCCGGCAACCAGTGCGGCCGCTACGAGGGCGCGACTCCGGGACTCCCGGCGCTCCTGCTCGGCTCGCACCTCGACACGGTGCCCGACGCGGGCCGCTACGACGGGATCCTCGGCGTGATGCTCGCGATCGCCGTGGTGTCGCGCCTGCACGGGGCGGGCCGGCGCCTGCCGTTCGCCGTCGAGGTCGTCGCGTTCGGCGACGAGGAGGGCACCCGCTTCGGCACAGCGCTCCTCGGCTCCCGCGCCCTCGCCGGCACCTGGGACGAGCACTGGTGGGAGCTCGAGGACGCCGACGGGACGACGCTCGTCGAGGCGTTCCACGAGTTCGGGCTGGACCCCTCGCGCATCCGCACCGCCGCGCGCGACGCGCAGGACGTCCTCGCCTACCTCGAGGCGCACATCGAGCAGGGCCCCTACCTGGAGGAGGCGGACCGCGCCCTCGCCGTGGTCTCCTCGATCGCGGGCGCCCGCCGCTTCGCACTCACCCTCACCGGCAAGGCCGGGCACGCGGGCGGAGTTCCGCTCGACCGCCGCCGCGACGCGCTCACCGGAGCGGCCGAGGCCGTGCTCGCGGTGGAGCGCATCGCGCGGGAGCAGGGCGTGATCGCCACGGTCGGCCGGCTCGAGACCTTCCCGGGCGCGGTCAACGTCATCCCCGGCCGGGTCGAGTTCAGCCTCGACCTCCGCGCCGAGACCGACGCCCAGCGCGACGCGGCGTGGGACGCCATCGAGCACGCGATGTCGGAGTCGGCGTCGCGCCGCCGGCTCGCACTGACGGTGGAGGAGACCCATTCGGCCCCCGCGGTCGTCGCCTCCTCTCGGCTGCAGGACGTCGTGCGGGCGGGCATCCGCGCGACCGGGGACGCGGAGCCGATGGTGCTGTTCTCCAAGGCCGGCCACGACGCGATGGCGGTCGCCGACCTCGCCGAGTACGCGATGCTCTTCCTCCGCTGCGAGGGCGGCGTCAGCCACCACCCGGACGAGAACGTGACCGAGGCCGACGTCGCGACCGCGCTCGACGCGTTCGAGGCGGCCGTGCTGGCGCTCGCCGACGGGACGCAGACCGCGTGACCCCCGCCCCGGCCCCCTCGACGAGCATCGGTCACCGCATCGATGCCGGCTACGCCGCGCTGTCGCGGCAGGAGCAGCGGGCGGCCGACTTCATCCTCGACCACCTCGGCGACCTGGCCGTCTACACGGCGACCGAGCTCGCCCAGCACAGCGGAGTGTCCAAGGCCACGGTCTCGCGGCTGTTCCGCCGCCTGGGGTTCTCGAACTCGCAGGAGGTGCGCGAGCACGCCCGGGCGCTGCGGTCCTCCGGTGTGCCGGTCGGTCCCGCGCAGGGACAGGGGGATCCGCTCGCCGCGCACCTCGAGAGCGAGCGGGCGAACCTGGCCCGGCTGGCCGCCGCGCTCGGCGACGGGCGGCTGGAGGAGGCGGTGCGGCTGATCGCGGGAGCGCGCGAGGTCGTCGTGATCGGACTGCGCAACAGCTACCCGGTGGCGCTGCACCTGCGCCAGCAGCTCGCGCAGGCGCGCGGACGCGTCCGGATCGCCCCGCAGCCCGGCCAGTCGCTCGGTGAGGAGCTCGAGGGGCTCGGAGCCGAGGACGTCGTGGTGCTGGTCGGCTTCCGCCGCCGCCCCGCCTCCTTCGCGGCCCTGATCGGGACGCTCGCCGCGCGCGAGGTGCCCGTGGTGCTCCTCGCGGATCCGCCCGCCCGGCGCTACGCGGAGCACGCGGCGGTCTGGCTGGAGTGCCCGGTCGACAGCGGCACAGCGCTGGACAGCTACGCGGCGGCGATGAGCGCGGTCGCGCTCGTGGCCTCCGGAGTGCTCGGGGCGTCGCCGAGAAAGTCGCGCGAGCGGATCGCCGGGATCAGCACGGCCTACGCGGAGCTCGCCGAGCTGGAGGACCGGCCGTGAGCGAGGCGGCGGAGCTGATCCGCGCGCACGCCAAGGACCCCGTCGGGCAGGCCGACCCGGCCCCGGCCCTCGGCCGGGCCGAGCTGATCACCCCCACCTGCGGCGACCGGATCGAGCTGCGCGTCGACGGCGGCGTCGAGCAGGTGCGCCTCGCCTGGAGCGGGCGGGGGTGCGAGGTCTCGCGGGGATCCGCGTCGCTGCTCGTGGACGGTCTCGACGGGCTGCCGGCGTCGGACATGCGGGAGCGGATCGACGCGTTCCTCGCGGCGATGGCGCACCGGGAGGGTGCACTCGCCGGCGAGGAGCAGGCGCTGCTCGCGGTGGCGGGCAACCCCGTCCGCTCCGTCTGCGCGACGCTGGCCTGGCGGGCGCTGGCCGCCGCCCTCGACGACGCAGGCCTGGCGTGAACCGCTCAGTCCGGCCCGTCGCGGTCGGCTCCCGACCACAGATCGCCGCACTCCACCCCGCGCGCGCCCCTCGCGCGGAGCAGGTCGCGCGCGCCGGAGTCGCCGTGCACACCCTCGAGGAGCTCCGGCCAGTGGTCCCGTCCCAGCAGCACCGGATGACCGGGCCGACCGCGGAAGACCGCGCGGGCGAGCACGTCCGGCGCGACCGGCGCCTCCGCGAGCAGCCGGGCCCCCACGCTCGGCGGCTCCTCGGGCAGGTCGACCAGGGCGACCAGCGCGGCGACGCCCTCGGCCGCGGCGAGACCCGCGCGGAGCGACGCCGAGAGGCCGCTCTCCCACTCCGCCGCGACGACCACGTCCGCGGACGGCGGCACCAGGAGGCGCGCCCGTCCGGCCTCCGCGCCCAGGACCACGAGCACCCGCTCGCAGCCCACCGCGCGGAGCCTCTCGACGGCTCGCTCCACCCAGGGAACTCCCGCCGCGTCGCACCGCAGCGCCTTCGGGCCGCCCGCCCGGCGCCCCGCACCCGCCGCGAGCACCAGCCCGACGAGGTCCCGACTCCCGACCAGATCCATCCGACCATCGTGCCGCAGGCCGAGCCCCTGCTCCGCCGGACGAAGGAGACCGCATGACCGACACCCGATCCGAGACCGCCCGCGACGTGCTGCTCGCGTGCCTCGCCGTCCCCCGCTGGGCCGACGAGGTCGCCTCCGGCGCGCCCTACCCGTCGGCCGACGCGCTCGCCGACGCGGCCGAGCGGGCCGCGCGCACGCTCACCGAGGAGGAGGTGGAGGCGGCGCTGGCCGACCACCCCCGGATCGGCGAGCGGCACGCGGGCGCGGGGCGCTCCTCCGCGTTCTCGGCCGCGGAGCAGGCGGCGAGCCGCACGGGCGACGAGGAGCTGACCCGGCGGCTGCTGGCCGGCAACCGCGCCTACGAGGAGCGGTTCGGGCGCGTGTTCCTCCTCCGCGCGGCCGGCCGCGACCGGGCCGAGGTCGTCGCGGAGCTGGAGCGGAGACTCGGGCTCGACGACGAGACGGAGGCCCGCATCGTCGCGGAGCAGCTGCGGGAGATCACGGTGCTGCGGGTCCGCGGCCTCGACGACGGGCGCCTCGTCCGGGCGGAGGCCGCACGATGAGCGGGCACGCCAGCCGCGTCACCACCCACGTGCTCGACGCCGTCCGCGGCCGCCCCGCGCGCGGGGTCCCGGTGGCTCTCGACGCCCGTGTCGGCTCCGGCTGGGAGCGCCTCGCCGAGGCCCGCACCGACGACGACGGCCGCGTGGCGGCCTTCGGGCCGGAGCGCCTGGCCGCCGGGGTGCACCGGGTCGTCTTCGACACCGGCGCCTGGTTCGCCGCCTCGGGCGCCGAGTCGTTCTACCCCGAGGTCGTCGTCGCCTTCCGCCTCGACGACGAGGAGGCGCACTTCCACATCCCGCTCCTGCTCAGCCCCTTCGCCTACTCGACCTACCGGGGCAGCTGATGCAGCTGCAGGACGTCCTCGACGCGCCGCAGCTGCGGCTGCGCGTGCTGGTCGCCGGCGACGGAGCGCTCGCCCGGCCGGTCGACGGCATCTTCACGACCGATCTCCTCGACCCGCGCCGCTACATCTCGCGCGACCAGCTGGTGCTGACCGGTCTGGTCTGGCGTCGGGACGCCCAGGACAGCGCGGCCTTCGTCGCCGCGGTCGCGGACTCGGGTGCCAGCGCTCTGCTCGCCGGCGAGGGGCTGCTGGGCTTCGTGCCGGACGACCTCGTCGTCGCCTGCCGCGAGCACGACGTCCCGCTGATCGCCGTGCCGGCCGATGTGTCGTTCGGCGCGATCACGGCGCACCTGTCGAACGCCCTCGCCGGCGACCGCGTGGCCCGGCTGACGGCCGCCCTCGCACGCCAGCGGGAGCTGCTGACGGAGGTCTACCGGGGGCAGCAGCTCGACGAGCTCGTCACGCGCACCTCGCGCGAGCTCGCACTCCCCGTGTCGGTGCTGACCGCCACCGGTCGGACCGCGGCCTCCGCCTCGCCCCTGGGGCTGGGGGAGATCGAGCGGGTCGTGCACGCGGCGCTCACGGCCCGGCGCAGCCCGGTCGTGGTCGCGGACGCCCGCGGCGGCGCCCTGTCGGTCCTCACCGTCACCGGCGCGGGCGAGCACCGCGCCACCTCCTGGCTGGTCGTCGTCGGGGGCGACTGGAACGACTGGCCCGCCGCAGTACTCGACGCCGTGACGGAGCTCGCCGGAGTCGTGGGGGTCTACCGGCTGCAGCGGGAGGCGGCGCTCTCGGCCGACTCCGCTCTCGCCGACCGCCTGCTCGAGCTCGTGGAGGAGGACAGCGAGCAGCCCGAGGCCGCGGTGTACCTGCGGCAGCTCGGACTCGGCGGCGCCGGGCGATGCGCCGTGGTCGCCGCCGAGTTCGAGGGCGACGCGCCCCCGGACCTGGCGCGCCGTGTCCTGGTCGACGCCGCCGCGCACCTGGGCCGCGCCGTGGTCGGACGCGACGCCCAGGGCTGCGCGGTGGCGGTGCTGCCCACCGAGGCGACCGATGCGATCCCCACCGGCGCGGATCCGCTCGCCGTCGTCACCTCGGCGCTGCGACGAGCGGGAGCCGCGTGGCCGGGCGCCGTGCTGCGCGTCGGGACGAGCGCCGCGACTCCGCTGCCCGCGCTCGGCGGCGCCCTCCGCTCGGCACGCTACGGGATGCTGCTGCCGGGCTCTCCGGGCGACGACGCTCCGGTGCGGGTCAGCGACTCCGGGGAGGTCACCTCCGCCGTGCAGCTGCTGAGCGCGGTCCCCGACCACCTGCGCTCGGTGTTCGTCGAGCTGGTGCTCGGGCGGCTCGTCGAGCACGACGCGCGCTACGGCTCGCAGCTGGTCGCCACGCTCGCGGCGTTCCTCGACTGCGGCGGCTCGTGGGTGCGCACGGCGGAGCAGACGCACCTGCACCTGAACACGGTGCGGTACCGCATCGCGAGGGTGGAGGAGCTGACTCAGCGCGACCTGTCGGACACCGCGGACCGCGCCGACCTGTTCCTGGCGCTGCGCCTGCGCTGACGGCCGGGTGCGCGCGGTCCGCACCGCGCCGCCCCGGCCGGCCCCGTCACTCCGGAGGCGCGATCCGCCTGCCCCGGACGTGCACCGCGGCGATCGCCGGCTCGCGCAGGGTCATCAGCAGGGCGAAGAGCAGCTGGGCCGTCGCCTCCTCCTCGTCGTCCGCGCGGATCCCGTGGGCGAGGACGTCGGCGAGCGGCTCCCACCGGTCGGGCTCGATGCGGAGGAAGTCCGCGTCCTTCCCGGGGTCGAGGCTGCCGTACCGGTCCTCCTGGTCGAGCGCCCGCGCGCCGGCGAGCGTCGCCGTGAACAGGAGCTCGGCCGGATGCAGGGCGACGGCCGCGTCGCCGGGCTCCGAGAGGTGCACCTTGAAGGCGTCGTTCGCCACTCGCGCCAGCAGCCACTCGTCGCCCGCGCCCACGTCCGTGCCGAGGGCGACGGTGACCCCCGAGGCGACGGTCCGGCGCCAGGGCATGGTGCCGGAGCCGAGGAACTGCTGCGAGGTCGGGCAGTGGGCGATCGAGGTGCCGGTCTCCTCCATCCGGTGCAGCTCCGCGTCCTGGCAGTGCACGGCGTGGGCGAGGATCGTGCGCGGCCCGAGGAGGGAGGAGCCGCCGCGCGCGGAGCCGGGCAGGAAGAGCCCGTCGTAGGTGTCGAGGTAGCTGCGGGTGCCGTACGAGCCGAGCACGGCGGCGATCTCGCCGTCGCCGGGCCGGTCGTTCTCGTTGAGGTGGCTGTGCACGTAGACGCCGCGTCCGCGGACGTCGTCGTAGAGGTCGCCGAGCGCTCCGAGGGTCCGGGGAGTGACGGACAGCGAGAACCGCGGGACGAGCGCGACCTGCAGGAGCGGGTCCCTCCCGTGCCAGCGGTCGATCTCCTCCGACGCGAGCGTCAGCGCCTCCTCCTCGGAGGTGATCAGGGGAGCCGCCGAGGCCGGGCCCGTGGTCTGGATGCCGCGCCCCGACACGATCCGCAGCCCCGCCTCGCGGCTGCGCTCGAAGAGGGCGTCCTGCGCGGCCGGGAACGCGGAGCCGAAGACCATCGCGGCGGTCGTGCCCGCGGCCACCCGTCGCCGGGTGAAGGCGCGCGCGACGACGTCGGCGAACTCCGGGTCGGCGAGACGCGCCTCCGCCGGGAACACCGTCCGGTCGAGCCACTCGAGCAGCTGGCCGCCGCCGAAGCCGTCGGTCGAGAACGTCTGGGGGAAGTGCACGTGCGCGTCGACGAAGCCGGGCAGCAGGATCGACGCGGCGTCGCCGGAGACCGGCAGGAGCGCGAAGCGGTCCGGCAGCTCGCGGTACGGACCGACCCAGGCGATCGTGCCGTCCTCGTCCACGGCGAGAGCGCCGTCCGGGATCGACACCAGCGACTCCCGCGCGGTCGTGAGCGTCGCACCCCCGGCGACGTGCAGCACGTGCCCCCGGTGGACGCCCCCGGCGCCGGTCACACCAGGCCCGTGTAGGCGGTCCAGGCGGATCCCGCGGGCGGCGCATCGTCGCGGGCGACGCTCGCCTGGATCAGGCCGTAGGGGCGGTCGGCGGCGTGGAAGACCTCGTTGTCGTTCTCGACGCCGAAGGGCGACAGGTCGTAGACGAAGTGGTGCTTGTTCGGCGCGGAGAGACGGATCTCGACGATCTGCGGGTACTCCTCCAGGACCGCCTTCCCCATCTCGAAGAGCGTCTGCTGGAGGGCGAGGGAGTGCACGGTCGCGAAGCGGCTCGTCATGAGCGCCTTGACGCCCGCGTACACCGCCTCCCAGTCCATTGCCGCGATCTCGTCCTCGCTCAGGGCGAAGCGCCACTTCGCGACCAGCGAGGTCGCCATCACCCGGTCGTGCGTCGGCTGGAGGACCGTGTACGGGTCGGTGAGGAAGCTGTGGAACTCGCTCCCCGTGGACTTCAGGATCGTGAGGTCCTTGAAGCCGCCGGTGATCCAGATCCGCCGCTCGTCACCCGAGCCCTCGACCGTGACCGACGCGATCCGCGTCTCCTGGCCCTTCCGGACCCAGGTGTGGTCGTGCTCGCGCCCGTCCACCAGCACGCGCTCCCAGGCGAACTCCTCGATCTCGATGCGGGCGCCGTGGACGGGCTCGTAGCCGTCGACGAAGTGGCGGGCCAGCTCGAGGCCGTAGGGCTCGATCGAGCGCAGGCCCTTCTCCTTGGCGAAGGCGTACGCCGTCTGCTTCTGCGTGTCCGTGGGCAGGACGGCCGACTGGTCGCCCTCTCGGTGCGCGGCCTCGAAGTCGCCGCGGAGGGCCGTGGAGACGTTGACGTCGTGGATCTCGTGACGCGGGGTCTCGCGGTAGATCCGCACGACGCGGTTCTCGGCCTTCCCGTACTGGTGGTCCCCGAGGATGATCGACATGTCCGCTCCTGTCCGTTCCGTGCGGCCGGGCCCGGTCACGCGGTGGTGACCGTCCTGCTCGCGGCTCCTGCGAGCCCGTCTGCCAGCCTCGCGCCTGCCGGTGGCTCCGCGCACTGGCGGAGCATCCCGAGGAGCCGCCGCCGGGACTCCGAGTCTTGTGCGATCCGCCCGCTCCGCGGCTCCGACCCGCCTCCGTTCACACGCTCGAAACCTGCCGATGACACGGCGGCGCTCGGCGTGAGCGGTCGAGCTCCCCGAGGTGTCGTCAGGGAGGCGGGGGATCGGCGGGTCGAGGTCAGGGGCGGGTGAGGAGGCGCCCGGCGGGCGGGACCGTCGCGGCGGTGACGCGGCGGCCGCCCACCCAGGTGGCGGCGACGGCGCCGCGGAGGACGCGGCCCTCGTAGGCCGAGACGGGGTTCCGGTGCGAGAGGGCGTCGACGTCCACGCGCCACTGCGCCTCCGGGTCGAACGCGACCAGGTCGGCGTCGGACCCCGCGTGCAGCAGGCCCTTCTGGCCGAGCCCGGCGAACGCGGCGGTCGCCGTGGACATCCAGGCGACGACCTGCTCGAGCGGGATGCCCCGCTCGCGGGCCCCGGTCCAGACCGCGCGGAAGCTCAGCTCGAGTCCCGAGATCCCGCCCCAGGCGACGCCGAAGTCGCCGCCGGCGGGGAGCTTCAGCTCGGCGGTGGCGGGGGAGTGGTCCGAGGCGATGATGTCGATCGTCCCGTCGAGCAGCCCCTTCCAGAGCAGCTCGCGGTTGCGCTCGTCGCGGATCGGCGGGCAGCACTTGAACTGTGTGCCGCCGTCGGGGATCGAGCCGGCGTCGAAGGTGAGGTAGTGCGGGCAGGTCTCGGCTGTGATCGGCAGCCCCTCGGCCTTGGCCTCGCGCAGGAGCGGCAGCGCGTCGGCGGAGGAGAGGTGCAGGATGTGCGCGCGGCAGCCGGTCTCGCGGACGGCCTCGATCACGTGCAGGATCGCGCTGCGCTCGGAGGCGGGCGGGCGGGAGTCGACGAACGCGCCGTAGGAGGCGCCGGGCTCCAGCGCGCTCGCCTCCAGCTCGGCCGGGTCCTCGGCGTGCACGATCAGCAGTCCGTCGAAGGCGGCGATCTCGCGCATCGCCTCGACGAGCTGCTCCCGGCTCAGGTGCGGGAACTCGTCCACGCCGCTCGGCGAGAGGAAGCACTTGAAGCCGAAGACGCCCGCGTCGTGGAGCTCGCGCAGCGTGCCGAGGTTCGAGGGGATCGCCCCGCCCCAGAAGCCGACGTCCACCTGCGCCTGCGGCCCGGCGGCCGCGCGCTTGGCCTCGAGCCCCGCCACCGTGGTGGTCGGCGGGATCGAGTTCAGCGGCATGTCGATGATCGTGGTGACGCCCCCGGCGGCGGCGGCGCGGGTGGCGGAGGCGAAGCCCTCCCACTCCGTGCGGCCCGGCTCGTTGACGTGCACGTGGGTGTCGACGATCCCCGGGATCAGGACCTGGCCCTCGGGGAGGACGATCTCCTCCGTGGTCCGCCAGGGGGCGTCCCGCTCGCCGACCGCGACGATCAGGCCCTCGGCGATCGCGATGCTGGCCGGACGCCGGCCGTTCTCGGTCAGCACGTCGGAGGCGCGGATCACGAGGTCGAGGAAGGGAGCGTCGTCAGGCATGGATCGACCCTATACTCGGCATGTTTCCTGCGTGTGAGCGCCCGTCGGCGGCTCCGCCCGGCCTCCCCGCAGCCCCGGCGCCGTCGCCTCCCGTCCGAGAAGAGGAGGCCGTCGTGCTCGACATCGCCGCCCCCCTGCTCGAGCGCGTCGAGGGGGGCGGGAGCGTCGCGGTCGTCACGGTCACGCACGTCATCGGCTCGGCTCCCCGCGCTCTCGGCTCCTCGATGGCGGTGGACGCGGAGGGGCGGGCGATCGGCTCGATCTCCGGCGGCTGCGTCGAGGCGCAGGCGTACGCGCTGGCCCAGGAGGTGCTCGGCACCTCGGGCAGCGCGTCCGAGCACTTCGGCTTCGACGACGAGGCGGCCTTCGCCGCCGGCCTGTCCTGCGGGGGGCAGCTGCGCGTGTTCGGCCAGGTCGTCGACTCCGGCTCCACCGCGGTCCTCGCCGAGCTGCGCGCCGCCCGCGCCGGCCGCTCGGCCGCGCTGGCGATCGTCGTCGGCGGCCCGGAGGAGCTGATCGGCCTCGTGCTCACCGGAGCGACGCGCCTCCAGGACGTCGTCGGCCCGCACCTGGACGAGGACACCGCCCGCCGCATCCTCGCCGAGCGCGAGGCGCGCCTGGCCTCCGGCCGCTCGGCCACGGTCGAGACCGCCTGCCGAGGTGCCGAGCTCGAGATCGCCTACGTCGTGCACGCCGAGCGGCCGCGCCTGCTGATCTACGGCGCCGTCGACTTCTCCGCCGCGCTCTGCTCCGCCGGCGCCCTGCTCGGCTACCGCGTGACCGTCTGCGACGCACGTCCGGTGTTCGCGACCGCCGAGCGCTTCCCCGGCGCCGACGAGGTCCTCGTCGAGTGGCCGTCCGACCACCTCGCCCGCGCCGAGGTCGACTCGCGCACCGTGATCGCGGTGCTCACGCACGACGAGAAGTTCGACATCCCGCTGCTCGAGACCGCGCTCGCGCTCCCGGTCGCCTACGTCGGCGCGATGGGGTCGCGGCGCACCCATGAGCGGCGGCTGCGGCTGCTGCGCGAGGCGGGAGTGACGGAGGAGACGCTCGCCCGCCTGCACTCGCCGATCGGCCTGGACATCGGCGCGTCGACGCCGGAGGAGACGGCCGTGTCGATCCTCGCGGAGGTCCTCGCCGCGCGCACGGGGACGTCCGGGGAGCCGCTCGCGGGGCGCTCGGGCCCGATCCACGCGGCGCGCTGAGCCGCACGTCCTCCCTTGACGGCGCGCCGTCGTGATCGCGCCGGCCTGCTCGCACTCCGGCGGGAAACGGCCGCGAAACACCGCGCTGCCATGCTCGGGGCATGCAGCGCCACGTCCTCACCGGAGCCCACGTCGCCACCGTCGACGCGCACGGGACCGAGCACCCCGTCGGCCACGTCGTCGTCGACGACTCCCGCATCGTCGCCGTCGGAGCCGGCGACCCTCCGGCGTGGGCCCTCGACGGACGGTCCCCGACGGGCCTGCCGGCGCAGGAGGCGATCGCGCTCACGCGGGTCGACGGCCGCGGCCACCTGCTCACTCCCGGGCTCGTCAACACGCACCACCATCTCTACCAGTGGCTCACCCGCGGCTGGGCGCAGGACTCGATCCTCTTCGACTGGCTCGTCGCGCTCTACCCCGCCTGGTCCCGCATCGACGCCGACCTGACCCGCTCCGCCGCCCTCGGCGCGATGGGCGTCCTCGCCCGGTCCGGCTGCAGCACGGTCGCCGACCACCACTACGTCTTCCCGCGGGGCTCCGGCGACATCGTCGGCGGCATCGTCGACGCGGCCGGCACCCTCGGCCTCCGGCTGCACGCGACCCGCGGGTCGATGGACCTCGGCGAGTCCCGGGGCGGCCTCCCGCCGGACTTCGCCGTCGAGACCACGGCGGCCGCGCTCCAGGCCAGCGGAGAGGCGGTCCAGCGGTACCACGACGCCTCCGCCGACGCGATGGTGCGGGTCGCGATCGCCCCGTGCTCGCCCTTCTCGGTGACCACCGACCTGCTGCGCGAGTCGGCCGTCCTCGCCCGTCAGCTCGGGGTCCGGCTGCACACCCACGGCTCCGAGACCGTGGAGGAGGACGCCTACACGCGGGAGGCGTTCGGCCTCTCGCCCACCGACCACCTGGAGTCGCTCGGCTGGCTCGGCGACGACGTCTGGATGGCGCACTGCGTCCACCTCGACGCCGACGCGATCGCGAAGTTCGCGGCCACGGGCACCGGAGTCGCGCACTGCCCGTCCTCGAACGGCCGGCTCGCGGCGGGCATCGCGCCGATCCCGCAGCTGCTGGCTGCGGGAGCCCCGGTCGGCCTCGGCGTGGACGGCGCGGCGTCGAACGAGTCCGGTCAGCTCGGCTCCGAGATCCGCGCCGCGGTGCTGATGAACCGCCTGCGCGCCGGCGCCGACCGGATGAGCGCCCGGCAGGCGCTCTCGGTCGCCACCATCGGCGGGGCCCGGGTGCTCGGCCGGCAGGACGAGATCGGCTCGATCGAGGTCGGCAAGCTCGCCGACCTCGCGCTCTGGCGGATCGACGGGATCGAGCACGCGGGCATCGCGGACCCGGTCGCGGCCCTCGCGCTCGGAGCGCAGCCCCCGCTGAGCCTGCTCCTGGTGCAGGGTCGCCCGACGGTGCGGGAGGGACGGCTGGTGAACGCGGACGAGGACGCGATCGCCCGCGAGGTCGCCCGGGCGAGCACGGAGCTGGCGTCGCGCGTCTGAGCTGCGGCAGCCGATCGGCGCTCAGCCCGTCGTCGTTCAACCGGGCGGCGCCTCCGCCTCGACGGACGCGACCGGGGCGGCGTCCGGGTGCAGGAGCCGCCAGATCCGGTCGCGGGAGAGCGGCAGCTCGGTCGGCCGCACGCCGATCGCGTCGCGGACGGCGTTGGCGAGTGCGGGGGCGACCGGGTTGTAGGGCGCCTCGCTCATCGACTTCGCGCCGAACGGCCCGAGCTCGTCGGCGGTGTCCGCGAAGAGCACCTCGGTCTCGGGCACGTCCGCCATCTGCGGGATGTGGTAGTTCCGGAGGATCGCCGTGGTCACGGTGCCCTCGCCGTCGAGGATCACCTCCTCGTACAGCGCCGAGCCGATCGCCTGCGCCACTCCGCCCTCGACCTGCCCGCGGCACTGCGCCGGGTTGATCACGAAGCCGGCGTCGGCCGCCTGGACCGACAGCAGGATCCGCACCTCGCCCGTCGGCTCGTGCACCGCGACGCGGAAGCCCTGGACGTTGAACGCGAGCGAGCGCTGAGCGCCGTCTTCGCTCCCGGTCGCGGTGACCGGTCCGCCGGCCGCACGGACCAGATCGGCGAACGCGACCCGGGTGCCGTCCGGAGCGAGCAGGCCCTCGTCGTCGGGCTCGAAGGTCTCGTCGTGCCCGGTCAGCCGCTTGGCGAGCGCCTGCAGCTCGGCGAGGAGGCGCGTCGCGGCCGAGTGGACGGCCTTGCCCGCGACCACCGTGCCGGCGCTGCCGAACGCTCCGGTGTCGTAGCGGGCCGCGTCCGTGTCGGACTGGCGGATCCGCACCCGGTCGGCCGAGGCGCGGAAGGCGCTCGCGACCAGCTGCGTGTGCACGGTGGTCGTCCCGTTGCCGAACTCGGCCGTGCCGACGCCGATGGTCAGCACTCCCTCGGCGTCGACGGTGACGGTCGCCTCCGAGAAGTGGCCCCGCGGTGGGATGGTGGCGATCATCGCCAGTGCCGTGCCCTGCCCTGTCCGCCACCCCGGTCCGTCGGGGGCGGGGGAGCCGCCGCCGCCGGCCAGTGCCGCCTCGGTGAGGTCGAGGCACTGGTCGAGCCCGTAGGAGGCGAAGCCGATGTCGTCGCCCTCGACGTGCGTGACCACCAGCGGCTCGCCCGGGCGCACCGCGTTGATCCGCCGCAGCTCGAACGGGTCGATCCCGAGCTCGCGGGCGAGATCGTCCATCGCCGACTCGATGCCGAAGATCACCTGCCCGAGGCCGTAGCCGCGGAACGCCCCCGAGGGGAGGTTGTTCGTGTAGACGGCCTGCGCGTCGACGCGCTTGCTGGGCGCGCTGTAGACGGCGACCGACTCCGAGGTGCCGTGGAACATCACGCCGGGTCCGTGGTTGCCGTAGGCGCCGGTGTCCGAGAGCACGTCCACGGCGAGGGCGGTCAGCCGTCCGTCGCGCCGGGCGCCGAGCGTGACGCCGACCCGCATCGGGTGTCGGCAGGGGGCCATCGTGAACTCGTCGCTCCGGGTGAACTCGAACTGCACGGGCCGGCCGGTGGCGAGCACGGCGAGGGCGACGACGTCCTCCGTCAGGATCTCCTGCTTGCCGCCGAAGCCGCCGCCCACCCGTGCCGTGAAGACGCGGACGGTCGACGGATCGCGGTCGAACAGGCGCGCGATCTCGTCGCGCACGAGGAAGGGCACCTGCGTCGAGGTCCGCAGCACCAGCTCTCCGCCCTCGAGCCAGCCGATGGTGCCGTGGGTCTCGAGCGCCGTGTGCGCGACCCGGGAGGTCGAGTACCGGCCCTCGACGACCACGTCGGCCTCCGCGAGTCCGGCGGCCACGTCCCCGTACTCTCCGTGGAGCTCCGCGACGACGTTCGCCTCCGGCCGGGCGATGCGCGAGGCGATCGGATCCTTGTCGGCGTGCAGGAGCGGCGCGCCGGCCGAGCGCGCCTCCTCCGGGTCGAAGACGGCGGGCAGCACCTCGTAGTCGACCTCGACGGCGCGGCAGGCCGCCTCCGCCTCGGCCACCGACTCCGCGACCACCACGGCCACGCGCTGCCCGCGGAACCGGACGACCGTGTCGAGCATGCGGGTGTCGTCCGGGTCGTCGAGCCGGGACTCGTGGCGGGCGGTGGAGTAGAGGACGTCCGGGACGTCCTCGGCGGTGAGGACCGCGACGACGCCCCGCATCGCGCGGGCGGCGGTCGTGTCGATCGAGCGGATGCGCGCGTGGGCGTGCGGGCTCTGGACGACCTTCACGTGCAGCAGGCCGGGCACGGCGACGTCGAGGGTGAACGGCTCGCGGCCCTGGACGATCCGCCGGCCGGCGGGCGCGCCGAGCGAGCGGCCGACCCGGGACTCCTCGGCCGACGGGCGACCGGTGCGGCGGACGGGGGTGAGACCCGACGGCGGGGCCGCGTGCCGTCCGCGGACCGGGGCCTCCGTGCGATCCGCTCCGGACGGCTCGGCCGCGTGCGCGCCGTGCCCGGACGCGCAGGCGCCCGTCACGGCCTCGCGGATGGGGCGGTAGCCCGTGCACCGGCAGAGGTTGCCCTTCATCAGCCGCGGCACGTCCTCGGCGCGGACTCCGTCGAGCGCCGTGGCCGTGACCACCATGCCGGCCGTGCAGAAGCCGCACTGGAACGCGCCGGCCTCGACGAACGCCTCCTGCACCGCGCTCGGCTCCTCGGGCGTGCCGAGGCCGGCCGCGGTCGTCACCTCGCGGCCCTCGACGCGGTGGGCGGGGTAGAGGCAGGAGTGGAACGGCGTCCCGTCGACGAGGACGGAGCAGGCGCCGCAGTCGCCGGCGTCGCACCCCTTCTTCACCTCGAAGTGCTCGTGGTCGCGGAGGAGGGTGCGCAGCACCTGGCCGGGGCGGGGGGAGGCGTCGACCGGCTCCCCGTTGACGGTGAACCTCATCGGGCGCCTCCGGCCAGCTCGGTGCGGATCTCCTCGGCGAGCACGCGGACGACGGCGTGGCGCCAGTCGGCGGCTCCGTGCGGGTCGGTGAACCAGGTCGCGACGCCGTCGACGGCCGCGGCGAGCTCGGCCGAGGAGGGAACGGCGGCGAAGCGGAGCAGCTCCGGCCGGACGGTCGCCGCGGTGATCGTGAGCACGAACGCGCCGTCGGTGTCGAGGCGGCCGATGACGACGGCGCCGGAGCGTCCGAGAGGGGAGAGCGCCGTCTTGCGGAACGCGGTGCGCGCCCGGAGGGAGGAGAGCGGGATCTCGATCGAGCGGATGACGTCGTCCTGGGCCAGGGAAGTGGTCATGTTGCCGGTCACGAGCTCGGCGACCGGCACGGCGACGTCCGAGCCGTCGGCCCGCCAGACGAGGGCGGTGGCGTCGAGCGCGGCGGCGAGGCTGATCATCGGTCCTGCGGGCAGGGCGTTGGCGATGTTGCCGCCGACAGTGGCGACGTTCCAGATCTTGAAGGAGCCCAGCAGTGCCGTGCAGCACTGGAAGAAGAGCGCATGGGCGGTGTCGCCCGCGTCGGGCATCGCGGCGAGCTCGCTGAGCGTGCAGGTCGCCGCGATCGAGAGCCCGGCGTCCGTGCGCACGATCGGCTCCCACGCGAATCCCTGCAGGTCGAGGAGCTCGTCGAGGTGGTCGTGGGGGAGGGAGAACACCCAGGAGCCGCCTCCGATGACCGCTGAGCGCGGCCCGCGGCCCGCCAGCTCGGAGCGCTCGCGCACCACCCGGACGCGCTGGATCGTGTTCAGGTCCATGCCGCGCCTCCGTCCCGCGCCCGTCGGGCGTCTCCCCCCAGTGAACCCCACCCGTGTGACGCCCGTGTTTCCCCACCCCGTCCCCCCGGCGGATCCGCCATCCGCACCGGGCCAGAC
>NZ_PSWD01000069.1:0-547 GCF_002931705.1 Rathayibacter sp. AY1C5
GTGGAGCGGGTGGAGCGAGGGGGCACAGAGAGGTCTCACGGGTCGGCGGCTCGGCGGGGGACCGGGCTCGGGAGCAGGGGAAGCGGCTATGTCACCAGGCGGGGGTGGGAGACCCGTCAGACGGGCCTCCGAAAGCGCTCCGAATAACAGTACGGTAACGAGCGGCGCGTGTCACGCCCGATCGTGCCCGTCTGTGATCGCTAGACCGCCTAGGAAGTGGTCCCCGGCGCGTAATCGGGCGCATCCGGAAGGCCGAAGACGCGCTCGAGCGTCTCGATGCCGGAGTCGTGCAGGTACCCGGAGAGCTGGGTCCCGACGTACCGCAGGTGGTACGGCTCCGACTCGTACCCCGTGATCGGAGTGGTGTCGGGCTTGTAGCGCACGAGGAAGCCGAAGCGGTGGGCGTTGGCGCCGACCCACTGCCCCTCCGGAGTGTCGCCCCAGCAGATCTCGAGCGCGCACGCGCCGGACGCTCCCACCACGTCGACCGCCCAGCCGGTCTGGTGCTCGCTGTGCCCCGGGCGCGCACTCGTCGCATCCGCTCCCG